>DWVD01000003.1 GCA_019120395.1 Candidatus Gemmiger faecigallinarum
TCCTCTGCCCCGTCCTCAAACTCGTCGCTGAACAGCAGCTTCTCGTACTCGTCCAGCTCCTTCTCGCGGCGGCGCAGATACAGCGCCACCGCCGTCAGCATGCCGACCGCCGCGGCCAGGAACAGCAGAACCGCACCGAACGTAGATTTCTTCATCATGGTGGTGAACCTCCCTTGCATTTTGCCCGCCCGGCCCTCCGGCGGCATCCGGGGCTGCCCGGGCGCTGCCGGTCCGCCGGCGCGGCGGACGCCCGGCCCTGTTGCCGGGAACCGGTAAAGTACCCTTATTATACCCGACCCCGCCGGGGAATACAACGTCCAACCTGTAAAAAATTGGAGACAAAAATACCTTGTACAGCGCCCGGCCGGGATGCGCGATCCAGCTTTTCAGCGTTCACGCGCCATTTTCCGCCTTTTGCAGGTCCTGCGTCCGCCGGGGGCGGACGATCCCGGGCTTTTATCCAGTCCGGGCGGGGTCATTCCAGGTTCCCGGTCAGCGTCATCACGGCGGCCAGCACTGCCAGCGGCGCCGTCTCGCAGCGCAGGATGCGTGGGCCAAGGCCCACCGTCCTGGCCCCGGCGGCCGCGGCGGCCGCCGCCTCCTCGGGCGAGAAGCCGCCCTCGCTGCCGGTGATCAGGGCGATGCGCCGGGGCGGCGCGCCGCCGCCGGGCAGCAGGCTGCGCAGCGGCACGCCGCCGCACTCGTAAAAGAACAGCGCCAGGTCATAGTCCTGCAGCTGGCGGCAGACGGCGGCAAAGTCGGGCAGCGGCAGCGCCACTTCGGGCAAAATGCCCCGGCCGCACTGCTTGGCGGCCTCGGCGGCGATGCGGTTGTAGCGTTCCCGCTTGACCTCCTCCTTTTTGGGAGCGGCCACGCAGTAGCGGCTGAAAAACGGCACCACCCGGCGCACCCCCAGCTCGACGCTGTGGCGGACGATCTCCTCCAGCTTGCCCTGCTTGGGGTAGCCTGCGTAGAGCGTCACTTCCACCGAGGGTTCGGCGGCGCTGGGGCAGCCTTCGGTGACCGAAAACTCCACCCGCCCCGGCTCGATGGCGGTGACGGTGCCGGTATACTCGACGGCTTCGGCGTCGCAAAGGATCACGGTATCGCCCGGCCGGGCGCGCATCACGTCGGCCAGATGGTGGGCGTCGGCGCCGGTCAGCTCGGCCCGGCCGCCGGCGATGCGGGTGGTAAAATAGCGATGGGGCAAGGCGGGTTCCCTCCTGTGGGCACAGGCGGCGCGCCGCCGCAGGTTCCGCCGGGAACCGGGGCAAAGCAATGGATTTTGCGCCGCCTGTTACATTTTATACGGTTTGCGCTGCGAATCGAGGCGAAATTGCGGGGCGATGCGCAAAAATTTTCCCCGCGGGGCGGGCGGCTTCAGGCCTTCTCGCACAGGATGCACACCCAGCCGCGCTTTTCCCGGACTTCGACGGGGCGCAGGCCGTTGGCCTGCAGGCCGGCCAGCACTTCGTCCCTGCGTTCGTCGATGATGCCGGAGCAGATAAATTTCGCCCCCGGAGCCATCAGGGCGGGCACCGCCGGCGCCAGCGACAGGATGGCCGCCGCCACGATGTTGGCGGTGATGATGTCGTAGACGCCCTCGGCTTTGTCGGACAGATCGCCCACCAGCACCCGGAACCGGTCGTCCACGCCGTTGCGCGCCGCGTTCTCGCCGGCGGTGCGCACGCACATGGGGTCGATGTCCACGCCGTCGGCCTCGCGGGCGCCCAGTTTCAGCGCCGCGATGGCCAAAATGCCGGAACCGGTGCCCACGTCCAGCACCCGCTCGCCTCCCTGCACCAGATCGTCCAAAAGTTCCAGGCAGAGGGCGGTGGTCTCGTGGGTGCCGGTGCCAAAGGCCAGGCCGGGGTCCATGGTGATCTGGATGCGGTCGGTGTCATAGGTCTCCCACCCCGGCACGATGGCCAGCCGGCTGCCGATGTCCATGGCGTGGTAATACTTCTTCCAGGCGTTCTGCCAGTCCTCCTGCTCCACGCCGGCGGTGTCCAGCGTGTACTCCACCCCGGCCGCGTCCAGGCGCTCCCGGAACAGCGGCAGGATCTCGGCGGGGTTCTCGTCAGGGGCCAGGTACATGTGCACGATGACAATGTCCCGAGGCTTGTCCAACAGTTCCTGCTCGATCAGGTCCACGTGGGCGATCTCCCAGGCCTGCTGTTCCAGGTCGCTGTAATCTTCAATGTAAATGCCGCCGTTGGAGACCATCGTGGCCACCGCCTCGGCGGTGGCTGCGTACTGCTGCGGCACGGTGATGCGGATGTCGGTCCATTCCATGGGTGTTCCTCCGTGGGGGCGTCCCCCTGTCAGATTTTTCCGGTTCTGTTTTTCTATTATACACGATAGGGGCGCGGCGTGTACAGTGGCGCGCGCCGTTTTGCCCCGCGCACATTTGCAGCTTCCGCTGCTATACTGTAAAATAGGCATGTATGGAAACGCAGGACCGGCCGGAAAACGGCTTTTTCAAGAAAGGGGGCTTCGGCCATGGAGATCCGCCTGCTGCAAGAGAGGGAGGCCGAACAGATCTACCGCAGCTATATGGAGCGGGATTTTCCGCCCAGCGAGCTGAAACCGTTTTCCTCGGTGCAGGATCTGATGCGCCGGGGCCTGTACGAGCCGCTGGCGCTGTATCAGGACGGCGCGCTGGCCGCCTATGCCTGGCAGACGGTGCTAGGGGAACGCCGCGGCGCGCTGCTGGACTATTTTGCGGTGCTGCCGGGGCTGCGGGGCGGCGGCGTGGGTACGCAGGCGCTGCAGGCTTTGGCCGCTTACTATGCGCCCCGCAAACAGACGCTGATCATCGAGTGCGAACACCCGGCCCTTGCCCCCGATCCGGCCGCAGCACGGCGGCGCATCGGGTTTTATCTGCGGGCGGGCGCCCGGGCCACCGCCATGGAAAGCCTGCTGTTCGGGGTGCGGTACCAGATCTACGCCCTGCCCTGCGGCGGCTTTGAGCCGGACGCCGAGCTTCGCGCCGACCTGGAAGCGCTGTACCGCGCCATGGTGCCGGAACCGTATTACCGGGGCAACGTGATATTTTTCGGCGGATAAGGGCATAGTAAGCGTAACGCAGGCGCCGCGCCGGCGGTTTTGCCCCGCCGGCGCGTGCGGCCGCTGACCCCTGCACCGGAAAGGATGTTCTGCCATGAAACTGGACCCCAAACGTTACGCTGAAATGACCCGGAACGCCACGCCCCACTCCCCTGTGCTGAAAGACTGCCTGTGGGCTTTTTTTGTGGGCGGCGCCATCTGCCTGCTGGGCGAGTGCCTGCGCCAGTTCTGGCTGCAGTGGTACGACGCCGAACTGGCCGGAACGCTGACCAGCATCTCGCTGATCTTTCTGTCCGCCGCGGCCACGGTGGCGGGCTGGTACCAAAAGCTGGGCGCCAGGGCCGGCGCCGGCACGCTGGTGCCCATCACGGGGTTTGCCAACTCGGTGGTCAGCCCGGCGGTGGAGTTCAAGGCCGAGGGCTGGGTGACCGGCGTTGGGGCCAAGATCTTTGTCATCGCCGGCCCGGTGATCGCCTTCGGCACGCTGGCGTCCTGGGTGTGGGGCATCCTGTACTGGGTGTCGGGCAAATTCTGACCGCGGCCGCGCGCCAGGCGCGGCCATCCCTGCATAGACACTGTTTTAGAAAGGCTGGACTTTTTTGGCTTCTACCTATTACCGCATCGGCGAGGTCAGCCGGGCCACCGGCATCTCGAAAGACACCCTGCATTTTTACGACAGGATCGGCCTGCTGGTGCCCGACCATATCGACCCGGAAAACCAGTACCGCTATTATTCGCTGCGCAACCTGTGGCAGCTGGACATCATCACCACCTGCCGCAAGCTGGACATCCCGCTGGACCTGGTGCGGCAGATCCTTGCGCTGCACGACAACGCCCGCATCGTGGAACTGCTGATGGAGTACCGGCAGGAAGCTCTGCGCCGCAGCGACTACTACCGCCGCGTGGCGGACGACATCCTGTGGTACAGCGAGGAAAGCCGGCGCATCGAAAGCCTGAAAGGCCCCTCGCCGGTGCTGCTGAAACAGCTTCCGCAGGAGATGGTGCTGGCCGGCGCGCCGGGCAAGGCCTACCACGCCAACCTGCAGGCCGCCGCCCGGGAGCAGCTGCGCAGCTCCCCCACCATCCGCCGCCGGTACGGCTATGTGCTGAACCCGGCCGCCCTGCCGCAGGGCCGGGTGGTCAAAGAGCGGGAATACATGAAATCCGTCCAGACCGATTTTGACCGCGTCCCGCCCGAAAACCGCTATCTGCTGCCGGCGGGCAGCTATGCGGTGTGCACGGTGCGCATCCGGGACGAAAAGGCCGACTTTACGCCGCTGCTAAACTGGCTGGAGCGCAGCGGCAGGCAGGCCGACCTGGTCTATGCAGAGGAGCTGGGCCTGCAGCTGTTCCCCTATCTGGACGATTACACCTGCGAGGTCCGCGCCCATCTTTTGCCGTGATCTGCCGGAAAAAGTCGCCGCAGGGCTTGACCGTGTAGCTGCTTCACCCTTTATGCTGGAACCATTCCGCAAAAAATGCAAAAGGGGGAACCGCCCATGGCAGATATGCCTGTGGCAAAACTGCTGCTGAAATTGTCGCCGCCGGTGATGCTGGCGCTGCTGATCCAATCCGTCTACAACATTGTGGACAGTTATTTTGTGGCGCAGTATTCGACGGAAGGGCTGACGGCGCTTTCGCTGATCTTTCCGCTCCAGCTGCTGATGACGGCGCTGGGCACCGGGACCGGCACCGGCCTGAACCTGCTGGTCGCCCGGATGGACGGCAGCGGCGACACCGCCGGCCAGCAGGATGTGATCAAAAGCGGCCTGCTGCTGGGGGTCTTTAACTTTGCGGTATTTGTCGGCGCGGGGCTGCTGTTGCTGGACGGCTATTACCGGATCAGCTCGGACCAGGCGGCCGTCCGCGCGCTGGGCATGCAGTATGCCCGCATCGTGTTTGCAGGGTCGCTGGGTCTGTTTGTGGAATCCAACTGCACCAGGCTGCTGCAGGCCAAGGGCAACATGGTGGTGCCCATGCTGGCGCAGGTCACCGGCGCCGTCGTCAACATCCTTCTTGACCCGGTTTTGATCTTCGGCCTGTTCGGCGCGCCGCGGCTGGGCATTGCCGGCGCGGCCATCGCCACGGTGGCCGGGCAGTGGGCGGCCATGTTCATCACGCTGGCCGCCGTCTGGCGCAGCTGCGGGTTCGGGGGACGCCTGCGGCTGAGACACTGCGTCCATATCTACCAGAGCGGCCTGCCCTCCATCGTCATGCAGTCGCTGAACACCATCTACATCATCGGGCTGAACCTGATCCTGAAACAGTTCACCGAGGACGCCGTGACCGTGCTGGGCATCTATTACAAGCTGCAGACCTTCTTTTTTATCCCGCTGATGGGGCTGCAGCAGGTGGTCGTGCCGGTGCTCAGCTACAATTACGGCGCCCGCGATCACCGTCGGGTGCGGCAGACGCTGGTCTGCTCCATCGCCGGGTCGTTCTGCGTAATGGTCGTCGCCACCGCGGTATTCCTGGCAGCGCCCGGGGCGCTGCTGGCCCTGTTTTCCGCCACCGAGGGCATCCTGGCCATCGGCGTCCCGGCGCTGCGCATCATCTCACTGAGCTTTGTGCCCGCCAGCTTTTCGATGATGCTCACCGTCTATTTCCAGGGCGTTGACCGGGGCAGGGCCAGCCTGTTCGTCACCATCCTGCGGCAGGTCGTCCTGCTGGTGCCGCTGGCCTGGGTCCTGCGCTTTTTCGGGCTGACCGCCGTCTGGCTGACCTTCCCGGTCACCGAGTGCGTCACGGTGCTGGCGGCGCTGGCGCTTTACCGGCGCGGGGACCGCGCCGCCGCAGACCTCCCCGGGCGCCATGCATAACCGCCGCCCGGCACGGCAAACTAACAGGGTACCGGAAAAGCGCGCGTACCGCAAGAAAACAAAGCCTTCCCAAAGTGCTGCGCAGCAGCGCGGCGGATGCCGTCCTTTTGTTTTCCTGCAGGACCGCGCAGCACCGGCGCCCTGTTTTTGTTTTGCTCTGAAAAGGAGGCATTGTCCATGCCGGTGCGAAACGGCGACACCCTGATCTTTCCCACCCCGCCGGTGGTGCGGGCGTGGGCGTCGGCGGGCGGCAAAAAGGAGAGCGAAGGCCCCCTGGCAGACGGTTTTGACCTGCTGTTCCCCGACGCTTCCTTCCAGTGCGGCCAGTGGGAAAAGGCCGAAAGCCTGCTGCAGCAGAAATGCATCGCCCGCTGCCTGCAAAAGGCCGGCCTGGACCAGGACCAGGTGGACCTGGCCTTTGCGGGCGACCTGCAGGCGCAGTGCACCGCCAGCAACTACACCATGCGGGCGGTGGGCGCCCCCTACGCCGGGCTGTACGGCGCCTGCAGCACCATGGCCGAGGGCCTGGCCCTGGCCGCCTGCATGGCCGCGGCAGGCTACGCGGGGCAGGCCCTGGCCTTTACCAGCAGCCATTTCTGCGCGGCGGAGCGCCAGTTCCGCACCCCACTGGACTACGGCGGCAAGCGCACCACCACCGCCCAGTGGACCGCCACCGCCGCCGGGGCATGCATCGTGTCGCCGGGCGGGGCGGGCGACGGCGGCGTGCCGGTGCGCAGCGTGACGTTTGGAAGGGTGCAGGATTACGAGGTACACGACATCAACAACATGGGCGCGGCCATGATGCCCGCCGCCGTGTCCACGCTGTGCCACCATTTTTCCGATACCGGCACCCGCCCGTCGGATTACGACGCCATTTTTACCGGCGACCTGGGACGGGTCGGCTCCGAACTGCTGCACAGCCAGATGCGCCGCGAGGGCCTGCCGCTGGACAACCACCAGGACTGCGGCTGCCTGCTGTACGATGTGGACGCCCAGCAGGTGCAGGCGGGCGGAAGCGGCGCGGGCTGCAGCGCGGCGGTGCTGTGCGCCCACGTGCTACCCCGGCTGCAGGCGGGCGGCTGGCGGCGGGTGCTGTTTCTTTCCACCGGCGCGCTGATGAGCCAGACCACCTACCTGCAGGGGGAAAGCATCCCCGGCATCGCCCATGCGGTGGAGCTGGCCGCGCCGGACAGCACGGCAAAGGAGGAGTGACCCATGCAGTATTTCTGGGCTTTTGTGGTGGGCGGCGCCATCTGTGTGGTGGGGCAGCTTTTGATCGACTATACCGCGCTGACCCCGGCGCGCATCCTGACCGGCTACGTGGTGGCCGGCGTGGTGCTGAGCGCGCTGGGCCTGTACCAGCCGCTTGCCGAATTTGCCGGCGCGGGGGCCAGCGTGCCGCTGCTGGGCTTTGGCCACCTGCTGGCGCAGGGGGTGGCCAAGGCGGTGGACGCCATCGGTCTGCCCGGCATTTTTACCGGCGGGCTGACCGCCGCCTCCGGCGGCGTGGCGGCCAGCCTGGTATTCGGCGTGCTGGCCGCGCTGGTGGGCAAAAGCCGAGACCAGAACTGAAACGCCGGTCCCGGCCCCTTTTGGCATATAAGACCCTTTGCGGGGCGGCAGGCACTACCGCCCCGATTTTTTCTGCCCCCCTGTTGACAGAGCGCCCCCGGTATGGTATTTTTAAATCGTAAGTAGTAAGTAATAAGTAGCAAGCAGCTGGCAGGCGGCCGTCTTTCCCGCCATACCGCCGGCCGGCTGCAAGCGCAAAGGGAGGCTCCCATGAAAGATCTTTCCATCACCCAAAGCTACTACGCCTGCGCGGTCAACCGCCGCGGCGCCTTCCCCCTTTTGGCCGAGGAACGCCAGATCTGCCTGGTGGCTGCCGGGCTGATCGAGCTGCGGCTGGCCGGCTGCATTGCGGTGGAGGGCAAGCGCATCCGCATCACCGCGCCGCTGCCTGCCGAGTGCGCCTGCCTGCAGCCGCTGTACGCCAGGCTGGACCGGGACAAGCCGCTCAGCCTGGAAAAGCTGGTGGACCTGTACAGCTTTTCCCTGAGCGCCCGGCCGATGGCGGAGCTGACCGCCGCGGTGGGGCAGTCGCTGTGCGCGGCGGGCCTGGCCGACGAGGCAAAGGGCGGGCTGTTCAATTCTCAGACCCGCTACCTGCCCCGCACCGAGGCCATCGGCCATACGGTGGACATGGTGCGCGCCGAGCTGCTGGAGGACGGCCCCATCTCGGACGAGGCCGCCGCGGTGGCGGTGCTTTTGGACAAAAGCGGCTGCCTGAAAGAATATTTTTCCCCCTTTGAGCTGCGCCAGATGCACGATCACTTGGCTGCGCTTTCCCGCCAGCCGGAGGGCCGGAACATCCAGGACATGATCGACTATGTGACCATCTTTATGGCGCTGCCCGCCGTCGGCGCGGCGGTCTCGGCCGGCTGCTGAGGCATCCCCGTGTCCCGGCAGAGGAAGCTGGAGGTCATCCAGCAGGCAGAAGTGGTGACCATCGGCGAACTGGTACGGTTGACCGGCGTGCGGTACAGCACCCTGAAGTTTTACACCGAGGAAGGCCTTTTGCCCTTTGAACAAGCGGAGGAGAACCTGACCCGCCGCTACCGCCGCGCCGAGAGCATGGCCCGCATCGCCGAGATCAAAGCCCTGCGCGCCAAGGGGAAAACCATCCCGGAGATCAAAAAGCTCTACCGCGGGTAACGGCCCGCGCCGCGTTCCCCCGATCGCAGATCCGGCATATTTTATTCCGCGGAAAGCCCGGTCCCCGCGCACAAAGCAAGCAACGCAGCCCCGCCGCGTCCGGCCAAAACCGGATGCGGCGGGGCTGCGCCTGTTTTGCTGTTGTTTTATTTGCGCCCGCCTGCCGGGCGGCACGCGGCGGGCTGGGGGTCACCGGCCGGTTTCCACGGCGCGGCGCTTTTCGCGGGTGCGGCGGTGCAGGCTTTCGGCCATGACGAACATCAAAGCCAGCAGCGCGGCCAGGAACCAGGGGTACAGCGCCGGCGTCACATACTGGGCCAGCAGGCCGAACAGCGGCGGCATCAGGCAGCTGCCCACATAGGCAAAGGCCATCTGGATGCCGGTCATGGCCAGGCTGACCTCCCGGCCGAAATTGACGGGGGTCTCGTGGATGATGCTGGGGTAGACGGGCGCGCAGCCCAACCCGATGGTGACCAGCCCCGCAAACAGCACCCCCTGCCCGGCCGGCAGCAGCACCAGCACCACGCCCAGGGCGATCAGCACCTGGCCCAGGCGGATCATGTTCTGGTCGTTGATCTTTATGGTCAAAAAGCCGCAGACGCCCCGGCCGATGGTGATGCCCAGGTAAAAGGTGCTGGCCCAGCCGGCCGCGGTGCCGGCGTCGATGCCCCGCACCAGCGTGCAGTAGCTGGCCGCCCACATGCCGGCGGTGGATTCCAGCGCGCAGTAGCAGAAAAAGCACAGCAGCACCTGGGGCACGCCGGGCATGCGCAGCAGCTGGGGGATGGTGCGGTGCTCGGGGACAAATTCCTCGCCGTCGGCGGTCTTGCCGGGGCGTTTCCACAGCGGCAGGCTCAAAAGCAGCACCGCCGTAAGGCCGAACTGGATCAGCGAGATGATGCGGTAGCCGCCCTGCCAGCCGCCACCGGCCAGCGCCCAGCCCATAATGACGGGACCCGCGCTGGCGCCCACGCCCCACATGCAGTGCAGCCAGCTCATGTGGCGGCTTTTGTAGTGCAGCGAGACGTAGGCGTTCAGCGCCGCGTCCACGCTGCCGGCGCCCAGGCCGTAGGGCACCGCCCACACGCACAGCTGCCAGAACCGGGTGCAGGTGGAAAACCCGAACAGCGCCGCCGCAGTCAGCAGCACGCTGGCCGCCGTGACGCCGCCGGTGCCCAGCCTGGCGTTAAGGCGCTCGCTGCACAGGCTGGAGACGATGGTGCCGGCCGAAATAATCATGGAGACGATGCCCGCCCAGGACAGGTCCGCTCCCATCTGCCCCACCATGGTGGGCCAGGCCGACCCCAGAAGCGAATCCGGCAGACCCAGGCTGATGAACGCCAGGTAGATCACCGGCAAAAGAAACGATGCCATACTTGGATGCCCTCCCCTTTTTCCCGGGTGCGGCGGGGCCGCCCCGGATCAAACACAGCTATGATTATAGCATGCCGCGCGCAAATGTATAGCAGGATTTACCGCAAAAACAGCAAAATTTCCACAAGATCTTCCACCGGAAGTTTTCCGGACGCAAAAAGCCACCGGCGATGCCGGTGGCTTTTGTTCTGTGCGGTTTTCCCGCGCGCCCCGCCGGGGCGGAATGTCCGCGCCGGTTTACTTGGCGTACTCGGTGGCGCGGCTCTCACGGATGACGCTGATCTTGATCTGACCGGGGTAGTCCAGTTCGTCCTCGATCTTCTTGGCGATGCTGCGCGCCAGCAGGACCACCTGGTCGTCGCCGACCTTGTCCGGCTGGACCAGGATGCGCACCTCGCGGCCGGCCTGCACCGCATAGCTGCTCTCGACGCCGTCGAAGCCGTTGCACAGCGCTTCCAGCGTCTCCAGCCGTTTGATATAGCTCTCCATGTTTTCGCGGCGGGCGCCGGGGCGGGAAGCGCTGATGGCGTCGGCCGCCATGATGATGAAGGCCAGCGGCGTCTTGGGCTCCACGTCGCCGTGGTGGGCCTCCACCGCATGAATGATGGCCGGGTTTTCGCGGTATTTCTTGCAGATGTCCACGCCGATCTGCACGTGGCTGCCCTCGATCTCGTGGTCCAGCGCCTTGCCGATGTCATGCAGCAGGCCGGCGCGGCGGGCCATATTGACGTTGACCCCCAGCTCGCTGGCCATCAGGCCGGCCAGCCAGGCAACCTCCATCGAGTGGTTCAGCACGTTCTGACCGTAGCTGGAGCGGAACTTCAGCCGGCCGATCAGCTTGACCAGGTCGGGGTGCAGGCTGTGGATGCCCAGGTCCATGACGGCCTTTTCGCCTTCCCGCTTCATCTGCAGTTCCAGTTCCCGGCGGCACTTGTCCACCGTCTCCTCGATGCGGGCGGGGTGGATGCGGCCGTCGGCGATCAGGCGTTCCAGCGCCATGCGGGCGATCTCCCGGCGGGTCTGGTCGAAGCTGGAAAGGGTGATGGCCTCGGGGGTGTCGTCGATGATCAGGTCGCAGCCGGTGGCGGTCTCCAGGGCGCGGATGTTGCGCCCTTCCCGGCCGATGATCCGGCCCTTCATCTCGTCGGAGGGCAGCGGCACCACGCTGACCGTGGCCTCGCTGGTGGCGTCGGCCGCGCAGCGGGCGATGGCCTGGCCGATCAGCTCCTTGGCGATGGAATCGCACTCGTCCTTCAGGTTGGACTCGTAGGCGGCCACCCGCATGGCTTTTTCGTGGGTCAGGTCCTGATCCAGCCGGTTCAAAAGCAGCTGCTTTGCGTCCTCCTGGGTCAGGCCGGCGATGGTCTCCAGCTTTTCCAGCTGGCGGAGTTTCAGCTGCTCCAGTTCGTCCAGCTTGGCCTCCACCAGTTCCGAGCGCTGGCGCTGCTCCTCCTCCT
>DWVD01000025.1 GCA_019120395.1 Candidatus Gemmiger faecigallinarum
AAAATCCGGGAATCTTGCTTACAAAGCGGGATTTTCATTTACAAAGTGGGAATCTCGCTTACAAAACAGGATTTTAAATTACAAAACGGGAGTTTTGGAATACAAACGGGACTCTCGGCTTGCAATTTACCTAAAGCGTTCACTTCCACGCATATAGTATATATTATTTCGTTCTATATGTCAAGTATTTTTTACATCAAAGTGGAAATAAATAGCCGCCAAAGACGGCTACTTGTATTTGACAATGTGACGGATTACTCTCTGTGCCTTAAAATAAGTATTCCTACTATCTCAACAATTACTGTTATGTTGAAAATGAGCTGAATAGCGTTTACAGCTAAAAATGCGTCCAGCACAAGAACCTCCCCACCAAATGATTGCTGAACAGCAATATACTGCATATAATGGCTGAATAGCGTAGCACAAATACCAAAACAGATCAATGCCACGATACTCGCTTTTCCAATAATTTTCCTGCCGCGTTCATCTCGGCTGCTCTTACAGAAGAACAGAAACAAAAGAGCTATAAACAGCAGAACACCAATAACCATATTAACAAAAGTTGCCTGTCGATTAGACAGCAAGGAATAGAAGAAATCCTCCATTTTCTATGCCCCCTTAAAATCAAATAAATCTTCAATCGTAACATCAAACACCCTCGCAATGCTATATGCCAAGAGCATAGATGGGTTGTAACGGTTTCGTTCAAGCTGCATGATGGTCTGGCGGGACACACCAACCAAATCAGCAAGTTCCTGTTGAGTCATTCGTTTGGTTGCCCGATAAATATGGATTTTACTCTCAAAAGTGTATTTACTTTTTCCCGCCATCTGCTCACCGCCTTCCTCTAAGATTTACTTTTTAGTATAACATATTTCTTGCTTTAAGTCTAAGAAATTTTTTAACGGAATAGGGCTGCTGTCTATCAAATTCTTGTGTGTTACTTTATGGCACATGAGCATTTGGTTCCGGATTCTCTTACCAATAGTATAGCATGCCGGCCGGTACTTGCCAATCCGTTTGGCGCGCCTGCCACCCGCCGCTGGCAGGAGATCTGCCGCAATCCGGCCACCTGACCGCCGGGAACGCGCCTCCACCAGATATAGTGTTAAAACCAAGCCAGAAAACAAAATATTCCGCTTTTCCTCTTGACCTTACCGCGGCTGTCTGGTATACTTTGTCTGCCGGATCGTGCCGCGGTATTTTTTATGCACACTCCGCTAAGCCGCCGCGGCTTGCTTTTTGCCGGCAATCCATATATAATCGCTATGGATTAAACTTTCCCCTTGACGGCGGCGGCCTGCTCTGCTATACTGGCGGCATCAGGCCATGCGACTGACGGAAGTGGAGCATACCACAGGGAGCATGGCCGCTGCAAAGCCGACCGTCTGGGCGAAAGTTCCAGAGGGGCGGCTGTTTTTTTGTGCTTTTTGCCCCGGCGGAACTTTTCAAGATCGTTCTCCCCAACCAAAAGGAGGGTCTGCCATGCCGCAATACCGGATCGTCCCGCTGCGCCAGTGTCCCGACCTGGCCGGGCCGGCCGCCGAGTGGTTCGCCGCAAAATGGGGCATCCCCATCGCGGAGTACCGCGCCAGCATCGACGCCAGCCTGCAGGCGCCCGACCGGGTGCCCCAGTGGTACCTGGCGCTGGACGGCGGCTGTATCGCCGCCGGGGCGGGACTGATCGAAAACGACTTTCACGACCGGCCCGACCTGGCCCCCAACCTGTGCGCGCTGTTTGTGCAGCCGCCCCACCGGGGCCGGGGGCTGGCCCGGCAGCTGCTGGATCACATCCGCAGCGACGCCGCGCGGATGGGCGTGGACCGGCTGTATCTGGTCACCGACCACACCGATTTTTACGAGCGGTGCGGCTGGCAGTTTTTGACCACCGTCCATGACGAGAGCGGCCGGCCGGAGCGGATGTACACCGCCCCCTGCCCGCCGCCCGCCGGAAAGGAGGCCGCCCCATGACCGCAGGCCGCATCCATTCCATCGAGAGCATGGGCCTGGTGGACGGACCGGGCATCCGCACGGTGGTGTTTTTGCAGGGGTGCCGGCTGCGCTGCCGCTTCTGCCACAACCCCGACACCTGGGCCCCGGCCGGGGGCGAGGAGCTTTCCGCCGGGCAGCTGGTGGACAAGATCGCCCGCTTTATCCCCTACTTTCAGCGCAGCGGCGGCGGGGTGACCTTTTCCGGCGGCGAACCGCTGATGCAGCCGGCGTTTTTGCTGGAGGCGCTGCGGCTGTGCCGCGGGCGGGGCATCCACACCTGCCTGGACACCGCCGGCGTCGGCCCCGCCGCGCTGACCGACGCCGGCCTGGACGAGATCCTGGCCGAGACCGACCTGGTTTTGTACGACGTCAAGCACTGGCAGCCGGACGCCTACTGGGCACTGACCGGGCAGGACATTGCCGGGACCGAAGCCTTCCAGCAGGCGCTGCGCCGGGCCGGCACGCCGGTGTGGGTGCGCCACGTGGTGGTGCCCGGCCGCACCGACAGCCCCCAGGCCATGGCCGGGCTGAAAGCCTACATCGGCAGCCATCTGGCCAACGTGCAGAAGGTGGAGCTTCTGCCCTACCACCTGCTGGGCGTGCCCAAGTATCAGCGGATGGGCCTGCCCGATCCCCTGCCCGGCGTGCCCGCCATGGACAAGGCCCGCTGCGCCGAACTGCAGCAGACGTTTTTCCCCGAAAACGGATAAGGCGGTTTGCCCGCCCCGTTTTCCCTGACATAGTTCCCACACACAGCGAGACACGCATATTGAAAGGAGTCCGACCAATGAATCCCACCGCATGGAACGGCTTTGCCCCCGGCAACTGGCAGCGCGAGATCGACGTGCGCAACTTCATCCAGAAAAACTACACCCTCTACGAGGGGGACGCCGGCTTTCTGGCCGGCCCCACCGAGCGGACCAGAAAGGTCTGGTCCAAATGCGAGGCCCTGCTGGCCGAGGAGCTGAAAAAGGGGGGCGTGCTGGACGTGGAGACCCACACCATCAGCGGCATCTGCAACTTTGCCCCCGGCTACATCGACAAGGACAACGAGGTGATCGTGGGCCTGCAGACCGACGCCCCGCTGAAGCGGATGGTCAACCTGTACGGCGGCGTGCGCATGGCCAAGCAGAGCCTGGAAGCCTACAGCTACACGCTGGACCCGGACATTGAGCGGCATTTCTGCGAGTACCGCAAGACCCACAACGAGGGCGTGTTCGACGCTTACCCCAAGCGGGTGCGCGCCGCCCGCCATGCCGGCCTGCTGACCGGCCTGCCCGACGCCTACGGCCGCGGCCGCATCATCGGCGACTACCGCCGGGTGGCGCTGTACGGCACCGACCGGCTGATCGAGGACAAGCTGGCCGACCTGGACCGCATCGACGGCGCCATGGACGACGAGCGCATCCGCCTGCGCGAGGACGTCAGCATGCAGATCCGGGCGCTGAAAGAGATGACCCGCATGGCCGCGGGCTACGGCGTGGACATCTCCAAGCCCGCCCAGACCGCGCAGCAGGCGGTGCAGGCTTTGTACATGGGCTACCTGGCCGGCATCAAGGAGAACAACGGCGCGGCCACCTCGCTGGGCCGCACCTCCACCTTCCTGGACATCTACATCCAGCGCGATCTGGACAACGGCCTGCTGGACGAGGCCGGCGCTCAGGAGCTGGTGGACCAGTTCATCATCAAGCTGCGGCTGGTGCGCCACCTGCGCACGCCGGAGTATAACGAGCTGTTCGGCGGCGACCCCACCTGGGTGACCGAGTCCATCGGCGGCATGGGCATCAACGGCAAGCCGCTGGTGACCAAAAACTCCTTCCGCTACCTGCACACGCTGGAAAATCTGGGCACCGCGCCGGAACCCAACCTGACCGTGCTGTGGAGCGAGCATTTGCCCCGGGCCTTCAAGGATTACTGCGCCCATATCTCCATCACCACCGACTCGATCCAGTACGAGAACGACGACGTGATGCGCCCGGTCTACGGCGACGACTACGCCATCGCCTGCTGCGTGTCCGCCATGGCGGTGGGCAAGCAGATGCAGTTCTTCGGCGCCCGCTGCAACCTGGCCAAGAGCCTGCTGTACGCCATCAACGGCGGCGTGGACGAAAAGAGCGGCCAGCTGGTGGTGCCGGGCATCGCCCCCCTTACCGACGAGGTGCTGGACTACGACAAGGTCTGGGCCAACTACAAAAAGGTCATGGACTATGTGGCCGAGCTGTACGTGGACGCCAACAACATCATCCACTACATGCACGACAAGTACGCCTACGAGGCCAGCCAGATGGCCCTGCACGACACCCATGTGCAGCGGCTGATGGCCTTTGGCGTGGCGGGGCTTTCGGTGGCGACGGACAGCCTGTCCGCCATCAAATACGCCAAGGTCAGGCCCGTCCGCAACGAGAACGGCGTCGCCGTTGATTTTGTCACCGAGGGCGACTTCCCCAAGTACGGCAACGACGACGACCGCGCCGACGACCTGGCGGTGGATACCGTCACCTACTTCAGCGGCGCGCTGAAACGCCACCCGCTGTACCGCGGCGCCATCCACACGCTGTCGGCGCTGACCATCACCAGCAACGTGATGTACGGCAAAAAGACCGGCACCACCCCCGACGGCCGCAAGCTGGGCGAGCCGCTGGCCCCCGGCGCCAACCCGATGCACGGCCGCGACAAAAACGGCGCGCTGGCCTCGCTGAACAGCGTGGCCAAGATCCCCTACCGCAACATCTGCCAGGACGGCGTGTCCAACACCTTCTCCATCGTGCCGGAGGCGCTGGGCCGCGAGGCCGGCGTCCGCCGCGCCAACCTGGTGGCTTTGCTGGACGGCTACTTTGCCCAGGGTGCCCACCACCTGAACGTCAACGTCATGCACCGCGAGACGCTGATCGACGCCATGGACCACCCGGAGAAGTACCCCTCGCTGACCATCCGCGTGTCCGGCTATGCGGTCAACTTCCACCGCCTGAGCCGCGAGCAGCAGCTGGAGGTCATCGCGCGGACCTTCCACGAGAGCATGTAACGCAAAACGCACCCGCACAAAGGCGGGCAGCGCCCAAAGCCGGCATCCGCTGGCCGGGCACTGCCCGCCTTTTTTGACTTTTGGGGCGGGATGTGGTATAGAGATACCAAACCGCTGATCCTTCGATTCTTCTGCTTTGAGGTGATTTATATGGCGCAGCCTTTCCAGGCCGGCGAGACAGTGACCGTGAACGGCGCGGGATACACGCTGCAAAAACTGCTGGGCAAGGGCAAGGGCGGATACTCCTACCTGGCCCGGCGGGACGGGCAGCCGGTGGTGGTCAAGCAGATCCACCACGAGCCCTGCGAATACTACCAGTTCGGCGACAAGCTGGCCGCCGAGCTGCACGACTATGCGCGGCTGTCGGCCATCGGCATCGCCATGCCGAAGCTGCTGGACGCCGACCGGGCGGCCGAGCGGCTGGTGAAAGAGTACATCGCCGGCGAGACCGTCTATGACATGGTGCTGCACGACCGCCTGCCCGCCGCCTGTCTGGATCAGGTGCGGCAGATGTGCCGGCTTTTGTACACCGCCAACACCAACATCGACTACTTCCCCACCAATTTCATTTTGCAGGGCGGCGTCTTGTACTACGTGGATTACGAATGCAACGACTATATGGATGAATGGAACTTTGAAAACTGGGGCGTCAAATACTGGAGCAAAACGCCGGAGTTTCTGGCCCATGTCGCCGGCCGGGGGTAACGTCCGTGCGGGAAATTTCCGCCCCGGCGCAAACCCGCCCCGGCAGCTGCGTCGAAACCTGTTGACAACCCCCAAATCTATGCTACAATAAAGGTGCTATGCATAGATGTTGCCACGGCACCTCTCATGCAAATATATTTGGCCGGGCGGGCGTACCGCCTAAAGCTCATCGGACAGGGCTGGCCGCTGCCGCGTGCGGCGTAGAGCGCCGCAATTATTGATGGACCGAGAAGGTTCAAATTTTATAAGTTGGTCCCTTTTTCCCGTGCGTTCGCACACCACTTGTGAAACGTCAATAAGAGTAGCGAAAGTATATTTGCCAGGCGCGCCGCGTATCCCCCGCGCGCCGGAAAACTCTGAAGTGTACGGATCAGGCACATGGATGCTGGCATCTCCCCTGCAGGCTCTGTTCAGGGGTGTGTTTTGTCCTGTAAGTCGTTTCGCAGGCAGTGCGCGCCGCACCAAGGCGCGGGCACTGCCTGCTTTTGTTTTGCCCGCGGGCCGGCTTTCTCAAAAAAATCCAGACAGGTGCGCCGGGCGCGTTCTGCGCCGCCCGGCCCCTTTGCAGGAGGAATGTGTTTTGGACAAGGAACGCCAAAAGCAGGCGCCGATCTACACGGCGCTGGAACGCTTCCGCCGCCAGCGGGTGGTGCCCTTTGACGTGCCCGGCCACAAGCGCGGCCGCGGCAACCCGGAGCTGGTGCAGCTGCTGGGCGAAAAGTGCGTGGGCATCGACGTCAACTCGATGAAACCGCTGGATAACCTGTGCCACCCGGTGTCGGTCATCCGCGAGGCCGAGGAGCTGGCCGCCGACGCGTTCGGCGCGGCCCACGCCTTTTTGATGGTGGGCGGCACCACCTCGTCGGTGCAGGGGATGGTCCTTTCGGCCTGCAAGCCGGGCGACAAGATCATCCTGCCTCGCAATGTGCACAAAAGCGCCATCAACGCGCTGGTTTTGTGCGGCGCCACCCCGGTCTACATCGACCCCAAGGTGGACAAACGGCTGGGCATCCCCCTTGGCATGGAGGTGGAGGACGTGCGCGCCGCCATGGAGGCAAACCCCGACGCGGTGGCCGTCTTTATCAACAACCCCACCTATTACGGCATCTGCTCCGACCTGAAAGCACTGGTCAAGCTGGCGCACGAGCACAACATGCTGGCCCTGGTGGACGAGGCCCACGGCACCCACCTGTATTTTGGCCCCGGCCTGCCCTGCCCCGCCATGAAAGCCGGCGCCGACATGGCCGCCGTTTCGATGCACAAGTCCGGCGGCAGCCTGACCCAAAGCTCGATCCTGCTGCTTGGCCCCAACATGGACGAGGGCTATGTCTCCAGCGTTATCAACCTGACCCAGACCACCAGCGCCAGCTATCTCTTGATGGCCAGCCTGGATATTTCCCGCCGCAACCTGGCGCTGCGCGGGGCCGAGAGCTTCTCCCGCGTGGTGGACATGGCCGAGTATGCCCGGCGCGAGATCAACGAGATCGGCGGCTACTACGCCTACGGCTCCGAGCTGATCAACGGCGGCAGCATCTACGACTTTGACGTGACCAAGCTGGCGGTGTACACCCGCGGCATCGGTTTGACCGGCATCGAGGTCTACGACCTTTTGCGGGACGAGTACGACATCCAGGTGGAGTTCGGCGACCTGTCCAACATGCTGGCCTATATCTCCATCGGCGACCGCATCCAGGACATCGAGCGCCTGGTGGGCGCTTTGGCGGACATCAAGCGGCTGTACTCCAAGCCGGAGACCAACCTGTTCACCTCGGAGTACATCACCCCCATCGTGGCGGCCACCCCGCAGAAGGCCTTTTACGCCGAGAAGGAATGCCTGCCCATCGAACATACCGCCGGGCGCATCTGCAGCGAGTTTGTCATGTGCTACCCGCCGGGCATCCCCATCCTGGCGCCGGGCGAGGTCATCACCAAAGAGATCATCGACTACATCAAGTTTGCCAAGGAAAAGGGCTGCTCGATGCAGGGTCCGGCCAGCTCGGACATTTCGCACCTCTATGTGTTAAAGGAGTGATACCATGCAGGATCTGGATTTCTGGTTTGGCGAACTGCACACCGACAACGTCAAGCTGAGCATCCGGGTGGAGCAGCAGCTGTTCCACGGCGAGAGCGATTTCCAGCGCATCGACGTGTTTGACTCGCCGGAGTTCGGGCGGTTTCTGACCTCGGACGGCAGCGTGATCTTCTCGGAAAAGGACGAGTTCACCTACGACGAGATGATCGTCCACGTTCCCATGGCGGTGCACCCCAACGTGCGCCGGGTGCTGGTCCTGGGCGGCGGCGACGGCGGCGTGGCCCGCGAGCTTTCGCAGTATGACGAGATCGAGGTCATCGACGTGGTGGAGCCGGACAAACTGTTTGTGGACGTCTGCTGCAAATATTTCCCGGACAATGCCTGCGGCCTGCGGGACAGCCGGGTGCGCATCTTTTACGAGGACGGGTTGAAATTCCTGCGCACCAAGTCGGACGACTACGACCTGATCATCAACGACTGCACCGACCCCTTGGGCCACGCGGCCGGGCTGTTCACCAAGGAGTTCTACGGCAGCTGCTTTAAGGCGCTGCACGAGGACGGCATCATGGTCTACCAGCACGGCAGCCCCTTCTACGACGAGGACGAGGAGACCTGCCGCGCCATGCACAAGCGGGCCTACCGCAGCTTCCCCATCAGCCGGGTGTACCAGGCGCACATTCCCACCTGCCCGGCCGGCTACTGGCTGTTCGGCTTTGCCTCGAAAAAATACCATCCGCTGAAGGATTTTGACGCTGCCCGCTGGGATGCGCGGCACATCAAGACCTGGTACTACTCCACCCACCTGCACCGGGGCGCCTTTATGCTGCCGCGGTACGTGGAGGAACTGCTGGAGGAGGAGGAAAGCTGAACCGTCCGGCATTCCTGATTTTTTACCGTTCCGCCCTTTGAACCCGCAAGTTTTTATAAAACTTTGAACCTGACCAAAAAGGAGTGTATCCCCATGAGCAAACTGCTTGTTATCGGCTGCGGCGGCGTCGCCCAGGTGGCCATCCAGAAATGCTGCCAGAACAGCGGAACTTTCACTGAGCTGTGCATCGCCAGCCGCACCCTGTCCAAGTGCGACGCGCTGAAAGAAAAGCTGGAGGGCAAGACCGCCACCAAGGTCACCACCGCCCAGGTG
This sequence comes from Candidatus Gemmiger faecigallinarum, assembly GCA_019120395.1. Taxonomy (GTDB): domain Bacteria; phylum Bacillota; class Clostridia; order Oscillospirales; family Ruminococcaceae; genus Gemmiger; species Gemmiger faecigallinarum. The sequence goes on from DWVD01000025.1 coordinate 8,893, forward strand.
GACGCCGACGACGTGGAGGCGCTGAAAGCCCTGATCAACAGCTGCCAGCCCGACGCCGTGCTGAACGTCGCCCTGCCCTACCAGGACCTGACCATCATGGACGCCTGCCTGGCCTGCGGCGTGGACTACATCGACACCGCCAACTACGAGCCGGAGGACACCGACGACCCCGCCTGGCGCGCCGTCTACGAAAAACGCTGCCAGGAGGAGGGCTTTACCGCCTACTTCGATTACAGCTGGCAGTGGGCCTACCGCAAAAAGTTCCAGGACGCCGGCCTGACCGCGATCCTGGGTTCCGGCTTTGATCCCGGCGTCACCAGCGTGTTCTCGGCCTATGCGCTGAAGCATTATTTTGACGAGATCCACACCATCGACATCCTGGACTGCAACGGCGGCGACCACGGCTATCCCTTCGCCACCAACTTCAACCCTGAGATCAACCTGCGCGAGGTCTCGGCCAACGGCAGCTACTGGGAGGACGGCCACTGGGTCGAGACCAAACCCATGGAGATCCACCGCACCTACGACTTCCCCCAGGTGGGCGAGAAGGATATGTACCTTTTGCACCACGAGGAGATCGAGTCGCTGGCCAAAAACATCCCCGGCGTCAAGCGCATCCGCTTCTTTATGACCTTCGGCCAGAGCTACCTGACCCACATGAAGTGCCTGGAAAACGTGGGGATGCTGTCCACCAGCCCGGTGATGTTCGAGGGCCGCGAGATCGTGCCCATCCAGTTCCTCAAAGCCCTGCTGCCCGACCCGGCCTCGCTGGGTCCCCGCACCGTGGGCAAGACCAACATCGGCTGCATCTTTACCGGCGTCAAGGACGGCAAGGAAAAGACCATCTATATCTACAACGTCTGCGACCACCAGGAGTGCTACAAGGAGCTGGGCAGCCAGGCCATCAGCTACACCACCGGCGTGCCTGCCATGATCGGCGCCGCCCTGGTGGTGAACGGCACCTGGAAAAAGCCGGGCGTCTTTAACCTGGAGGAGATGGACCCCGATCCGTTCATGGAGATGCTGAACCAGTACGGCCTGCCCTGGGTGGTGGACGAGCATCCCGCCACCGTCGAGTAAGCCCCATGGCGACCTGCCGCGCAGAAGATCTGCGCACACCGGTCTACCTGGTGGACGAAGCCGCGCTGACCCGCAACCTGGAGATTTTGCACGGGGTGGAACAGCGCACCGGCTGCCACATCCTGCTGGCGCAGAAGGCTTTTTCGATGTTTAAGGTCTACCCGCTGGTGGCCAAATACCTGTCCGGCGCCACCGCCAGCGGCCTGTACGAGGCCCGCCTGGCCCACGAGGAGCTGGGCAAAGAAAACCATGTGTTCTGCCCCGCCTACACCGACGGGGAGATGGCGGAGCTGTGCAAGATCTGCGACCATATCAGCTTCAACTCGCTGCGCCAGCTGGAGCATCACCGCCCGGTGTGGCAGGCGGCGGGGGTCAGCGTGGGGCTGCGGGTCAACCCGGAGCACTCCACCCAGGAAGGCCACGCCATCTACGATCCCTGCGCCCCTGGCTCGCGGCTGGGCATCCCCCGCGCCGCGCTGGGCGACGCGCTGCCCGACGGCGTGGAGGGCCTGCACTTCCACACCCTGTGCGAGCAGGACGCCGCCCCGCTGGTGGAAACCTTTGCCGCCTTTGAGGAAAAGTTCGGCCGGTTTCTGCCCGGCTTAAAATGGCTGAACCTGGGCGGCGGGCACCACATCACCCGCCCCGGTTACGACATTGCGGCGCTGGAACAGCTGATTTTGTACATTCGGGGCAAATACGGCGTGGAGGTCTACCTGGAGCCCGGCGAGGCCATCGCCCTGAACGCCGGCACGCTGATCACCACCGTGCTGGACGTGGTGGAAAACGGTATGCCCATCCTGATCCTGGACGCTTCCGCCGCCTGCCACATGCCCGACGTGCTGGAGATGCCCTACCATCCGCCGCTGTTCGGCGCGGGCGAGCCGGGCGAGAAGGCCGTGACCTGCCGGCTGGGCGCCCGCACCTGCCTGGCCGGGGATGTGATCGGCGATTACAGCTTTGACAGGATGCCCAGCATCGGCGACCGGCTGGTGTTTGGGGACATGGCCATCTACTCGATGGTCAAAAACAACACCTTCAACGGCATGCCGCTGCCGGACATCGCCCTGCAGCACCCGGACGGCAGCTGTGAGGTGGTGCGCCGGTTCGGCTACGAGGATTTCAAAGGGAGGCTTTCGTGATGGCGCTGCTCTCTACCCTGCCCGCGGCGGACGGCTTTGCCATGCCCGCCGAGTTTGCCCCCCACCGGGCCACCGTACTGATCTGGCCGGTGCGCCCCGGCAGCTGGGGGCGGGACCCTTCCGCCGCGCAGAATGCTTTCCTGGATGTGATCCGGGAGATCGCAAAAGGCGAGGACGTTTACCTGCTGGCCGGCGCCGCCGACCTTGCCGCCGCCCAGACCGCCGCGGCGGGCATCCCCCGCGTGACGGTGTTTGAGATCGAGAGCGACGACGCCTGGGCGCGGGACGTCGGCCCCACCTTTGTAATGGATGGCAGGACGCTGCGGGGCGTCAGCTGGAAATTCAACGCCTGGGGCGGCGAAGTGGACGGCCTGTACGCCAGCTGGGACAAGGACGACGCCGTGGCGGCCGCCCTGTGCGGCAAGCTGGGGCTTGACTGCTACGACGCCGGGGACTTTGTGCTGGAGGGCGGTTCCATCCATGTGGACGGCGAGGGCACCCTGCTGACCACCGAGGCCTGCCTGCTGAGCGCCGGGCGCAACCCGCAGCTGAGCCGGGAGGAAATTGAGCGGAAGCTGGCCGATCATCTCGGCATCCGCAAGGTATTGTGGCTGCCGCGGGGCATCTATCAGGACGAGACCAACGAGCACGTGGACAATGTCTGCGCCTTTACCGCCCCCGGCGAGGTGGTGCTGGCCTGGACCGACGACCCAAACGACCCGCAGTATCCGCTGTCCAAAGCCTGCCTGGACTACCTGCAAACCGCCACCGACGCGGCGGGCCGCAGGCTGAAGGTGCGGCTGCTGCCCATCCCCGACCATCCCATCCTGTGCACCGAGGCCGACTGTGCCGCCTACGACTTTGCCCCCGGCGAGGACATGCGCCAGCCGGGTGACCGGCTGGCCGGCAGCTACGCGAACTTTTACATTGCCAACAGCGCAGTGCTGGTGCCCCAGTTCGGCGGCGAGAACGCCGCAAGCGACGCCCGCGCGCTGGGCACTCTGCGGGAGGCTTTCCCTGGCAAGCAGGTGGTGGGCATCGCCGCCCGCGCCATTCTGCTGGGCGGCGGCAACATCCACTGCATCACCCAGCAGGTGCCGGAAGTTTGACGTTTTGCCTGGATTTGAGAGGGGGCCTGCCCCTTTTGGGAACCCCTTCGACAAAATTTCACGGCAAATCGCGCACTCGTCGCTTTGCTCCTCGCACACAATTTGCCGCAAAATTTCCCTGTCGATGTCGCCGTCGTCGGCGCACTGCGCCCGCAGGCGCGTTTCGGAGGCCAACCGGGCCGCAAGGCCCGGCTCTTAGGCCGGAGATTGTCCGCCGACGGCGACGATTTTGGACTTTTTCGACAGTCTGAGAGGGGGCCTGTCCCCTCCTTCCCAGAATCTGGCCAGCTTTGGCCCATACATCAGGAGGTTTTGTATGCCCATGACCACCGTCAGCGTGATCCAGATGCGCTGCGTACAGGACCCTGCCGAGAACCTGGCCCATGCCGAGGCGCTGGTGCGCCAGGCGGCCGCCCAGGGCGGGCAGGTCATCCTGCTACCGGAACTGTTCGAGCGCCCCTACTTCTGCCAGGAGCGCCGCTATGAATATTACGATTACGCCCTGCCGGTGGCCGAAAACCCCGCCGTGCAGCGGCTGAGCGCCGTGGCTGCCGAGCTGGGCGTGGTTCTGCCCGTCAGCTTTTACGAGCAGGACGGCACCCGGCTGTTCAACTCCATCGCCATGATCGACGCCGACGGCAGAGTGCTGGGCGTCTACCGCAAGACCCACATCCCCGACGACCACTACTACCAGGAAAAGTTCTACTTCACCCCCGGCAACACCGGCTTTAAGGTGTGGGACACCCGCTACGGCAAGGTTGGCGTGGGCATCTGCTGGGACCAGTGGTTCCCGGAGACCGCCCGCTGCATGGCGCTGCTGGGCGCAGACGTGCTGCTTTACCCCACCGCCATCGGCAGCGAGCCGATTTTGGAGGTGGACAGCGTCGGCCACTGGCAGCGCACCATGCAGGGCCATGCCGCGGCCAACGTCACGCCGGTGGCCGCCGCCAACCGCTACGGCCTGGAAACGGTGACCCCCTGCCCCGAAAACGGCGGGCAAAGCTCGGCGCTGAACTTTTACGGCAGCAGCTTTTTGACCGACGAGACCGGCGCTGTGCTGAAGCAGGCCGGCCGCGAGGGCGACGCGGTGCTGTCCGCCGCCTACGACTTTGCGGCCATCCGGGAGGCGCGGCTCTCCTGGGGGTTGTTCCGCGACCGCCGGCCGGAATGTTACAGCGGCATCTGCCGGTAAGCGGCCGGTAAAACAGATCAAAAAAAGGGACGCAGCGCAGCGCTGCGTCCCTTTTTGGTGTATATGGGTCTATCAAAAATCAATCTTCCGGGGTATCGTCCTTGGGAATGATGATGTTCAGAAGGAACGCCACCAGGAAGGACACCACCAGCGAGCTGCCGAAGATGTTCTGAAACAGCTGGGGCGCAAACTGCAGAATCTCCGGCGCGGCGTCGATGCCCAGGCCAAGCGCCAGCGAGATGCCCACGATCATGCGGTTACGGTAATTCAGCGGCTGCTCCTTCAGCAGCTGGATGCCGGACATGGTAATGGCTGCAAACACCGTGACGGTGGCGCCGCCCAAAACCGGCTGGGGGATGGTGGCCATCAAGCCGCTGAATTTGGGGAAGATACCCGCCAGCAGCATGATGACGCCCACCATGGTGAACACCCGGCGGGAGACCACCTTGGTGGTGCAGATCAGGCCCACGTTCTGGCTGTACGGGTCGGTGGGCAGACCGCCGATGCAGGCGCCGATCATGCCGCAGATGCCCTGGCCCTTGATGGCGCCGCCCAGCTCCTGGTCGGTGGCTTCACGGCCAAAACCGCCCATGGCGGTGGAGGACACGTCGCCGATGGTCTGCACGGCCTGGACCATGTACATCAGGATCATCATCAGGATGGCGTCGGGGTGGAACTCCAGCCCGAAATGGAAGGGCATCGGCACCGAGAACCAGGACGCCGTGGTCAGGCCGGAGAAGTCCACCACGCCGCCCATGATCAGCGCCGCGATGTAGCCGACGATGATGCCGATCAGCATGCCGGAAGCCTTGAGCAGCCCTTTGCCGAAGAAGTTGCAGGCCAGCGTGACCACCAGGGTCAGGATGGCCAGGATCCAGAATTTCGGCGAGCCGAAGGTGCCGTCCGCCTGGGCCGCGCTGCCGCCGCCGATGTAGTTGATGGCGGTGCCGTACAGCGAAAGGCCGATGCTGATGACCACCGTGCCGCTGACGATGGGCGGGAAGAAGCGGCGGATCTTGCCGATGAACATGCCGATGAAGATGGACACAAAGCCCGCCACCAGCTGGCTGCCGAAGATGGCCGCAATGCCGTACTGCTGGCCGATGATGGTCAGGATGGGCATGTAGGCGAAGGCAACGCCCATGACGTTGGGCATTTTCATGCCGAAGCCGAACACCGGGAACAGCTGCAGCAGGGTGGTGATGCCGCCGATGAGCATGGCCGCCTGGGTCAGCAGGATCTGATCCTCGGCCGAAAGGCCGCAGGTGCCGGCGATGAGCATGGGCGGGGTGATGTTGCCGATCAGCATGGCCAGAACATGCTGCATCGCCTGCGGGAAGGCGACGCCCCAGGAAGGCTTGCCCTCAAACCGCAGCAGTTCCGAGTTGGTTTGCGTGGTTGCAGAACTCATTTACGATTTTCCTCACTTTCCAAATCCAAAAGTTGATACACCCAATACAGGACAGTATATCCGATGGCGCAGGGTTATGCAATACATTCTTGCGCTTTTTTGCCGCTTTTGGTCGAAAGTTCGGGCGTTTTGCAGTTCCTGCGAACTTTTCGCCGCACCACGGTCGCGGGCTGCCGGCAGGGGCGTGACCGTACGGCGTTCAAGCAGCGCTTGGGCGGCGCCGGCGATGGAACCAAAGACCAAACTGCTGTACAGCCATCGGGGCCGGGGTACCCGCCGTGGGGCAGGCAACAAGCGGGGGCGGCGGCATTTCTGCCGCCGCCCCCGTGTGATGGGATGCCAAAACTATTATTCCTCCGTTTTGGGGCGGCCGCTCCCCTGCCGCCCCGCCAGGGCTGCTTCCAGCCGGGCCAGGTCGGCCGGGGTGTCGATGTCCGCAAGCTCCCATTCGTCCGCCGCCGGCAGCAGGCGGACGCTGCCGGGGTGGGCCTGCGCCACAGCGCCGCCGCCCCGGCCTTCGGGCAGGGCGCGCAGCTCCGGGAAGGCCCAGGCCGGGAACAGTACCGGCGCGCCGGGCTTTCCCTGCCAGGCGGGCCGCCAGATGGACTGCGGGTCGTCCGCCGCGCAGAGGGCCAGGCCGGCCACCGTTTCCCGCCGCAGCAGCGGCTGGTCGGCCGGGCAGAACAGGCAGCCGGCGGGCGGCTTTTGGCCGGCGTCCGCCCGCAGCGCCGCAAGGCCCAGGCGGACGGTATCGCTGCGAAACGGCCGGCTGTGCAGCAGGACCGGCACGCCCTGCCCGCGGCAGAAGGCAGCGGCTTCGGCGCTGCGGGTGACCGCCACCCGCCGGGCAAAAACGCCCTGCGTGGCGTCCAGCGCGTACTGCAAAAGCGGCCTGCCCGCAAAGGGGGCCAGCAGCTTGCCGCCGCCGAACCGCCGCCCCAGCCCCGACGCCATGATGACGCAGCCCAGGCTGCCGAAGGGCGCGTCCAGATCGACGCAGAACACATCCGGATGCCGGCACAGCCGGCGCAGAAAGGGCAGATCCTGCTTGCGCACCGCCGCGGCCAGCCGCTTGCGGGACATCAAATCCAAAATGACGGCGCAGTATTCCGGGCAGGCGGTTTCCAGATAACCTGCCTCATCCAGAAGGGCCCACTCCCCCGCCGCGTCGGCGCAGCACCGCAGCGCCGGGACGCCCAGCGCGCAAAAGCCCTCCGTTACCGGGCGCATGCGGTTTTCGGGGCCGGGCAACGCCGGGTCAAACCGGCCGATCACCGCGGTACGGCCCGTGATGTTTTCTTTCAGGTACACCGCCCTGCCCGGCTGCGCCCAGGTGGTAAGGCCGGGCAGCGCCCCCGCCGCCCCCAGCCGCGGGGCCAGCGCCGCCAGCAGCGTCGATTTTCCGCTGCGCCGGCCGCCCGTCACGACCAGATGGCGCTTACCGCTGGCCAGGAAAGAAATCCAGATACAGTCTGCGGTTGGCCTGTATGCAGGCGTCGCGGTAGGCTTCATAGCGGGCAAGCCACTCCTTTCCTTCCGGGGTCAGGCGGCTGCCGCCGCCGCAGCGGCCGCCCGCGGCGCGCTCGGTCAGCGCAAAGCCCAGCGCCTTCTCGGCGTTCTGCAAAAGCTTCAGCGCCTTGGTGTAGGCCATGCCCATCTCGCCGGCGGCGGCCCGCAGGGAACCAGTCCGCTCCACCCCGTGCAGCAGGCGGCAGGGGCCTTCGCCAAAAAACTTTTCCTGTTCATCGGTATAAAAAACGATCTTTGTCACTGCCTGCATGGCGGGTCCTCCCGGTCTGTGCGCCGGTTTTGGGGCGGTTGGGGCGGCTTTGTTTTACGGGTCTATTGTACCGCATCCCTCCGGCTCTTTCAACAGCACCAGCTGCTGCCGGCCGCTGCGGTCGGCGCAGCGGTGCAGGCTGATGGCCCCGTACACCGCCGCCAGCTGCCGTTCCAGCCGCTGCGGCGGATCGGCCGCGGGGTCCAGCACCGCGCAGATCCTGCCCCCCGCCAGCACCAGCAGGCGGTCGCAGCAGTTCAGCGCCAGGGCGGGGTCATGCAGCGCCGCCAGGACGGCGCGCCCCGGCGCCTGCCCCACCCACTGCCGCAGAAGTTCCAGCATGCGGTAGCGGTGGCGGAGATCCAGCGCGCTTTCCGGCTCGTCCAAAAGCAGCAGCCGGCTGCCGGCCGCCAGCGTGCGGGCCAGGATACAAAGCTGTTTCTGGCCCTCGCTCAGGTGCAGGTAGTTTTCCTCCTCCCACCCGGCAAGGCCCACCTGAGCCAGCGCCCGGCGCGCCTGCTCCCGCATGGCCGGCGTGGGGCGTTCCAGCAGGCGCAGCTGCGGGTTAAAGCCCATCAGCACCACTTCCAGCGCCGTGATGTCGATGGCAATGCCGCTGCGCTGGGGGATGTAACCGCACCGCCCGGCCAGCTGCCGGGGCGAAAGCTCCTCCAGCCGGCTGCCCTCCAGCGTGCAGCTGCCGCCGTGGGGCAAAATGCCGCACACCGCCTTGAGCAGCGTCGTCTTTCCGCTGCCGTTGGCCCCCACGACGCCCACGATCCGCCCCGGCTCCACCGCAAAGCAAACGCCGTCCAGGACCGGCCTGCCGCCGTAGCCGGCGGTCAGGTTTTCCACTGCAAAAAAGCTCATGCCTGCCGCCTGCCTTTCACGATAAGGAAGATGAGGAACGGCGCGCCCAGCAGGCTGGTAAAGATGCTGACCGGCAGCTCGACGGCGGCCACGCTGCGGGCCAGGATGTCCGCCCCGGTCAGCAGGATGCCGCCCAAAAGCCCGCCCAGCAGCATGGTGCCGGGGCCGCTGCACTTTGTCAGCAGCCGCGCGCCGTGGGGCGCCAGCAGCCCCACAAAGCTGATCAGCCCCGAAAGGCTGACCACGCAGGACACCGCCAGCGTGGCTGTCAGCAGCACCGCCAAACGCATCCGCCCCACCGAGACGCCCAGCATCCGGGCCTCGCCCTCGTCGGCCGAGAGCAGAAGCACCTGCCGGTGCAGAAGGAACAGTGCCGCCACGCAGAGGGCGCACAGCGCCAGGTTGCCGCCGATGGAATACCCGCTGACGCCGTTCAGGCTGCCCATGATCCAGTACTCGATGGAGGCCAGCTCCCGCTCCAGGTCGGCGGTGAGTTTCAGGCACATCAGGGCGGTCTGCGCCAGCGAGTGCACCGCGATGCCCGCCAGCACGATGGTGCTGTGCCGGCCGGAGCGGTCCAGCGCCGACAGCGCCAGCGCCAGCCCCACCGCGGCCAGCGCCCCCGCAAAGGAGGCCGCCGTGACCGCCGCCGCGCCGGACAGAAACAAAATGCCCGCCGCCGCGCCCGCGCTGGCTCCGGAGGAAACACCGATCACATCGGGCGAGGCCAGCGGGTTGCGGAACACCGTCTGGTAGACAAAGCCCGCCACGCCCAGCGCAAAGCCGCCCAAAACGCCCACCGCCGTCCGGCTGGCCCGCAGCGTCCAGAACACCCGCAGCTGCATTTCGTCGCCGGCCAGCATGCCCTCCAGCGTGAGCGGGTACTTGCCGGTGAACAAACTGGCAACAGCCAGGACGGCCAAAAGGGCCGCCCCGGCTGCGCAGAACAGTTTGATCTTTGTGCGGTCAGGCTGCATCGGTCCCGCCGGCGGCCGCGCTGTAGGCAAAGTCGTAGAAGGTCTGGTAGAACTCGTCGATCACGGCCAGGCTGTCGGCTTCGGGGCACAGGTCGGGGTGCAGCACGCTGGAAAGCCACACCGCGCCCAGGATGCCGCCGGGCACCGGGCTGTCCCAGGCCTCGGCGTCGCCGGGGATCTGGAACACATTGCCGTTCTCCACGGCGGCGCAGCCGGCCAGGTTGGGGTCGGCCAGCACGTCGTCCACAGTGTAGCTGGCGTCAGAAGCCAGCACGATGTAGTCGGGGTCCCAGGCCAGCACCTGCTCGTAGCTGACCTCGGCCCAGTAGGTATCGGTGATCTCGGCCGCCGCGTTGACTCCACCCGCCATGCGGATCATGTCCGACTGGTACATGGCGTCGCCGGCGGTGGAGAGGAAGTCCGAGTTGCCGGCCAGGTAGACGCTGGGGGTCTCGGCGCCGGCTAGGGTATCGGCCAGCTGCTGCTCCTGCTCCGCCGAGAAGTCCAAAAGCGCCTGGGCGCGGGCCTGGGTGTTGGTGGCGGTGCCGATCAGGGTGACGGCCTCGTTCAGCAGGGCCTGGTCCTCCGGGTTGACCAGCAGCGCGGGGATGCCCAGCTCGGCCAGGCTGTCGGCGGCGCTTTCCAGCTTAAGGGGCAGGATGACCAGGTCGGGGGCCAGGGCGGCGCAGCCCTCCAGGTCAAACTCCTTGGCGGTGCCCACGCTGGGCAGCTCCAGCAGCTCCGGCGCGCTGAGGGCGTAGATGGGGCGGGTGTCGGCCTTGGCCTCGATGCCCACCAGCTCGTCCTGCAGGCCCAGGACGATCAGCAGGCTGGTAGTGATATAGTAGCCGCTGACCAGCGTTTCCGGCTGGGACTCGATGGTGACCTGGCGGCCGGCCTGATCGGTGACGGTGACGGGGTAGGACGTCTCGGACGCCCCGTCAGGCTGGGCGGTGGGGTCGGCGGCTTCCGGGGTGTCGGCGGCCGGCTCGGACACAGCTTCCGGCTGGGAGGCCGGTTCGCTGCCGGAAGCGTCGGGCTGTGCGCCGCAGGCCGCCAGGGACAGGGCCATGGCAAGGGCCAGCAGCAGGGACAGGGGCTTTTTCATCTTCATGTCGTTTTCTCCTTTGGCGGGCGGCTCGCGCCCGTTGTTCTTTTGAAACTACAACGCGATTATAGCAATTTCTCTTTCCAAACGCAAGATGTACTGATATAATGTTGTCGGAAATGTGCCGTTTTGCGCGGTTTTCGCGCCGGCGGCACGCGGTTTTGCGGCGGGCGGCGCTTTGCACGCCCGCCCGGACGTCCCCCGCCGCGGGGACAGGGATCTGGAAAAGGAACGTGCTATGCTTACCATCCAAAATTATGTCCAGGCCGAAAGCCTGGAACAGGCCTGGCAGCTGAACCAGAAAAAGAGCACCCGCATTTTGGGCGGCATGCTCTGGCTGAAGATGGCCAAAAACACCGTGGGCACCGCCGTGGACCTGTGCCGCCTGGGGCTGGACGCCATCGAGGAGGACGAAACGCAGTTCTCGCTGGGGGCCATGGTCACGCTGCGCCAGCTGGAACAGTACCCCGGCCTGAACGCCTACACCGGGGGCGCCGCCGAGAAGGCCGTCCGGGACATTGTGGGCGTGCAGTTCCGCAACATGGCCACGGTGGGCGGCAGCGTGTGGGGGCGGTTCGGCTTCTCTGACGTGCTGACGCTGCTGCTTTCCATGGACAGCACCGTGGAGCTTTACCGGGGCGGCGTGGTGCCGCTGGAACAGTTTGCCGCCATGGACTACGACCGGGACCTGCTGGTGCGGGTGCTGGTGCGCAAAACGCCGGGGCGGTTTGCCTACCAGGCCATGCGCAACCAGCGCACCGACCTGCCCACCTTGACCTGCGCGGTATCCTGCCTGGACGGCGAGTACCGCGCCGTGATCGGGGCAAGGCCGGGCAAGGCCGTGGTGCTGCGGGACGAAGCCGGCATTCTTTCCGGCGGCATTACGCCGGAAAGCGCCGCCGCCTTTGCCGACTTTGCGGCCGAAACCGTCCCCACCGGCAGCAACCTGCGCGGCAGCGCGGCTTACCGTACCCATCTTGTCCGGGTGCTGACCCGGCGCAGCCTGTTGGAGCTGGGAGGTGTGCAGGCATGGAACTGAAACTGACTTTGAACGGCAGGCCGGTGACCGACCACGCGGACCCCGACCTGCTGCTGATCGACTTTCTGCGCGCCCACGGCTGCTACAGCGTCAAGCGCGGGTGCGAGACCTCCAACTGCGGGCTGTGCACCGTGCTTTTGGACGGCAGGCCGATCCTTTCCTGCTCGATGCTGGCCCTGCGCGCGGCGGGGCACAGCGTCCAGACGCTGGAGGGCCTGCAGGAGGAAGCCGCCGATTTTGTCGGGTTCATCGCCGACCAGGGCGCCGACCAGTGCGGTTTCTGCAACCCCGGCTTTGTGATGAACACCATCGCCCTGCTGCGGGAGAACCCCGACCCCACCGACGACGAGATCCGGGCTTTCCTGGCCGGCAACCTCTGCCGCTGCTCCGGCTACGACGGGCAACTGCGGGGCATCCGCAGCTATCTGGACAGCCGGAAGAAAGGGGGCGACCGCCATGACCAATGAAAAACAGGACCCCCGCCGCGGCGAATACCGCTCCATCCACAAGCCGGTGCGCAAAAAGGACGCCATGCAGCTGCTTTTGGGCAAGCCGGTGTATCTGGACGACATCACCCCGCGGGACGCGCTGGTGGTCAAGCTGCTGCGCTCGCCCCACGCCAACGCCATCGTGGAGGAGATCGACACCTCGCTTGCTTTGAAAGTGCCCGGCGTCGTGGCGGTGTACACCTGGCAGGACGTGCCCAAAAAGCGGTTTACCATCGCGGGGCAGACCTACCCGGAGCCTTCCCCCTATGACCGGCTGATCCTGGACCGGCATGTGCGGTTTGCGGGCGACGCGGTGGCCATCATCGCCGCCGAGACCGAGAAGGCCGCCCTGCGCGCCATGAAGCTGATCAAGGTCAAATACCAGGTGCTGGAGGCGGTGCTGGATTTCCGCACCGCCAAGGACAACCCCGTCCTGGTCCACCCGGAGGAGGACTGGTATTCCTCCTGCCCGGTGGGGGGCGACAACCGCCGCAACCTGGTGGCCAGCGGCGCCAGCGGGGACGGCGACGTGGACGCCGTCTTGGCCCGCTGCGACATCGTGCTGGACCGCACCTACCACACCAAGGCCTTCAACCAGGCCATGATGGAGACCTT
>DWVD01000026.1 GCA_019120395.1 Candidatus Gemmiger faecigallinarum
TCCCGCACCATATCACACCCCTCTCTGGTCCGCTCGCCTACGCCGACGACGACCGAACGGCCGCCATGACGCATCGCGATGTTGTGGATCAGCTCCTGGATCAGCACCGTCTTGCCCACGCCGGCGCCGCCAAACAGGCCGATCTTGCCGCCGCGGGTATAGGGGGCCAGCAGGTCGATGACCTTGATGCCGGTCTCCAGGATCTCGGTTTTGGGGTCCTGATCCTCAAAGGGGGGCGGGTCGCGGTGGATGGACCAGCGTTCGGGGGCTTCCACCGGGCCTTTCTCGTCGATGGGATCGCCCAGCACGTTGAACATGCGGCCCAGGGTGGCCTCGCCCACCGGCGTCTGGATGGGATGCCCGGCGGCGACGACCTCGTCGCCGCGGCTCAGGCCCTCGCCGGGCGAAAGCAGGATGCAGCGCACCGCGCGGTGGCCGATGTCGCGGGCAACCTCCATGGTGCGGCGGCCGTCCGGCTTTTCCACGTACAGCTCCTCGTTGATCTGCGGCAGGGCGCCCTCGTCGAACTGTACGTCCACCACGGGACCCAGGACCTGCGCGATCACACCTTTGTGTTGCATAGCAGTCTTTCCTTTCCTGCGGCGCGGCGGGGGAGCCGCCGCGCCCTCAAAGATGGGGTGCCGCCGCCGGCGCAGCTCCGGCAGCGGAACTTGATCTGGCTGCCCGTTGCGCATTGCATGGCAGCCGTTCTGTTTTAATGGGACAGCGGCCGAGAACGGGCGGTTTTGCACAAGCGCCATCCCTCCGCCAGGCCCGGCAGCCGGGCGGCACCCCATAAGCCGCGGTCAGTGCCCGTTACGCCCAATCCTCGTCCTCGTCGTCGTCCCAGTCGTCATCGCCGCCCTGGGCGCCGCCCACGATCTCGGTGATTTCCTGGGTGATGGCGGCCTGGCGCGCCCGGTTGAAATGCAGCGAAAGCTCTTTCAGCAGCGCGCGGGCGTTGTCGGTGGCGGTGTCCATGGCGGTCATGCGGGCGTTCTGTTCGGAGCAGAAGGATTCCACCATTGCGCCGAACAGGATGCCTTTCAGATAGGCGGGCACGATGTGGTTGAGCACCTGCGAGGGCGACGGCATATAGGTCACCTCGCGGCGGACGCCGCCGTCGGCGCGGGGGCGGGGCGTCCAGGGGAAGGCGTCCCGGTCCAGCGGCAGCAGCTTGAGGATCTTGGGCTCCAGCTGCATGGGCGTGACCATTTCGGTGTAAACGATGTACACCTCGTCGATGCGCCCCTTGCGGAACAGCTCCACAAACGTGTCGGCGATCTCCCGCGCGCGGTAGGTGGTGGGGTCCTGGGCGGTGTACATGAATTCCACGTCAATGTCCACGCCCTTGTGGCGGAAATAGCTGCGCCCCACCTGGCCGATCAAAAACAGCGTCGGATCGTCGAACTGTTTGATGTGCTCCTCGGCCAGGCGCAGCACGTTGTGGTTGTAGGCACCGGCCAGCCCCTTGTCGCCGGTGATGACGATATAGCCCACCTTGTGGCGCTTGCCGGGGCGGCGGTCGAAATAGATATGCTCCACATCCTGGGTACGGTGCAGGATGTCCGATATGGTCTGCGTGACCTTGGTGAAATAGGGCTGGACGTTGTTCAGCTGCTGGCGCGCCTTGCGCAGTTTGGAGGACGAGATCAGGTACATCGCGTTGGTGATCTTCAGCGTCTGCTCGACGCTGTCGATGTGGGTGCGGATCTCTTTTATGCTTTCCATTTGGCGCTCACCTGCTTTTTGTAGCCCTCCAGCGTGGTGCGGATCTGCTCGGTGGCGGCGCCGGACAGCGTGCCGGTCTGGTCGATCTCAGCGATCAGGGCGGACTGCTCCCGTTCCAGCAGGTCCACAAAATCGTTGGCAAAGCCGTTGACCTGTTCCACCGGCACGTCGGCCAGCAGGCCGTTGGTGGCGATGTACAGGATCACCGCCTGGCGGCTGACCGCCATGGGGGTGCAGCGGGGCTGGCGCAGCAGCGCCATCATCCGTTTGCCGTGGTCCAGCGCCTTGCGGGTCTCCGGGTCCAGGTCAGAGCTGAACTGGGTAAAGACCTCCAGCTCGCGGTAGCGGGCCAGGTCGATGCGCAGCGTGCCGGCGGTTTTCTTGATGGCCCGGGTCTGCGCCGAGCCGCCCACACGGGACACCGACAGGCCCACGTTGACCGCCGGGCGCTGGCCGGAATGGAACAGGCCGGTTTCCAGATAAATCTGGCCGTCGGTAATGGAGATGACGTTGGTGGGGATATAGGCCGAGACGTCGCCGGCCTGGGTCTCCACGATGGGCAGCGCCGTCATGGAGCCGCCGCCGTACTCTTTGGTCAGGCGGCAGGCGCGCTCCAGCAGGCGGCTGTGCAGGTAGAACACGTCGCCGGGGTAGGCCTCGCGGCCGGGGCTGCGCCGCAAAAGCAGCGACAGCGTGCGGTAGGCCACCGCGTGCTTGGACAAATCGTCGTAGACGATCAGCACGTCCCTGCCGTGGGCCATGAAATATTCGCCCATGGCGGCGCCGGCATAGGGGGCGATGTACTGCATCGGCGCGCCCTCGCCGGCGGGGGCGGAAACAATGATGGTGTAGGCCATGGCGCCGTACTGCTTGAAGGTCTCGCGCAGGCGGGCCACGGTGGATTCCTTCTGGCCGATGGCCACGTAGATGCAGATCACGTCCCGGCCCTTCTGGTTCAGGATGGCGTCCACGGCGATGGCGGTCTTGCCGGTCTGGCGGTCGCCGATGATCAGCTCGCGCTGGCCGCGGCCGATGGGCACCATGGCGTCGATGGCCAGGATACCGGTCTGCATGGGCTGGTTGACCGGCTCGCGGCTGATGACGCCGGGAGCCTCGTGCTCAATGGGCAGCCGGTCGGAGGTCTCGACGGGGCCGAGGCCGTCGATGGGGCGGCCCAGAGCGTCCACCGTGCGGCCGACCAGCGCGTCGCCCACCGGTACGTCGGCGGGGCGGCCGGTGCGGCGGCAGAGGCTGCCCTCGGTCAGGCCCTCCTGGCTGCCCAGCAGAATGACGCCGGTGCGCTTGCGGCGCAGGTCCAGCACGATGCCGGAGGTGCCGTTCTCGAATTCCACCAGCTCGCCGTAGACGGCGCGGCGCAGGCCGCTGACGTTGGCGATGCCGTCGCCCACGTCGATGACCCGGCCGGTCTCGACGGCGTCCACCGTGCCGGCGCTGCCGGCAATGGCGGCTTTCATCTGGTCGGCCAGCCGGTCCGCGCCGGTCCCGCCGCCGGAGGTCTCCTGCATGCCGCGGGCCATCCGGTCCAGGCGGCCCCTGACGCTGCGGTCGTAGGTCACGCCGTCCACATCCAGCACAAAACCGCCCAGGATGGACGGGTCGATCGTGATCTCCAGCACGGCGTTTTTGGCGCCGCGCAGTTTGCAAACGGCCCGGCGGATGGCGTCCTGGGTGGCCTCGTCGGGCTGGCGGGCGCAGGTGACCCGGCACTCCACACCGCCCTGGGCGGCCAGCGCCAGGCGGGAATATTCGGCCAGGACGGCGGGCAGCTCTTCCAGCGCGTCCGCCTCGGCCAGGATCCCCAAAAAGGCTTTCAGTGCGTCCTGGCCATCCAGCGGGGCGGCGCCGGCAAGCAGCTGCTTTTTCTCGGCCAGGGTCACGGCCCGGCTTTGCAGGGCGTTCCACAGGCTTTTGTCGGCCATCAGGGCTTCGGCGGCGGCGCGGACGGCTTTGGCGTCATCGCCCGCCGCGCCGTACAGGGCGGCGGCGTAACGCTGGGTCGTTTCGCTCATTTCGCTTCACCCACCTTTGCAAGGAACTCCTCGGCCATGGCGCGGTCGTCGTCGGTGTCCAGCCGGCGGCCGGCCACCTCGGCGGCGGCCATCACGGCCAGTTTGGCCACCTCGGCGCGGGCGGAGCGCAGCATCTCGCCCCGCTCGGCGGCCAGGCGGCTCTCGGCCTCGGCGGCGTACTGCTTGGCGTCGGCTTCGGCCTCGGCCATGCGGGCGGCGTAGGCGGCGTCGGCGCGGCTTTTTGCGGCGGCCACCAGCTGGGCGGCTTCCTCGCGGGCGCCGGCCAGCTTCTGCTCGTACTCGGCCTGCAGCTGCCGGGCCTTGGCGTTATTCTCCTCGGCCTCGGCGATCTCTTTCCGGATCAGCTGCTCCCGCTGCTCCAGCACGGCGTTGACCCGGCCGAACAGGAACTTGCGGAAGAAGAAATACAAAACCAACAGGTTGATGATGGTAAAAATGATGGTTGAGGGCTGGAAATCCAGCATCCTGCACACCTCCTTGCGGGAATTGCCTGAATGCTATCGTTTCGCGCCGCCGGTTCGGGGCGGGAAGCTGAACGTGCCGCGGGGCCGCGCCGCCGGCGCTGGCGGGCGCGCCCCGTATGCCCGGGTCAGCCCACGAACACGATGATCAGCGCGGTGATGAAGCCGAAGATCGCGGTGCCTTCGGCCATGGCGGCGCCCAGAAGCAGGGTGCTGTTGATCTTGCCGGAGGCTTCCGGCTGGCGGGCGATGGCGTCGCTGGCGTGGGCGGTGGCGATGCCGATGCCGATGCCGGCGCCGATGCCGGTGAGAACTGCGATGCCTGCTGCAATGATTCCGATGTCCATGGTAGTTTCCTCCTGAAAATTGGTTTGTTTTTTGGTTTAAGGCTGAAAGCCCGGGAGAGAGAAAAGCTTGAAACTGAGGAACTGGAAATTCTGGCGGTCCGGCGGCCGCGGCGTTTGGCGCGCGCGGCCCCGGATCCCATGTTCCTGATCCTTCGCGGTCCGCCCGTTATTCCTCGTCCTTGATGCCCTCGCCGGCGAACAGCGCGGTGAGGAACACAAACACGATGGTCTGGATCAGGCCGTCGAACAGGTCGAAGTAAATGCTGAACACGGCGGGAACGATGGCGGGCACCAGGTACTTGATCATCTCCATGATGATGTAAGCGCCCAGAACGTTGCCGAACAACCGCATGCACAGCGCCAGCGGCCGGATGGCGACCTCCATCAGGTTGATGGGGGTCAGGAGCGGCATGGGGCGGGCAAAGCGCTTCATGCCGCCGCGCAGGCCGTTGTAGCGGAACTGCGCGCCGTAGATCAGCACCATGCTCATCAGGGCCAGCGCGGTGGTGACGCTGATGTCCTTGGTGGGGGACGTCAGCCCGAAAATGCCGATGATGTTCGACAGCCCGATATACAGCGCCACTGTGCCCAGATAGGGGGCGAAGGGGCGCCAGTGGGGGCCGATGGTGTCCTTGACGAACCCGTTCAGGAAACCGACGGCGCTTTCCAGCACCACCTGCACCTTGCCGGGGTCGCGGACCTTCAGGTTGCGGGTGGCCAGCAGCGTCGCCAGCATCCACACCGCCATGATGATCCAGGTCACCACCACTGCCGAGGCCACCGGGATGCCGCCGAATACCGGGATGGTGAAAGCGGTCTCGTTTTCCAGCGCCTCCAGCAGGGTCTGTTTGAAACCTTCCAACTTGCTCACCTCTTTTTCGACCCCAGTCTACTCCTGCCCGCGGCCGGATTCCACCCTTACGAAAGTAAAAAAAACGGGGATGTGCAAAAGGCTGAAAAACCGCGGCGCGGGTGGAGAAGTATTGTGACATCGGGCGGGGCGGATTTTGCACATCCCGGCTTCCTGTGGTAATATTGTTTCCAGAACAGGCGGCAAAACGCCGGGCAGACGCCGCGGCGGGACAAAAGGGAGGGGCGCGCGATGGAAAAAACGCAGACGGGCGGCGTGTACGGCCAGATCCGGAAGGTGTCGGTCACCGGCATCCTGGTCACGCTGGTGCTGACGCTGGGCGCCGCGCTGTGGCTGAACCTGACCCAGGAAGCCGGCGCCCGCGACCGGGCGCTGGCCACCACCGCACAGGCGGCGGCCAATACGGTGCTGTCCGCCGCCGAGGCCAGCGCCGGCCAGACGGCCGCCTATGTGGAGCAGATGGTGCGCAGCATCCCCGACGTGGATCTGTTTGCCTGCTATGACGCCGGGGGAGAGCCTACCGCTTTTTACGACAGCGTTTCGGGCGCGGCCGACCCTGCCGGCCTGGCCCCGCTGGACGACGCCCTGATGGAGCGGCTGAACGACGCCGACGCCGCGATCCTGGACGACGCCAGGGCCCCCGGCGGCGCCGACCACTGCGCCTTTGCCGCTGTGCGCGACGCCGGCGGCGCCGTGACCGGCTACGTGATGGCGGGCATTTACCTGCGGTCCATCCGGCAGACGGTGCTTTCCACGCTGGCGGCGTACCTGGCGGTGGGGGCGGCGGCGCTGGCGGTCGGCACGGCGCTGAGCCTGCAGCTGGCGCGGCGCATCAAGACCGAGCTGCTGGGCTATGAGCCGGATGCCTTCCGGGATCTGTTCCTGCGCCGGATGGAGCTGCTGGACGCGCTGGACGAAGGCCTGCTGGCCATCGACCGGGACCGGCACATCATTTATATCAACCGCGCGGCGGCGGAACTGCTTTCGCTGGACAAAAACGCCGTGATGGGCAGGCTGCTGGAGGACGTCTATCCCCGTTCCACCATCGCCCGCGTGCTGCGCACCGGCAAGCCGGAGTACGGCGTGGGGCTGGAATCGCTGCGCCATGTGCGGGTGCTGTCCGACCGGATGCCGGTGCGGCGGGACGGCAGGATCGTGGGCGCGGTGGCCATCTTCCGCAACCGCACCGAGGTGGACCGCCTGGCCCGGGAGCTGACCGGCGTGCAGCACATCGTGGAGGCGATGCGGGCCTACACCCACGAATTTATGAACAAGCTGCATGTGATCCTGGGACTTTTGCAGCTGGGCGAGGCCGACCGCGCCGAGGAGTATGTGCTGCAGCTGACCCAGACGCGGGCGCTTTCCACCAAAAGCATCTCGGAGCATATCGCTGAACCGTCGGTGGCGGCGCTGCTGATCGGCAAAAGCTGCCGCGCCGCCGAGCTGGGCGTGCGCCTGACGCTGGACCCGGAAAGCAGCCTTGCCGCCGAGCAGGACAGCCCGCCGGCGTCGGCCATCATCACCGTGCTGGGCAACCTGATCGAGAACGCCTTCGAGGCGTTCCGCGCCGCGCCGGCCGGCGGCGGGCACGAGGTGGAGGTGAGCGTCCGGGAAAGCGAACGGGGGCTGATCCTGAGCGTGGACGACAACGGCCCCGGGATGCCGCAGGAGCTGGCCGCCCGCATTTTTGAGCGCGGCGTCACCACCAAGGGCGACGGCCACGGCACCGGGCTGTTTTTGGTGCGGCGCATCGTCGACGCCTTCCACGGCGAGATCCGGGTGGAGTCCGCCCAGGGGGTGGGCAGCTCGTTCATTGTCAATTTCCGGCGGGATGCCGCCGATTCCCTGCCGGACGGGCAGGACGCCGGGAACAGCGCCGGCTGAACCCCCGCCGAAGGGCGGGCAGAGGGAGGAAACGCAGATGTATTCCGTTGTCATTGTGGAGGACGACGCCATGATCGCCGAGCTGAACCGCCGCTACGTGGAAAAGGACGGGCGGTTTGGGCCGGTGCACAGCTTTGCCGCGCCCCGCCCGGCGCTGGACTGGCTGCACCGCCATCCCGCGGATCTGGTCATTCTGGATTTTTACATGCCCCAGATGAACGGGCTGGAGTTTTTGCGGGCAGTGCGGGCGGCGGGCATTGCGTCGGATGTGATCATGATCACCGCCGCCAACGACGCCGCGACGGTGGAAGCCCTGACCCGCCTGGGCATTGTGGACTATCTGGTCAAGCCCTTTGCCTACGAGCGGTTCTGCCGCGCCCTGGACAGTTTCTGCCGCCGGCGCAGCGCGGTCAGCGGCGGCAGCCTGGACCAGAACGCGCTGGACAGCCTGCTGCACGACGCCGCCCCCGCCGCCCTGCCCAAGGGGATGCAGGCCCAGACGCTGGAACACATTGCCGGCTGCCTGCGCCGGGCCGGCCGGCCGCTGACCGGCGAGGAGATCGCGGCCGAAGCGGGGCTTTCGGCGGTGACGGTGCGGCGCTATATGGCTTACCTGGTGGAGCAGCGCATGGCGGCCGGGGAGATGGATTATTCCACCGGCGGCCGGCCCTGCCTGGTGTACCACATGCTGCGCTGAAGCGGGACGGGCACAGCGACGCCGCAAAAGCGGACAAACCGGGCCGCTGCCCGCATTAGAAGAACGCGCACAAGGAAGCTTTGCCGCAAAATCTGATGTAAGAACAGGCCGTTGGCTGTGCTGCCGCCGGCCTGTTTTGCCGTTTTTCGGCGCTTTGCAGTTTTGCCGCCTGCGCGGCAAGACCATAGCTTCCTTGCGATTGCTCCGCTTTAGCGGAGGGCGCACAAGGAAGTTTTGCCGCCGCCGGGGGCTTTTTTTGCGCCGGACCCCTCTTTTCTTTTTTGTTTGGGTATGCTATCATGGGAGAGGACAAAACACACTAAAATGGTATGAAATAAAACCGCCCGATCCCCCCGCCGCCGTCCGGCGGGCCCATCCCAACAAAGGAGGCAACCATGAAAATCACGTTCTACGGTACCCGCGAATACGACCACTACTATTTCGACGTCCTGGCCGCCGACCCGGACTATGGCTGCGAGATCCGCTTTTTGGCCGCCAACCTGGATGCGGACACGGCGCCGCTGGCCAGGGGCAGCGAGGCGGTTTGCGCCTTTGTCAACTCGGACTGCTCGGCTCCGGTGCTGGAGGCGCTGGCCCAAAACGGCGTCCGCCTTTTGCTGATGCGCTGCGCCGGCTTCAACAATGTGGACCTGCCCGCCGCAGACCGGCTGGGCATCACGGTGCTGCGCGTGCCGGGTTACAGCCCCGAAGCGGTGGCCGAGCACGCCATGGCGCTGGCCCAGGCGGCCAACCGGCGCATCTGCAAGGCCTATGTCAAGGTGCGCAACAACAATTTCTCGCTGGACGGGCTGCTGGGCTACAACCTGTACGGCTCGGCGGCGGGCATTGTGGGCACCGGCCGCATCGGCGCGGCCATGGCGCGCATCTGCCATGGCTACGGCATGACGGTGCTGGCCTGCGACCAGTACAAAAACCCGGCGCTGGAGGGGATCGTCCGCTATGTGGAGCTGGAGGAGCTTCTGCGCGGGTCGGACCTGATCAGCCTGCACTGCCCGCTGACCGCCGACACCCGCCACCTGATCAACGCCGATACCATCGGGATGATCCGGGACTCGGCCATATTGGTCAACACCAGCCGCGGCGCGCTGATCGACACCGGCGCGCTGATCGACGCGCTGCGCCGCGGCAAGTTTGCCGGCGTGGGCCTGGACGTTTACGAGGACGAGGACGGCCAGGTGTTTGAGGATTTCTCCAACGAGGTGCTGCAAAACGAGGTGGTGCCGGTGCTGACCAGCTTCCCGAATGTGGTGGTCACCAGCCATCAGGCGTTTTTTACCCGCACGGCGCTGCAAAGCATTGCCATCACCACCATGGAGAACGCCCGCGCGTTTGCCCGCGGCGAAAAACTGGTCAACCAGGTGCGGGCGGGCTGAAAGCCCGTTTGGGCAAAAACGACAAAAAAGCGGCGGATGGGACAGCCGGAGGGCGGCCATCCGCCGTTTTTTGTAAAAAATTTGTGGCAGCGCGAAAAAGGCTACAAAAAAGGTCGGGGATGCTGTATAATAAAAAGCACAGCGGTCGTTTGGCGCGAACGACATGACATAAGAAAACAAAGGTCCTGCCCGGGGTTCCAATGAACTGCGAAGCATCGCAAAAACGCTTCTCAGCCGGTATTTTGCGGCTTTGTTTGCTTATGGAACCGCGCGGTTTGGCGCCGCGTGCCAACAGGAGGAAACCCGCCCATGAAACGGAACAAAAAAACAAAGCGGCTGGCGGCTGCGGTACTGTCGGCGATGATGCTGGCGGCGGTATTGGCCACGCCCGGCTATGCGGCCACCACCAAAGAGGATCTGGAACAGAACGTGGACCAGGCCCAGCAGGAATATGACGCGGCCCAGGAAGAACTGGACCAGATGGAGCAGAACCGGGACGAGACCCAGGGCCAGATCGACTCTTTGACCGGGCAGATCGGGCAGGTGCAGAGCCAGGCCAGCGAGGTCCAGGACAACCTGGTGCAGACCCGCACCCAGCTGGCCGAGGCGCAGCAGCAGCTTGCGGAGGCCGAAGCGGACCTGGCCGCCAAGCAGGAAGAGCATGACCGCACCTGGGAGGACACCAAGGGCCTGATGAACGCCATGCAGCAGATGCATGACGGCGGCG
>DWVD01000027.1 GCA_019120395.1 Candidatus Gemmiger faecigallinarum
CGTCGGCGGCGGGGGCACCGGCAAACTGTGCGGACATGGCAGTTTCCTCCCTGTAATGGCAGGCCTGTCCCGTACGCAGGGCAGGGCCGCGTTCGGCAGTGCGGCGCACCGCCTATGTAAGAAAGGAATCAGCCGCGGGGGGCGGGCAAGGCCGGCTGGGCGTCCAGCCTCTTGGTCATGGTAACGCGCGTTCCGCGCCCGGGCGCCGACGTGACGCACACCTTGTCCATAAAGCTCTGCATGACCGCAAAGCCCAGGCCGGCCCTTTCCTCCGGGTCGCCCGTGGTATAAAGCGGTTCCATGGCGCGGGCCACATCGGCAATACCCACCCCCTTGTCCGAGATCGTGATACGCACCACGCCGCCTTCGTACAAAGCCGCGCGCAGGGTGATCTGCCCGATGGACCCGGGGTAGGCATGGACGATGCAGTTGGTGACCGCCTCCGACACTGCCGTTTTGACGTCGGCCAGCTGGGGCACCGTAGGGTCGGCCTGCACAAGAAAAGCCGCCAGCGCCGCGCGGGCGAAACCTTCGTTGACGCTGCGGCTGTAAAAGCTGATTTTTACCTGATTGAGCAGTTTCATGGCGCGCCCCCGTCAAACATAATGGATTCTGGCCAGATCCAGCATTTTGCGGATCTGCGCCGGAGGATTCTGCACGGTCAGCCTGCCGCCCAGCGACGCAATGTATCGGCCACGCCCCAGGATCAGCCCCACGCCCGAGGAATCCATAAAAGTAACGCCGCTGAAATCCAGCGCCAAAAGTTCGGGCATGTGGGCGTCCACCTGGGCGTCGATCTCCTGCCGCAGGGACTGGGCCGCATGGTGGTCGATCTCGCCCGAAAGGTAGGCAGCCAGCGTACTGCCTGCCGGAATAAACCAGACTTTTGCCATAAAGTCGGCTGCACCTCGATTCGTTACGGCGGGGGCAAAAACCGGGCAGCGCCCCGTGAGCCTGTCCAAACAAAAACGCCCCGCACACTGGGTTTGATTCCAGTATACGGGGCTTTTTGTGCGAAGCTTGTAACATTGGGGCACACGCGTCAAATTGGTCCGCAGGCAGCGGCAGCCGCGCGTTTGCGCCGGCCGGGGCAGGGACGGCACGACGCGCCGTTCCAGCAGCAGCGCAGGCCCCGCCCGCCGGATGGTACCGGCAAAAGGGGCCTGCGATATGTACATTTTGTATTATTTCATTTGTTTATTACAATTTGGTTTTGAACTGGTCAGTTTTTTGCTTCCTCCAGCAGCAGAGGCCGGGCGTCGGCAGCCAGGAACAGGCTGCCGCAGACGACCACGCCGGGCAGGTTGTGGTCGTCCGCATAATCCACCGCCTTGCGGATGGCTTCGGGAACGGCGCCGCCTTCCTCGGCGTCAAAATGGAAGCGAGCCTTTTCCCACAGGTCTTTTGCCGGCAGGGCGCGGAGCGTGGCCGGCGCCGTGGTGAACACCTTGTCAAAGCAGGGCTCCAATTTGGCAAGGAACCCGTCCACGTCCTTGTCTGCCGCCATGCCAATGACGCCCACCAGATTTCCCTCGTAGCCGGCGTCGGCCAGCGTCTGGGCCAGCCCGGCCGCGCCGTCCGGGTTGTGGCAGCCGTCCAGAAGCAGCAGCGGATGGCGGCGCAGCACTTCCAGCCTGGCGGGCAGCCGGGCTTCCCGCAGGCCGTCCAAAATCGCCTCGTCGGGAATATCAAAGCCGTGCTCCCGCCACAGGGTCAAAGCGATCTCCACCGCCATAGCGGCATGGTAACCCTGATGCCGCCCGGGCAGCCGGAGCATGACTTCGTAACCGCCGTAGTCGATATAATTTTCCAGCGGGCGGCACTTGCGGCGGATCAGATCGTCGTTTTCCGGCGTGACGATGGAGGCGTGACAGTTGGCCGCCGCCGTCAGGATGGGGCCCATCGCCTCGGCAGGCTGGTCGGGATAGCAAACAACGGTGCAACCTTCCTTGATGATCCCCGCTTTCTCGGTTGCGATGTCCACCAGGTTGTCGCCCAAAAATTCCATGTGATCCATTCCGATGCGGGTAATGGCCGCTACCAGCGTGTGCGGCACGATGTTGGTGGCATCGTACATGCCGCCCATCCCCGTCTCCAGCACCACAATGTCGCACTGCTGCCGGGCAAACCAGAGCAGCGCCACCGCGGTGACGGCCTCGAACTCGCGGGGGCTTTCGCCTCCGGCAAAGGTCACGGCGTCAATGGCGTCCAGCACCTGCTCGGTCAGCTCGCCCAGCGTCTCGGGCGGGATCATCTGCCCGTCGATCTGGAACCTCTCGCGGAAATCCGTCACATAGGGACTGATGGTCAGGCCGGTCTTGTAGCCGGCCCGGGTCAAAATGGATGCGGTCATCACGGCAAGGGTGCCCTTGCCGTTGGTTCCGGCGATCTGTACGCATTTCAGTTCTTTTTCCGGGTTACCCAACGCGTTCATCAGCGCGCGCATCCGGTCCAGCGTTCCACGGCCGCCGTGGGGCAGCGCATGCAGCGCGTCAACAGCCTGTTGCGGTGTCATAGGTTTCCCTCCCCCTGGTCGTTGTCACAGCTCCCGGCCGGGGCACTGTAACCGGGCCCCGCATAGGGCGAGCCGCCGGCAAAGTAGCCGCTGGGAGCGGTACGGTGAATATGGGTCAATCCGGCTGCCCGGCCGGGCAGATCGCCGTCCGGCACGCCAGCGCTGTCCCGCGCAGGGGCGGACGGCCGGCGCATGTCCCCGGCGTCGCGGTATGCCCGGGCGTCTTCGGTCCCGGCATAGTCCCGCACGGAGCGGATCTCCGCCCCGTCAGGGCCGTCGTCAAAATCCTCCTGCCGGGAACGGCGGGCGGCTTTTTGGCTGCGGCGCAGCGCGTCGCGCTCCTCGCGCAGGCGGCGGTTCTCTTTTTTGATGGAATAAAACGACGTGATCGCGCGGACGATCAGCAAAAGCACCAGCGAAACGCACATGCCCGCCACAACGCCCGCAAAGTCGATCCACACATCGCTGACCTGGGACGACCGCTCCGCCACGTACAGCTGGATGGTCTCGTCCGCCACAGCGGTCAGCAATCCGCCCAGCAGCGGCCAGCTGATATGCCGCACAAACCGCCTGGTATAGACCCGCAGGCACAGCGTAAGCAGCAGACCTTCCAGGCAATACTCGGCAAAGTGGGCCAGCTTGCGGACCGTGTGTTCCGACACAGGCCCCAGCCCGATGCGGTCAAGCGCCGCGTTCATGTACCGCATAACAGCCTGGCTGCGCAGCGAGGACACGGCCCCGGCTTCCAGCGAATTACCGAAAATGTAAACGATACAGGCCCCCACGGCAATGGTAAAAAACACCCGGAACACAATCACCCAGGGGCTGATTTTCTCTTTGTCCATAAGTCACTTGCTTTCCCTTCTGCGCGGCCTTCCGCCGCGCGTCTCCCCTCCCCAACACAGCGGGCGCAGCGCTGCGCCCGGCTGACTGCAGCGCCGCCATGCCGGCAGGCCGGCCGCGCTGTACCGACATTATAGCATCGGGTTCCCGTTTCGGCAAGACGAAACCGCCGCGGCCGGGCGGCGCTCCCCGCTCAGCGGTCCGCCGCCGGGATGTGGCTCTCGGCGGGGAAGGTCAGCGTCAGGGCGGTGCCGCGGCCGGGGGCGCTCTCGGCGGCGATGCCCATGTTCATCTGGCTGCACAGCCGCCGGCACAGGTACAGCCCGATGCCGGTGGCCCTGGGGTACAGCCGGCCGTTGTGCCCGGTAAAGCCCTTGTCGAACACCCGCGCCAGGTCGGAGGGCGGGATGCCGATGCCGTTGTCGGCAATGGTCAGGGTGACGGCGTTCTCCCGCCGCGCGCCGGTAAAGCGCAGTTCCAGCGGGCTGCTGCGGTATTTGACCGCGTTGGACAGGATCTGCCCCAGCACAAAGCCGCAGCTTTTTGCGTCGGCGGTCACCGGCAGGTCCAGGTTTTCCAGCACAGGACGGCCGCCGGCCTGGATCAGCGGCCGGGACCAGCGTTTCAGCGCGTCGGCCACCAAGGCACGCAGGGTGGTGCGCTCCACCCGGAAGTCCTTCTCGGCGTCGCCGCTGCGGGCGTAGTACAATACCTGCTCCACCAGCAGCTCAATGCGGCGCAGCTCGTCGTCCATGCGCAGCACGGCGGGGGCCTTGTCGTTCTCGGCAATCAGCCGCGCCGAGGTGATGGGCGTCTTGATCTCGTGCACCCAGCCGTCCAGATATTCGCGGTAGTCCAGCGCCCGGCGCTCGGCTTCGGCCAGGCGGTCGTTCTGGTACTTGTTGCAGCGGCGCAGCACCCCGCACAAAAGCCGCCCGTCCAGAAAGTCCGGCTCGTCGGCGATCTCGCCCAGCAGCGTTTTCTGGTCCAGCGCGTCCAGCCGGGCCAGCAGCCGGCCGTACCAGGCCCGCCGCCGGGCGTAGTCCCAGCCCAGCGCCGCAGCCGCGGCCAGCGCCACGATGCCCGCCGCAAAGCCGATGAACACCCCCGGCGTGCCGATCAGCCACAGCAGCCCCGCCAGCAGCAGCTCGGCCGCGGCCAGGCAGCCGACCGCCGCGATGTGGTCGGCCAGATAGTCCCGCAGCCTCATACCTGATACCCCATGCCCCGGCGGGTCTTGAGATAGTCCGGCAGGCCGATCTCGGCCAGCTTGCGGCGCAGCCGGGCAATGTTCACGTTCAGCGTGTTCTCGTCAATAAAAGCCTCGCTCTGCCACAGCTCGTCGATCAGCACCTCCCGCGGCAGGATCTGCCCCTTGTTCTGCATCAGCAGCCGCAGGATGCCAAACTCGTTTTTGGTCAGCTGCTGCGTTTTGCCGCCGCAGCGCATCTCGGCCCTGGCCAGGTCCAGCACCAGGCCGCCATGCTCCAGCACCGCGGGGGCAGCGGGCGCAGCGCCGGCGCGGGCCAGCAGCCGCTGGATGCGCGCCAGAAGCACCTGGGGGTTGTAGGGCTTGGCCACAAAGTCATCGGCGCCC
Source organism: Candidatus Gemmiger faecigallinarum (assembly GCA_019120395.1). Lineage (GTDB taxonomy): Bacteria > Bacillota > Clostridia > Oscillospirales > Ruminococcaceae > Gemmiger > Gemmiger faecigallinarum. The sequence goes on from DWVD01000027.1 coordinate 4,956, forward strand.
AGGTTCAGGCTCATCAGCTCGTCAAAATCGGTGCTGCGGCTGGTCAAAACCAGGATGGGCACATCCGACTGCCGCCGGATCTGCCGGCAGACCTGGAAGCCGTCCTGCACCGGCAGGTTGATGTCCAAAAGCACCAGCCCCGCACCGGAGGCCAGCGCCTGGTCGGCAATGCGGGCAAAGTCGTCGCCCGCCTCGCAGTCATAGCCGTATTTCTGCAAAAGGCGGGCCAGCTCGGTGCGGATGGCCGGGTCGTCCTCGATAAGAAAGATCTTCACGGTGGGGCGCTCTCCCTTCTAGCCGGGTGCAGAAAGCGGAGTAAGCATAAGGAAGCTTTGGTTTTGCTGCTCGCGCAGCAAAACTGCGAAGCACCGGAAAATCGCAAAAACGGGTTGGTGGCAAGGCGCCGGAACGCCGGCGTCCTTTGTGGACGCCAAGCGACGGCAACGCAGCCAACGGCCTGTTTTTGATAGATTTTGCGGCAATGCTTCCTTGTGCGCACTCTGCAAAAGGCCGCCCGGCCTGTGCTGCTTTTACGATAGCACAAACCGGGCGGCGGTGTAAAGCGGAGGAGGCGCAAGGGAACTTTGGTCTTGCCGCGCAGGCGGCAAAAACGCGGGGGAACGCTAAGGCACCGGGCGCGGCGGTCACTCCACCCGCAGCAGGTCCTGGCCGGGGGCGACGGCGCCGCTGGCCAGCGGCCGGACCGCGGCGTAGTCGTCGGTGTTGCAGACGATCAGCGGCGTGGTGCACAGGTAGCCGGCGGCCCGGATGGCGTCCAGGTCAAAGCTGATCAGCAGGTCGCCTTTTTTCACCTTCTGCCCCTCTTTGACATGGGCGGTGAAATACTGCCCGTTCAGCTTGACGGTGTCGATGCCGATGTGCAGCAGCAGCTCGGCGCCGGTGCCGGTCACCAGGCCGATGGCGTGCCGGGTGTCGAACAGATTGTCCACCACCGCGTCCGCCGGGGCGTACAGCTTGCCCTCGGAAGGCTCAATGGCGACGCCCTCGCCCAAAGCGCAGCTGGCAAAGGCCTCGTCCTGCACCTGGTCCATGGGCACCACGGTGCCGGCCAGGTGCGCGCCCAGCGTTTCGGGCTGCAGTTTGGGCGCAGGCGCGGCAGGCTTGGCCGCCGGGGCCGGGGCAGGGGCCGCCGCCGGGGCGGGCGCGGTGTCCAGCGCGTCGGCGGCCGGGGTCTCCATAAAGTCCACCAGGTTCGACTTGATGACCGCCACCTGCGGCCCGTAGATGACCTGGATGCCGTTGCCCTTGTGGACCACGCCGGAAGCGCCGCTCTGTTTCAGCAGGCCGTCGCTGACCCTGGCCGGGTCCGCCACCGTGACGCGCAGGCGGGTGGCGCAGCAGTCCACGTCGGTGACGTTTGCCTTGCCGCCCAGCCCCCGCAGGATGACGGCCGAGACCGCATCCGTGCCGGAGGCGGACGCGCCGTCCGGGCCGACGCCGGTCTTTTCCTTGAAATCAGCGCGGTTGTAGAGCTTGGGCTCCTCGGTGTCGGCTTCGCGGCCGGGGGTCTTGAGGTCCATCTTGCGGATCATGACGGAGAAGGTGAAGTAATACAGCACAAAGTAGACGGCGCCCACCGCGACGATCCACAGCCAGTGGGTCTTGCCGTTGCCCTGCATGATGCCGAACAGCGTCAGGTCGATCAGGCCGCCGGAGAAGGTCATGCCCACGCAGACGTCCAAGATGTGCATGAGCATGTAGGCCAGGCCGGCGTAGACGCAGTGCACCGCATACATGACCGGCGCGATGAACAGGAAGGTGAATTCCAGCGGCTCGGTGATGCCGGTGAGCATGGAGGTCAGCGCGGCGGACAGCAGCAGGCCGGCCACCACCTTGCGCTTTTGGGGGCGGGCGGTGCGGTACATGGCCAGCGCCGCGCCGGGCAGGCCAAAGATCATAAAGACGAACTTGCCGGTCATAAAGCGGGTGGCGTCCACCGAGAACTCGGTGGTGGCGCGGGAGGCCAGCTCGGCAAAGAAGATGTTCTGCGCGCCCTGCACGGTCACGCCGTCAATGATGGCGGTGCCGCCCACAGCCGTCTGCCAGAACGGCATATAGAACACGTGGTGCAGGCCGAAGGGGATCAGTGCCCGCTCAATCAGGCCGTAGATGAAGGTGCCCGCATAGCCGGAGCTGATGACCAGGTTGCCCAGCATGCCGATGCCGGTCTGCACCACCGGCCAGACATAGAACATGGCGATGCCCACCAGCAGGTAGACCGCCGTGCTGACGATGGGTACGAACCGGGTGCCGCCAAAGAAGGACAGCACCTGGGGCAGCTGGATCTTGTAGAACCGGTTGTGCAGCGCCGCCACGCCCAGGCCGACGATGATGCCGCCAAACACGCCCATCTGCAGCGTGGTGATGCCCAGCATCGAGGTGGTGGTGTTGGGGGCCATGGCCTCCACGCCGCCGGCCGCGTTGATCATGGCGCTGATGGCGGTGTTCATGACCAGGTAGGCGATGGCGCCGGACAGGGCGGCCACCTCCTTCTCCTTTTTCGCCATGCCGATGGCAACGCCCATGGCGAACAGCAGCGCCAGGTTGTTGAACACCGCGCTGCCGCACTGGTTCATGATGTCCAGGATGGTGTACAGCACGGTGCCCTGGTGGATCAGGCCGGTCAGGCCGTAGGTCTCCAGCATCGTCTCGTTGGTAAAGGAGCTGCCGATGCCCAGCAGCAGGCCCGCCACCGGCAGCAGCGCGATGGGCAGCATGAAGGAACGTCCTACCCGCTGCAGCACGCCGAATACTTTGTCTTTCATTTCAAGATACCTCCTTATTTTGTGCAAACGACAAACGGACATTGGCGCGTTTTCTGTCAAAACGCAGGGATGCGGATGAATAAAAAAGACCCATACTTCCCCGCCGGCGGGCGGATACGGCATACACCGCTGCTTCGTCGGCAGGAAAATACAGGTCTAGCCCACACAGCAAAGGGTGCAGTCACTATCCTTGGACATGATTCGGTTTGTCAATGGCCGGGCCGCCGGGGTCAGCCGTCCGGCTCCCGCAGCTCCCCCGCCACCCGTTTCAGGTGGATGGTCAGGTAGATCAGCTCCTCCTGAGAAAGCTGTTTGTGCCAGGTGTTTTTGACGTACTCGGCCACGCACTGGGCGCATTTGTAGTGCCGGGCGCAGCTTTTGGCGATCATCCGGCGGAAAGCCTCGTCGCCCTCGTCCCGGGTGTCGGGCATCAGCTTGTTTTGGAACAGCCGCTGGGCAAAGTAGCGCAGATGCACCACAAAGCGGTTGAAGGCCAGCGATTCGTGGTCAAAGCGGTCCTGGTAGAAGTATTCCACCACCTCCACCACGCCGTCGATCAGGCGGGTGATGTCGTACATCTCGCTCATGCTGGTGTTCAGCTCGGCGTTGACGATGTGCAGCGCGATAAAGGCGGCCTCGTCCGGGTCCAGTTCCACGCCGCACCGCTGGCGGATCTGCGCCAGACACCGCTGGCCCAGCTGGTACTCGGCCGGGTAATAGCACAGGATGCTGCCGGCCAGCGGGTTTTTGAACTCGATGCCCTGCGCCTTGCGCTGGATGGCAAAACTGATGTGGTCGGCCAGCGTGATCAGCAGCGACTCGTTCAGCGGCTGGCGGATCTCGGCACGGATCTGGGCAAGCAGGTCTTCGGTCAGCTGCAAATGGTCCAGCGGGATCTGCTCCACCAGCTCCCGCAGCCGCCGCTGGCCGGCGCGGTCCTCCATGCGGTAGGTCTTTTCCACCGCCGCAGGCTCGACAAACTGCCCCACCTTGCGGCCGAAGCCCAGCCCCCGCCCGGTGACGATGCTCTCCCGCCCTTTCTCGTCAATGACGCACAGGATATTGTTGTTGATGACCTTTTTGATCCGCATATCCCGCGCCCCCTCTCCTGCCTGCCCGCGCGGGAGCGTCCCCGCCCCCAAAACGGCCCTGCGCCCGCGCCGTCAAACGGGCAAAAAAATAACCAGCCCCATCAAACACCTTTCCCACAAGGTATTTACGGAGTTGGTCTAGCCCGCTTTACCGGTAACAATCCAACCAGATGCCTGCCGCAATGCAGGCGATTCCTTTATCACAAACAGCATACCATGCCGCGGGGCGGAAGTCAATGCCGGCGGCGCGGCGCAGAAAATTTTCGGCAGTTTGTCGGATTTTCCCGGCAGGATTTGGGCAGTTTTCCTTATCGGTTTCCCGCTCAGGGGGCGTAGGTCTCCTTAAAACGCCGGATGGTCTCCAGCCTACGCACGGCGGCGTCGCCCAGCTGTGCCGAGACCGCCAGCACCAGCGCGTCGACCACAAAGGCGGGCGCCGTCATCGAGTGGTACTCGTTCGCTTCGCCGCGGCAGACGTACAGGTTGATGTCGGCCTGTTGTTCCGGCTCCTGGTACACGCGCCCCGTAAAAAGCAGCGTCCGGTACCCGGCCTGCTCCCGCATGGCAAGGATCGTCCGCCCTTCGGCCGACAGCTTGGAAAAGCCAAACGTCACCACCAGGTCCCCCGCCCCGGCCAGGGCCAGGCCCTCGACCATCTCGCTGCCGGACGCCGGGACCCTGCGCACGTCGACCCCGATGCGCCGCAGCCGGAACTCCAGCAGCTCCGCCATGGAGCGGGAAGCGTTTTTGGCATGCACAAACACCCGGTCCGCCCCGGCAACGGCCCGGGCCGCGCGGTCAAATTCGGCGGGGTCCATCAGCTCCAGCGTCTGCTGCAGGCAGTCCCGCTGCTGTTCCATCCACCGCTGCAGCAGCGTGCCGTCCCCTCCGGCCAGCGTGGCGGCCAGCTTCCGGGCCGGCCCGCCGCGGGTGGTCTGCTCCAGTACGACCTGCTTCATGTGTTTGAAATCCCGGCATCCCACATGCCGGGCAAAGCGGGAGATGGTCGCCTCGGACACGCCCAGTTCGTCCGCCAGGCGGGCGATGCTCATCAGCAGAAAGCTGTCGCTGTGGCAGGTGATGTATTCCAGGATGGCGGCCTCGTTGCCGGTCAGCTTGTCCGGCATCTGGGGGAAAGTCAGGGCCATAGGCTCCTCCTTTATATAATATAGCACCGGGCGGCGTGCGGCTCGGCGGATCAATCCGCCTGCGCCGGTACGCCGAAGCAGGCCCGGGCACCCCGGACCTGCGGCATACTGTATCTATTGTCGCACATTGCGGCGCAGCGTGCACCCGGTTTTTGCGGCGCGGGCGGGTCAGCCGGCGGCCCGCTGCTTGGCCTCCAGCACGGCGGGGGTCTCGCCCCGGCCCAGCAGCACCGAGACATAGTCCCCGCCCAGGGCGTGGACTTCCTTCAGCGCCCGCTTGAGGATGCCGGCGGTCTTTACCTTAAAGGCCGCCTCCGGGTGGACGTCGATTTTGTACCGGCCGGCCTGCATCTCGGCGTACAGCGCGCCGATGGTGTTCGCCGCGTTGGCAAAATCGGTGCGGATGCAGCCGTACTGGGTGGCCTGGTGGGTGTCGCTTCCCGCCACCACCGGGATGCCCAGCTGCCGGCCGAAGGCCAGCGTCAGCCGCTCGGTGCGGGCGCGGTCCTCGGCAATGTCCTTGCCGTTCATGTCGATAAAGTCAAAGCGGGCCAGCTGGTCGGCGGGCAGTTCGGGGATGTGCCCGCCCGCCCGGAAGGGATGCCCCGCCCCCACCAGCACCGGGTACTGGTCAAACAGGTCGGCCAGCGCCGCAAAGGGCAAAAAGCTGCCCTTACGCTTGTGGGGACCCAGCCGGCGGTTCAGCTCCCGGATGGCCTCCATGGGACCGATGGACAGCACATGGCCGCCCTCGGCGATGTCGGTCTCCATGCCGGGGAACACTTTCAGCCCGTCAAAGACAAAGGCGTCGCCCGCCTGCTCGCCGTGGCTGGCGATGTAGCCGTAGACCTCGTCGAACTGCTGGGTGTTGAAGTGCTCGGTCAGGCAGATGGCGTCCAGGCCGGCGTTTTTTGCCTCCCCCAGCAGCCACCGGGTATACTCCACCGAGAAGGGCAGGTATTTGGCCAGCTTGCCGTGGGTATGAAAATCAACGTACATTTCCGTTTCCTCCGTCGTGGGTCACTTTTCACAAGGCGGGCGTCAGCCCAGCAAAGCGGCCGCCAGCACGCACAGCGCCACCCACAAAAACGAAAGCGCCGCAAACAGCAGATCATTGTTGGTCAGATGCATGGACGCCAGCTTGATGCGCTTGACCTCCTTGTTGACGGCGGCGTAGCGGTAGCCCTTGATCTCCAGCACCTCCACCGTGGTGCGGGACCGCTTGGCGGTGTTGAGCATCAGCGGGTAAAAGGCGCGGATGATGACCTGAATCTGATAGACCAGGTAGCGCACCTTGCCGGCAAAGGTATCGTGGGCGGGCGGGTTGCCCCGCAGCCGGTAGGACAGCAGCACGTTCTGGAACTCTTCCATCAGCAGCGGCAGCATGCGGTAGGCGTAGCTGATGGAAAAGCTCAGCCGTTCGGGGCAGCCGTACCACATCAGGCCGTTGGCCAGCTTGTCCGGGTCCAGACCCGAAAAGATGGTGATGGACGCCAGCGACACGGTGGCCACCTTCAGGGTCAGCACCAGCAGCGGCAGGATGGCCGAAGCGTCGCCGCCAAACAGCAGCGTCGCCAAAAACAGGTAGCCGGTCTGGGCAAAAACGCCCACGCCGAACAGCAGCAGCACCAGCCCCGCCACATGGGCCATCCAGGTGGTCACGGCCACCAGCGCAAAGCACCCCAGCAGAAACGGCACGCTGTTGACAAACCAGGGCACCAGCCCGAAAAACAGATACCACACCAGCAGCATGCGCGGGTCCATGGCGGCGATCAGCGTATCGTTGTTGCCGTAGGCGTTTTTCAGCACCTGATTGCGCAAAAAATCGATCGACAGTTTGTCCAGGATGCTCTCGGACAGTTTTTCCATCATCTTCATGCCTGCGGCCCCTTTCCGGTAAACTGGCTCAGAAAATCGTCGATGGTATAGCAGCAGGCCGCCGGGTCCAGCGCGCGGGCCATGGCAAAGATCTCCGGCGGGCGGATGCCCACCAGGTCCAGCAGCGCCTGGCTGCCAAAGATGCGGTCCCGGCTGCCGTCCGCCACCACCCGGCCGCCGCACAGCACCACGATGCGCTCGGCCCACTCGCAGACCAGCTGCATGTCGTGGGTGGCAATGACCACCGTCTCGGTGATCTGCTTCATGTCGTCCAGCGTGCGCATGATCTCCTTGCGGGTGGCGATATCCAGATTGGCGGTGGGCTCGTCCAGCAGCAGAACGCCGGGGTCCAGCGCGATGCCGATGGCCAGGCTGGCCCGGCGCATCTGCCCGCCGGAGAGCAGCCGCCCGTCCCGGTCGCGCAGCGCGGTCAGCCGGAAGCGTTCCAGCAGCGCGTCGGTGCGGCTGCGGGCGTCCGGCAGGCCGCGGGCCTCCATGGCGTAGGCGATGTCCGCCTGGATGGAATCCTGGATGAACATATCCTCCGGGTTCTGGTAGACCATCGACACCTGGCGGCCCAGGCCCTCCGGGCCGCCGTCGCGCAGGCTTTTGCCGTTCAAAAGCACATCGCCGCCGGCGGGCTTGAGCAGCCCCACCATCAGCTTCATCAGCGTGGATTTGCCCGCACCGTTGGAGCCGATCAGCGCGATCTTGTCGCCCCGGCGCACCGTCAGGTCCAGGCCCGAAAAGACGGTGCGGGGCGCGCCCTTGACGCTGCGGTAGCGCACCGACACGTCCCGGAACTGCACCACCGGCTCGCCGGCCGGGGGCTGGGGCAGCACGGTGCAGGTGCGGACGCCGGGCCGGGCGGCAAAGGCGGCGCGGCCCTCCTCCACGGTGGTGGGCAGGCGGTCCGCCTGCAGCTCGCCGGCCTGGCGCAGCCGGTGGGCCGCGATGGTGACCTGCGGCGGAAAGATGTTGCAGCTTTGCAGCTCCTCCACCCGCTGCAGGGCGTCGTCGGTGGGCAGCATCCACTGTACCCGGCCGTCCTTCAACAGCAGCACATGCTTGCAGTAGTCGGCGATGTACTCGGTGTGGTGCTCGATGACCAGGATGGTCTTGCCGTACTCCCGGTTCAGCCGGCGCAGCACCGCGTAAATGCGGTCGGCGTGGCCGGGGTCCAGCTGGGCGATGGGCTCGTCCAAAATCAGCACCTCCGGCTGCAGAGACAGCACCCCGGCCAGCGCCAGCAGATGGGTCTGCCCGCCGGACAGCTGCCAGATAAAATCATCCTCCCGCCCCTGCAGGCCGCACTGGCGCAGCGCCTCGCGGCCGCGGTCCAGATAGTCGGGCATGGCGTAGTTCAGGCAGGCGTAACTGGCGTCGTCCAGCACGGTGGGGCGGACGATCTGGTTTTCAAAATCCTGGTAGACGTAGCCCACCTTTTGGGCCAGCGCGCCCACGTCGGCGGCGGAGGCGTCCAGCCCGCAGACCTCCACCCGCCCCTCGTACTCGCCGGTGATGAACTGGGGGATCAGGCCGTTGAGGGTCTTGCACAGGGTGGATTTGCCGCAGCCGTTGTTGCCCACAATGGCCACAAAGTCGCCTTTTTCAATGGTCAGGCTCACATCCCGCAGCGTAGGCTGCTGCGCGCCGGGATAGGTAAAGGTCAGATGCTCGATCTGTACGGCGTTCATCGCTCAGGCACCCTTTTTGGCGCTGCCGCCGTTTTTGCGCATGACCAGCACCACCACGACCGCCAGCACGGCGGCCGCCACCATGCCGATGGCCAGGGCGGTGGTGCTCTCGGCCCAGCTTGCCTCCCAGTCGATCAGCGAGAAGCCGCTGGTGGCCAGCAGCTCGGCGGCCAGCGCCGCCGCAAAGGCCACGGCGCAGCCGGCGATCACCTTGCCGCCGATAGGCTCCAGCGCCGTCCGGGCGGTGCGGGGCTGCATGCCCAGCAGCGGTTCGATCTTGCCGTAGAGCTTGGGCACCAGGTAGAGCGTGGGCAGCAGGCAGAACAGGATGCCGGAGAACAGGATATCGTTCAGGCAGGCAAAGCCCTCGGTGGCAAAGACGCTCTCCGGCAGGCCGGCGACGGCCTCAAAGTCCTCGACGCCGAACTGCACCTTGCAGATGTCCACAATGCAGCCCAGCACCTGCTGGATGACCACGCCGGACATGGCCGCCGCGCCCACCATGGCGCGGTTTTTGGGGTCGCGCACCAGCCGCCCGGCAATGTAGACGCCGATGGTGACGGTGATGAACTTTTCCAGCTCGCCCAGACCGCCGAACTGGCCCAGCATGATCTCGCTGAACACCAGCTCGCCGGTGGCAGCGCCCAGGGCCGCCGACATGGGGTCGAACAGCATGGCCAGCGTGAGGGGGATGAACAGGAAATATTCCACCGAGAATTCCACGATGCCCACCTGGAAGGACGGGATCAGCTCGGTAAACAGGGTGGCCAGGCCGTACAGGGCCATGGTCAGCACAAAGACCATCAGCTTTTGGGACTGATTGGCGGCCGGTTTCTGCGTGGTTGCCATGATAGATTCCTCCTGATCGCATATCGCATGGAAAGGGGCCCCGCGGCGGGGCGCCCCGGCAGGGGCGTTTGCCTGCCTGTCTTTTATTGTACCGGCCGATTGTAAAGGTCTCTACCGCGGTATTGTAAAATGTATGTTATTTTTCATTCTTCGTAGTTTAAGAAAATTTATTTTCATCGCTTTGTTTTCCCTCCCCCGCCGCCTTGACCCGCGGCATGCCTCGGCTTATACTGGATATGAACCATCCACCCAGCAGAGAGAAGGAATTTTTATGATCGACGCTATCCAGGTCCGCGGCGCGCGGGTCCACAACCTGAAAGATGTGGACGTGGATGTGCCGCTGAACAAGATCGTGGGCATTGCGGGGGTGTCCGGCTCCGGCAAATCGTCGCTGGCGCTGGGCGTCTTGTACGCCGAGGGTTCCCGCCGCTATCTGGAGGCGCTTTCCACCTACACCCGCCGCCGCATGACCCAGGCCGCCAAGGCCACCGTGGACGAGGTACTGTACGTGCCCGCCGCGCTGGCGCTGCACCAGCGCCCCGCCGTGCCGGGCATCCGCAGCACCTTTGGCACCGGCACCGAGCTTTTGAACAGCCTGCGCCTGATGTACAGCCGGCTGGCCAGCCATCGCTGCCCCAACGGGCACTATCTGCCGCCCACGCTGGCGGTGGCCGCCGGCCAGGAACTGACCTGCCCGGAATGCGGCGCAAAATTTTATGCGCCTTCCGCCGAGGAGCTGGCCTTCAACAGCCAGGGGGCCTGCCGCACCTGCGGCGGCACCGGCGTGGTGCGCACGGTGGACCGGGCCACCCTGGTGCCGGACGAAAGCCTGACCATCGAGCAGGGGGCGGTGGCGCCCTGGAACTCGCTGATGTGGTCGCTGATGGTGGACGTCTGCCGCGCCATGGGGGTGCGCACCGACGTGCCCTTCCGCGAGCTGACTGACCGGGAAAAGGACATCGTCTACAACGGCCCGGCCGAGAAAAAACATATCCTCTATCACTCCAAGCACACCAACGAGCTGGCAGAGCTGGATTTCACCTACTTTAACGCCACCTACACGGTGGAAAACGCCCTTGCCAAGGTCAAGGACGAGAAGGGCATGAAGCGGGTGGAAAAATTTTTGAAGATCGGCCCCTGCCCCGACTGCGGCGGCACCCGCCTGTGCGCGGCCGCCCGCGCGCCCCGGCTGCGGGGCATCGGCCTGGACGAGGCATGCCAGATGACGCTGGCCGCCCTGCTGCCCTGGGTGGACGGCGTGCCGGAAACCCTGCCCGAAGCCATGCGCCCCATGGCCAAAAGCATCTGCGAGAGCTTTGACACGGTGGCCAAACGGCTGATGGACCTGGGGCTTGGCTACCTGGCGCTGGACCGGGCGGCGTCCACCCTTTCCACCGGCGAGCGGCAGCGGATGCAGCTGGCCCGCGCGGTGCGCAACCGCACCACCGGCGTGCTGTATGTGCTGGACGAGCCATCCATCGGGCTGCACCCGTCCAACATCGTGGGCCTGACCGGCGTGATGCATGATCTGGTGGCGGACGGCAACTCGGTGGTGCTGGTGGACCACGACGCCCAGATTTTGGGCGAGGCCGACTGGCTGATCGAGATGGGCCCCGGCGCGGGCGCCGACGGCGGGCATGTGATCGCCCAGGGCACAAAGGCGGCGCTGGGGGCCGACCCGAACTCCAAGATCGGGCCGTTTCTGGCCGGGCGGCAGGTGCAGGTGCGCCGGCGGGCGGAAAAAGACGCCCTGTTTGACCTTGGCCGCATCCACCTGTCCACCGGGGCCATCCACACCGTCAAGCCGCTGGAGGTGGACCTCCCCAAAGGGCGGCTGACGGTGGTCACCGGCGTGTCCGGTTCGGGCAAGACGACGCTGATTTTGGAAAGCCTGATCCCCGGCCTGCAGGCGGCCATCGCGGGGCAAAAACTGCCCGGCCATGTGCGGGCGGTAACGGCCCCCGGCATCGGCCAGGTCAAGCTGATCGACGCAACGCCCATCGGCATCAATGTGCGGTCCACCGTGGCCACCTATGCGGGCGTCCACGACGAGCTGCGCAAGATCTTTGCCCGCAGCCCCGCGGCCAAGGCCCTGGGATACAAGGCGGGGGATTTCTCGTACAACACCGGCAGGCTGCGCTGCCCCACCTGCGACGGCACCGGCGTCATCAGCCTGGACGTGCAGTTTCTGCCCGATGTGGACATCCCCTGCCCGGACTGCCGCGGCGCCCGCTACGCAAGGGACGCGGCGCAGGTGCGCATTGCCAACAAGGCGGGGCGGGAACTCTCGCTACCCGATCTGATGGCCATGGACGTGCACACGGCGCTGGACGCCTGCCGGGACTGGAAGCTGGTGCGCCAGCGGCTGCAGGTGCTGGACGGCCTGGGCCTTGGCTACCTGACGCTGGGCGAGGAGACGCCCAGCCTTTCCGGCGGCGAAGCCCAGCGGCTGAAGCTGGCCAGCGAGATGGGCAAGGCCCAGGACGGCAGCGTGTTTGTGTTTGACGAGCCTACCATCGGCCTGCACCCGCTGGATGTGCAGACGCTGCTGGGCGTGTTCGAGACGCTGATCCAGCACGGCGCCACCGTGGTGGTGATCGAGCACGATCTGGACGTGATCCGCAACGCTGATTACCTGATCGACATGGGGCCCGGCGGCGGGGACGCCGGCGGCCGCGTGGTGGCGGCCGGCACGGTGGAGGAGATCAAAGCCTGCCCCGAAAGCGTGACCGGCCGCTTTTTGTGAGGCCGTCCGCGCCTCCCTGCGCGCCGGGGCCGTCCGCGGGCGTTTGCACTGCCCGGCATCCCCAAAAAGCAAACCAGTCAAGCAGGACCGGCGTGCTGCCGGGGGAGAACAAACTCCCCGGCGGCACGCCGGTCCTGTTGTGTGTGCGGCAAAAGGCCCCGTCACTGCGCGGCGATGGCGTCCACGATGGAAAGCCCCAGCAGCCGCCGGGCCGGGCGGCGCACCGCCAGCGCGGAGGTCAGCAGGATCACCGCCACGATCAGCGCCAGCTCCGGCCAGGGCACGCCCCAGGCCACGCCGAAGGTGCGGCTGACCAGGCTGGAATACAAAAACCAGTGCAGCGCCAGCCCCAGCGCGCAGCCCAGCGTCACGCCGCCCGCCGCGTAGGCGGCGGCCTCGGCGGCCACCATACGGGTCAGTTGGCGGCCGCTCATGCCGATGGCCCGCATGACGCCGTACTGCCGGGTGCGGGCCGACACCCCCAGGTCGATGGTGTTCATGATGTGGAACACCGTGATGGCCACAATGATGGACAAAAAGCCGTATACCAGCACCGCAAAGGCATAGTACAGCCCCCGCTGCTGCTGCACCTGCGTCAGGTCGTCCCGGAAGGCCACGCCGCCGGAAAACAGCGCCTGCACCGCCGCGGCGTCGCTTTCGCCCGCGCCAAAACGGAACTGCACGTCCAGGATGGTGTAGCAGGTCTGGCCGGTCAGCTGCGCAAAGGTCTGCTCGGAGCAGATCAGCGTCTCGACGCCGTCGGTGCGGGCCAGCGGGCTGTCGGACAGGACGCCGCCCACCGTGACGGCCTGCTGCCGCCCGCCAACCTGCACCAGCAGGGTGTCGCCCACCTGCGCCTGCACATTGCCGCCGGCCACCAGCAGCACCTGGCCGGGGGTATCCGCCACGGTGTCGACGGAGCCTGCCGCCAGCTGCTGCCGCGCCCAGGCAAACTGCTGTTCGTCGTAAGAGATCAGGTTGCAGGGGGCTGCCCCGCTGTCTGATGTCAGCGGCAGGTCATAGGCAAAGCTGCGCCCGTACACCCGCTTGACGGCGGTCAGCTGCGCCACGGCGTCCTTCCGGTCGGCGGGGATGGAACAGGTGTTCGTCTCGCTGACGATGGAAAGCTCCGGCGTCCAGTCCCTGGGCTTGAAGGCATTTTCCATAAACGGCACCAGCGTGCTGAACCCCAAAAACATGGTGATGCACAGCGCAAAGGCGCCGGTCATCAGCACAAAGCTGCGCCGTTTGGCCTTTGCGTGGTGGATGCCCAGCGCCGTTTCCACCCGCAGGCGGCGGGTGTCAGCCCCGTGGCGGAAGCTCGCCTGCTGCCCCGCGCTGCCGCTGACTGCCTGCAGCGGCGATACCCCGGCCGCCATCCGGGCCGGGGCGCGGGCAGCCAGCAGTACCGTCGCCAGTCCCAGCAGCACGCCGGCGGCGATGGCCGGCCAGCTGACGCCCCACACCGGCATGCAGCCGAACCACACGGGGCTGATGCGGCGCATCACCGCGCACAGCGCCCACACCACCACGATGCTCAGGCCGATGCCCGCCGGCAGGGCGGCGGCGCACCACTGCAGCGCCTCGCGCCGGACAAAGCGCAGGATCTGCCGCCGGGTGGCCCCCAGGCAGCGCAGCATGCCGAAAAACCGGGTGCGCTGGCTGACGTTGCTGTTCAGGCTGCTGGAGATCATCAGGATGCAGGCGGCCATCACCACCAGCGAAAGCACGAACGCCACCTGGTAGATCTGTTCCGCATTGGAGCCGGGCAGCTGGTTCAGCATGCTCAAAAGCTCCTGGTTCAGCGTGATCTGATCGTCGGTCAGGCCGTTCTGCCGCTGGATGTCCGCCGCAGCCGCCGACATATCGCACAGCGGCACAAACTGCACCGCCACCTGCCAGTCGGCGGTCAGGCTGCCGCTTTCCAGTTCGGCCAGGCCCTGGGGCGTCACCAGCAGCACCGTGCCGCTGCCGGGGGCCAGCCGCGCGGCCGAGCCGCCGTCCAGGATACCGGTGACCAGCAGTTCCGCCGTGCGGCCGTCCGGCAGGGCAAGCCGGGCGGTGTCGCCCACGGCCAGCCCCGCGGCCTGGGCCAAAGCCTCCGACAGGGCGGTTTCCCCCGCGGCGGCGGGTGCCCGCCCGGAAGAACACCCGCCCAGGTACAGCCGGGCAAAGGCGTCTGGCTCCAGTCCGCACACCGCGGCGGGCCGGCCCTGCAGCGTGACGCCGCTGCCGGCGGCAAGGCTGCCCTGCCAGACGGCGCAGGCCACCTCCGGCCGGGCGGCGATAAGATCGGCGGCGTCCGCGTCGGACACGGCAAACCGGCAGTGCCAGTCGCCGGTCTGGCGGCGGGTCTCCTCGGTCATGCCCTGCAGGTACATATCGGCCAGGCCGAACATGACCGCCACCAGAAACACCCCCAGCAGGATGCACAGCCGGGTCATGCGGCTTTGGCGGCGGTGCACCCTGGCCGAGAGGGGGACCAGGTCAAGATAATGTTTCATTGCGGGTCCCTCCCAGGTCGGTCAGCACGCCGTCGGCCACCCGGAACACCCGGTCGGCGCAGGCGGTCAGGCTGTTGTTGTGGGTGATCATCAGGATGGTCTGCTGGTAGCGGCGGGACGCCCGGGTCAGCAGGGCCATGACCTCCTGGCTGTTTTTGCTGTCCAGGTTGCCGGTGGGCTCGTCGGCCAAGATCAGCCGCGGCCGGGTGATCAGCGCCCGGCCGATGGCCACCCGCTGCTGCTGCCCGCCCGAAAGCTGCGACGGCAGATGGTGCCGGCGCTCGGTCAGGCCCAGCAGGGCCAGCAGTTCCTCCACCGCCGCGGGGTCGGGGCGGCGGTAGTCCAGCAGCAGCGGAAAGATGATGTTCTGCTCCACGTCCAGTTCCGGCACCAGCTGGTAGGCCTGGAACACAAAGCCGATGCAGCGGCGGCGGAATACGGTGCGCTTTTCCTCCTTCATGGCAAACAGGTTCTGGCCGTCCACCAGCACGGTGCCGGCGGTGGGGGTATCCAGTGCGCCGATGCAGTGCAGCAGCGTGCTTTTGCCGCTGCCGGACTCGCCCACCACGGCGGCAAACTCGCCTTTCTGCAGCGTGAAGGACACGTCCTTCAGCGCCTCCACGCGGGTTTCGCCGCTGCCGTAGGTCTTGCAAAGGTGCTGTACGTTCAAAATTTCCATACGGTTCCCTCCTTTGCCGTCATACTACCACCGGCAGCTTACAACGGGGTGAAACGCCGCTTACAGTTTTGTAAGGCCGTCCGGCCCGTCGGGAAAGCTCACCGCAAACACGCTGCCTTGGCCCGGCGTGCTCTGCACCGTAACGGCGCCGCCCTGGCCCTCCACAATGGCCCTGGCCAGCGGCAGGCCCAGCCCCGCGCCGCGGGCGTCCGGCCCGGACCTGCCGCGGTAAAACCGCTTGAAGATGTGGTGGATGTCCTCCGGCGCAATGCCGCTGCCGTTGTCCGCCACCTGCACCTGCACCATGCCCGGCGTGTGCCGCCACGTCACCTGCACCAGGCCGCCCGCCGCGGTGTGGTCCAGGCCGTTTTTGACCAGGTTGCCCAGCGCCTCGGCGGTCCAGTCCGGGTCGCACCACAGCGTCAGCGCCGGGTCGCCCTCCAGCCGGATGCGCTTGCCCTCCCGCTCGGCGCGGGTCAGCAGGTCACGCACTGCCCGGCCGGCCAGGTCGGGCAGCGGGCAGGCGGCGGGGGCAAAGCGGATGCTGCCCGCGTCCAGCCGGGTGATCTTTAGCATGGCCTGAATCAGCGATTCCATCCGCAGCAGCGCATCGCCGGCCTTGCCCGCAAAGGCGCGCACCGCGTCGGCGTTGTCCGGCTCGGCGGCGATGATCTCCTGGTACAGCCCCAGCGCCGCCAGCGGCGTTTTGAGCTGGTGGGAAATGTCCGCGATGGTCTGCTTGAGAAACTGCCGGGCGCGGTGCTCGGCCTCGGTCTTGGCCTGCAGCATGGTGGCCAGCTCCTCGGCGGCGGCAAACAGGCTGCCCAGGAGGCCTTCGGCGTCGCGGGGCAGCCGGGCGGAAAAATCCCCCTCGGCATAGCGGCGCAGCAGCCGCTCGGCGCCGGCCAGCCGGGCCGCCTGCGCCCGCGCAAAGACCAGCGCGCCGCCCAGCAGCACCGCGGCCAGCAGTAGGGCCGCCGCCAGCGCCGCAGGCAGAACGGCCTGCCGGTACCCCGCCAGCTCCGGCAGCAGCAGGCCGGGGGTGGCCGCCGTGCGGCCGATCCGAGCCAGCAGGGCGCGGCCGGCGCCGCTGACCTCCGATGCCGCCAGGGCGGCGGCAATGTCGTTTTCGGCCATGCCCTGCGCCAGCAGCGCCGACGCCACCGCGCCGTCCCGCTCCAGCAGCATGGCCTGGGCGGTGCGCTGGGCCAGCAGGCTGAACGCCAGCGCCGCGGCGGGCAGCGCCGCCGCGATCAGCGCCAGAAACACCGCAAACCGGCGCAGCGTGCGGTCGCGCAGGATGGGGGCGGGGGTCATGGCGCATCCTCCTTCCACTGGTAGCCAAAGCCCCGCACCGTGACAAGACGCCGCGGCCGGGACGGGTCGTCCTCCACCTTCTCGCGCAGGCGGCGCACATAGACCGACAGGGTGTTGCCGTCCACAAAGCTGCCAGCGCCGTCCCACAGCTCGTCCAGGATCGCCTCCCGCGTTACGGTGCGGCCGGCGTTGCGCACCAGCAGGCAGAGCAGGCGGTACTCGGCGGCGGTCAGCTCCAGCGGCTGGCCCCGCAGCAGCGCCCGGCTGCCGTACAGGTCGATGGTCAGCTCACCGCAGCGCAAAAGGCCGGGGCCGGCAGCCTGCTGTCCGGCCCGGCGCAGCAGCGCCCGGATGCGGCCGCACAGCTCGCCCAGGCGGAAGGGCTTGGTCAGGTAATCGTCGCCGCCGCTGTCCAGCCCGCGGATGACGCTGACCTCCTCGTCCGAGGCCGTCAAAAACAGGATGGGCACCCGGCTGCCCCGGCGGCGCAACTCCTCGCACAGGGCAAAGCCGGTGCCGTCGGGCAGGGTCACGTCCAGGATCAGCAGGTCAAAGCGGCCGGCGGCCAGGCAGGCGCGGGCCTGAGCCAGCGTGCGGGCCGGGGTCACGGCAAAGCCGCTGCGGGCAAGCGAATACTGCAGGCCGTCCGCCAGGGTGGCGTCATCCTCCAAAAGCAGCAGGTCGGGCAAGGCGGGTCCCTCCTTTGGGCAGGGCGTTTTTGCGGTACAGCCGGCAGAACAGCCCCGCCGGTCTCCAGATACAGTATAACACAAGGCGGCACGGCCGTACCGACATCTTACGAATCTGTAAGGCGGGCGGTTTTGCCCCGGGCCGCACGGCGTTCAGGCCGCCTTTCCCGCCCTCCGGCAGCTGGCGCGCCCGGGCGCAGCCGAAAAAAGCTCCGTCCGGCAGGCTGCGATCTTCTTGCAGCCCACCGGGCGGAGCGCCCTGTTTCTGTGCCTTGCCTGCCGCCAGGGCGGCCGGGCAAGCGCCTGGCTTTATCGTTTTTTGCGTTTCCGGCGGCCGTCTGCCGTCCGTTTTCCTGCGCGCAGACGGGAAAGCCCCAGTCCAAGCAGCCCGGCAAGGCTGCCCGCCGCCCCGGCCGCCAATGTTCCCAGCGCAAGGCCGTCCCCGGTGCGGGGCACTGTGGAAGCCTGTGCGGGCGTCGATGTCGGCTGCTGCGTCGGCCCGGCCGGCGTATCTTCCGGCCCGGCCGTTTCCGCCGGCGGCGCAGAGGGCGCCGCCGTCTCTTCGCCGCCTTCCGGCGGCAGCGGCGTCGCCGTCGGGGTTGCGGGGGCGGTCGGCTCCGGGGATGCCGTCGGGCTGGCGGTCGGCTCCGGCATGGCGGGCGTTTCGGTCGCTCCCGGCGTCGCCGTGGGGGCAGGCCCCACATACGCATTGGTGAACGCCGCCTTCTCGCACGGCGTCCCCTGCCCGTCCAAAAGTTCCGCCGTCGCCGTCAGGGCGCCGTCCGGCTGCCGTTCTTCCGCCCGGATCGTCAGGCGGTATTCCGTCGGGTCATACTCGTACTCCGGGTTTTCGCCGGCCAGTTCGCTGATCCGGTATTCGTAACTGCCTTCCGTCTCAAACCAGATCGCGTCAAACGCCGCTTCCCCTTCGCCCGAAATCCGAACCTCGGCGCCGTCGTCCCCGGCGGCAGGCGGCATGGGAGCGTCCGGCGTCACCGCGGTCAGCAGGAAGCGGAAGGTCTCGGCCGGGCCGGTCGGGTTCCCCGTCACCTGCTTGACCACCTTCGGCACGTACCAGGCCGCCCCCGACGCCGTGTTGGTCACATCCTGCGTCAGGTTGCCGTCCCCGTCGGTCTCCGGCTGCGACCATTCCGCCTCGTACCCGGCCACAGGCTCCTCCCACAGGGTGTACTCCGCCGGCGTCACGCCGTCCGCCAGGAATTTGGGCAATTCAAACGCAAACTCCCAGCCGGACTGGCTGTTCACCGTCTGCTGCGCCACAGTCGCTTCGCCCAGGCGCACAAAAATGATTGCCGCCCGGGGGCGCAGTTCCTCCGGGACCTCGCCGTGCTGCCAGCGCTTTGTGCCGGCGATCCGGACCGTCGGCTGTTCCGCCGCGCCCACCCAGTGATTTTCAAACCGGGCGGTCGTCCCGCCGGGAACTATGGTGCCGCTGGAGCCATCCGTCCGGGTAACGTACCCGTCCGCCCAGCAGTCGGTCTCCACAATATTATAGAACAGCCCCTGGGGCAGGCCGTCAAACACGGCCCGCTCCCCATGGCTCAGCTGCAGCGTCTGGCCGCTTTTCAGCGTGCCGGCCTCCGCGCTGCCGTCCGCGCCGTACCGGGTGTAGCGGTATTCCGTATCCCGATCCGCGCCCAGCTCCACCGTGAATTCAAACACGTCCGCGCCGGCGTCGTCCCTGCCCATAACGCTCTTTTCAATGGTCAGGCTGCCAACGCCGCCCGCCTGTTCCGCCCGGTTCACAAACAGCGCGGTGCAGCCCTCCTGCGGCACCGTGCCGGTCGCATACTGGCTGCTGCAGCTGTATCCCTGCGGTGTCAGCTCTGTGACCGAATACCAGGTCCCCGCCGGCAGCGCGGCAAACTCCGCCGTCTGGCCTGCCTCCAGCAGGAGCGTATCGCCATAACCGATCTCCCGGGGTTCGCCGTCCACCGTGCAGGTATACCGGGCGTCCGGGTCCCGGCCGATGCAGACCACAAACGGGAAGGCCCCCTGGGCGGAAGTCCCCTCCGCCAGTTCCTTCCGGATGCGCAGTACCGCCTGGCCGGCGTCCTGCCGGGGGGTGTTCACAAACGCCGCCTCCGCGCCGTCCGCCGTCATCACGCCGGTGCTGCCGGTGGCGGAGGACGCATACCCTTCGGCCGGCTGCTCTGTCACCGCGTACCAGCTTCCCACCGGGATGCAGTCCGCAAACACGGCGCTCTGGCCGTCCCGGAGGGTCAGCGTGCCGCCGCTGCGCAGCGTCTGCGGTTCGCCCACGTCAATGGTATAGGTATATTCCGCCTCCGGATCGTTTCCGATCTGCACCTGAAAGACAAACTGCTCCTGCGCGTCCTCTGCCGGCGTTTCAGCGCCGACTTCCGCGGCGGATGCCGGGTCCTGCGGTTTTTCTCTCCGCGTTTCCCCGTCCGGCCGGGCGCTTTCGCGGGTCGCCGCGGCGCCGCCCGGGTCTGTACCGCCATCCGCCGCATCTTTCCCGCCGGGTTCCCCCGGCGCAGGGACCGCGTTTTCCGGCGGCGCGCTCTCAGCGGGAGGCTCTTCCGCCCGGTCGACCCGCTTGGTGACGGTCAGCGTCCCATACGCGGACGCCGGCGGGGTCTCTTCCCGGTTGGTGAACACCGCGGCGCTCCCCTGCGTCAGGATCGTGCCGGACGCCCCGGTACTGGCCGCCGCATAGCCCGGCTCATATTCCTCGTACACCGCGTAGGCCGCGCCCACCGGCAGGCCGTCGAACACCGCCGTCTCCCCCGCGCGCAGGGTCAGGGACTGGCCGTTTGCCAGCAAAAGCCCCTCCCCCTGCGGCTGCCCGGAGGCGTCCAGGACGGTATACGGGAACACCGCCTGCGCGTCGTCGCCGATCCATACCCGGAAACGGAATCCGTGCGCCGGGTCTGTCTGTGCGTCGTCCATTTTTTTCTGAATCGTAAGCTGCGCCGTCTGGCGGACGTTTTCCGCGCGAAGCTCCACCGGCTCCGTCTCGCCCTCCGGGACCGTAAAGTCCAGGCGGTTGTCGGCGTCGGCAAACCCGTATCCGTAGGGCGTCCTGACTTCCCGCAGGAAATATTCGCCCGGCGTCAGGCCCTCCACCAGGATCTCGCCCTGCGCGTCGGTCGTATAGCGGCCGGGCAGCCTGGTCCCGTCCGCGCGGTACAGATCGTACACCGCGTTTGCCAGCCGGGTCTCGGCGCCCTGCTCGTACTTGGTCAGCCGCACCGCCCCGGAGGCCTCCTGCAGAACAAAGATGTTGGAGGCCGTCTGCGAGGCGCTGCGCCATGCGTAGCTTCCCTGCGACAGCGACCCCGCCAGCAGAAGCAGCGCCGCGCACAAGCACCCTGCCCTGCGCGCCAGCTTGAATTTGTCAAAACGTCCCATGGGCCGCCGATCCCTCCCGATTTTTGTACTGCCCGTCCTCATTGTATCCTGCACCAAGATTTTACGTCAAGCGGTGTGCGGTTCAGGGGTGGCCGCACGCCGCCTGAGATAAAATTTTGCTGTTGCTTTCCGATCCCGGCAAAGCCTCTCTTTTCCGTAAAAACGCCCCTGTGCCGGCAGCCTCCCTGCGGAAGCTGCCGGCTGTTCAGAGCGTTATCTCCTCAACTTTTGCGCATGTTGCGGGAACAGCGTTTATTTGGCCCACCAGATGTAGTTGCCCTCGGGGACCTCGTTGGCCAGGACGCCGTACTCGCCCGCCTTGAAGGCGTTCAGGAACTCCTCGCTCACCTGGCTGCTCTTGGGGCCGATCACAACATAGGTGGCCGTCAGGCCGTCAAAGGTGTGGGCGCCCAGCAGCTCCGGCTTCTTGGACCAGGATACCAGATCCAGGTTTTTGGCGGTGGCGTTCTGGAACGCGCCGTCCGCGACCGCGGTCACCTCGTAGCGGCGGTAGACGTTGTCCTTGTAGGAAGTATGGTTGTAAACCGGAGGCGTGGTCAGCTTGTCGATGCGCTTGCCAGGCTCGTACATGATCAGGGTGGCGGTGCATTCTTCGTCCACCACGCCCTCGCCGGGCGTACGGCTGGTCACCTGCATGATGTACTGGTTGCTGCCGCCGTTGCTGCCGCACACGTACTCGCCGCCGACGATCTGGCTCTCGGCAAACAGGTCATACCACTTGGCGTTGATCAGATGCTGCTGCTTTTCTTCCGGAGTCGCCGCAGCCTGCGCCGCCTGATATTCCTTTATGGCGTTCTTCTTCTGCGCAATGTAAGCGGACTGGAAAGAGATATCGTCCGACGGCGGATTGGCAAGGTCTTCCTCAATGCGCTCGATCTCCTCCGCGATCGGGTCGTAGGTCGCGGCGGCGGCCAGCTCTTTGGCAGCGTCGCTGGTCCAGGTCGCGCCTTCCTCCGTCAGACCGGCCAGCTTGGCGTCGATGGCGTCCATCTCCACGTCGATCGTGTACTCGATCGCGCCTTCCTCGTCCTCTTTCAGCGTGACGGCGTCCACCAGCAGCCCGGTGTTGCCTTCCGCTCCGGCCGTATCCTCGTCCCCGCTCGGGGTCAGCGGCTGCATCCAGTAGACGTACCCGTCATCCGCAAGCACCCAGTAAGCGCCGCGCTGCTCGTCCGCGGTCAGTTCTTTCCACTCGGCGTAGCTCTTTACCTCGCCGAACGTCCAGTCCACATGCTCGTGGATCGCCGCGTCCTCCTCGCTGCCGTGCACCGCGTCCGCCACGTCCAGCCGCGTCTCGGTGCCCTTGCGGATCTTCATCGTCTCCGTCAGCTTGACGCGGACCAGAATATCGTCCGAACCGTCGTTGCTGATCCAGATGTCCTTGTCCATCGGGACGCCGGGTGTCCATTTCACCTCGTGGGAGCCGCCGTTGTCCACGGCGGTGCCGTCCAGCGTGTCGTGCAGGGCCACGTTGTAGTCCTCCAGCACAAAGCGGTTCGTCGCTTCCTGTACTCCGCTGATCCAGGCAAACGTTCCCGAGAACAGCAGCGCCGCCACTGTCACGGCCACTCCGCCGACGACCAGTCTCTTCTTGATCTTCATCCTTTTGCCTCCTTGATTTGTTTGCGGCACGCCCGCGGCGGGGCGGCTCACCCTGCCCGGAAAAACGGTTTCTGTCAGCTGCGCTTTTCCAAACCGTTCCCCCGTCGGCAGAGGGATCCCGCCCCTTTGGGCCGCCGGACGTGCCAGACTATTTTTGCGGGGACAGCGCATAATGCGTTGCGCATTTGCCGCTCTCCCCGCCGGAACCGTGTTTTATGCCCGGGCACGGCCTCGCCTGCGTTTTCGGGCCGACCGGACCAGCCGGCCAAGCAGCGCGCAGAGGACGCATACCAGGACAAACAGCCAGATCGTGAGCAGGACGTGGTTTCCGATCCACGATATGACAAATCCCAGGTTCGGGATCGAAAGGACCACCACGCCGGCCACCGCGTCCCCTCGCACCAGCTGGGGGTCCGGCTCCTCGTTTGCGATCCCTTTGGTGCGGAACCAGGGCAGCCCGCTGGAATCGCTGGCCGGCAGGACCTCCACCACCTGGTGGGATATGCTGGTATCTTCCAGGTAATATGTAATGACGTCGCCCACCTGTATCTGATCGGGGTCGGTGTGGCGGGTGAACACCGCCGCTCCCACCGGGATCTCCGGTTCCATGCTGGGCGTTTGGATGTAATAAAACCGGAAGCCGAAAATAGACTTTGACGGGTCGCTGCTTTGCGAAAACCAGACCGCCCACAAAACCAGCAGCAGCATCGCCAGATAAAAGACTGCGTTGCCAAGGGCCGAGAGCCACTTCTTCTTTTTGGCCGCCGGCCTTTCTTCGCTTTCGGCCCCGGCCTCCTCCGCTCCGCGGGTTTGCGCAACGGTTTGCGGCGTTTCCGTTTCTGCCGCCGTCGGGCCGCCCTCATTGTTAACAAAGTTAATCCTGTTAATTTTCATTGAAAATATCCCATATCTTTTTGTCCACAAACGATGTACAGTTTTCACATTTACAGCGGAATGTCCGGAATTTTGTTTTCATTTCGTCTTAACTCGTTTGTGCCGGCCGCTTACACAATTTATGTTTATTGTATAATTACTAAATTCTTCCGTCAATCTTTTTGGGGCATTTGCTCAAAAATCGGCATACCGACAGGTTTTTTGCTACTTTTTTGGGCAATAAGTCCATTCCCGTCCCCTCCATCCGAAAACGCTTCTCAATAATTAGTTTAACTTTTAAAATAAGTTTACTTTTGTGTTAACATTTTTTACAATTGCTCTTTGAGGCTTCTTTTTCAGCTGCCCGCCCGTTTTTGCGGGCGCGCCGCTCCCCGCCGCGGCCTTAACCGTTTCCCGGCGTTTTTGGCTTATGGACTATTGTTCCATCCGCTTTGTCCTTATCATTTTCCCGCCTCGCCGCAGCCGCAAAAAAAGAACAGCTTTTTGCGGGCGGCTCTCCGCGCAAAAAGCTGTTTTCCTCCGGTTTCCTCTCTGGCAGCCCGCCGCCCCCCTCAGACGTTCTGCTCCCACATTTCACGCAGCCGCTCCAGCGCCCGCTTTTCGATGCGGGATACATAGCTCCGGCTGATGCCCAGTCGGGCGGCGATGGCCTGCTGGGTCAGCTCGGGGCCGCCGTCCAGGCCGTAGCGCAGGGCCAGAATGCGGGCCTCCCGCGGCGGCAGGCCCGCCAGCAGGCTGCGCAGCCGGTGGGCGCTGTCCCGCCGCTCGCAGTCGTCCTCCATCACCATGTCGTCGGGCAGCACATCGGCCAGCGTCAGCATGCCGCTGTCATTGGCATGGCTCTCCAACGGCTCCTGTAGCGACAGCGGCGTGCCCTCCCGCCGGGTATGGCGCAGGTGCATGCGGATCTCGTTCTCGATGCACTGGGAGGCGTAACTGGCAAACCGCACGCGGCGGGCCGGGTCAAACGTATCCACCGCCTTGATCAGCCCGATGGTTCCGATGCTGACCAGGTCGTCCTGCGCGGCGCTGGCCGCATAATACTTTTTGGCCACATGCGCCACCAGCCGCAGATTGTGGCGGATCAGCCTGTCGCGCGCCGCCCTGTCGCCGGCCTGCAGGGCGGCAAACGCCTCCCGTTCTTCCGCGGCGCGCAGCGGCCGCGGAAAGCTGCCGGCCTCCAAATGCAGCGCCAGGTACAGGATCTGCGTGGCGGCGGCCTGGAGAAATATCGTCAAAATCTGCAGCATAAGATCACCCCCGGCAAAAATATGCGCGCCCGCCCGCCCGTATTCCGCATATCGCGCGGCGGGCCTTTTTGCGGCGCCTGCCGGACGGCAGAGGGCATGACAAATCCGCCATTTTTCGCTGTGTGTTTTTGGACAAAGTGCCTTTTTTCGGACGCAGCCCCCGTCAAACCCACCGCGCATCGGCATTTTTTCGCCGCCGTCCGGATTTTCCCCTTGCGTTTTGGCCGGATTCCGTTTATACTAAAGGTACAAGGAAAAGTACGTCTTTCGCTATGGCCTGCTTTGTCCTGTATGCCTGCGGCCCCCGCCGCAGGACATGAATGCGAGGTGGAAAACATTGAAACACATTGTCATTACCATGGCCCGCGAGTACGCTTCCGGCGGCAGCGAGATCGCCCAGATGGTCGCCGACGAGCTGGGCATCCCCTTGTATAATAAGGAGCTGATCACCATTGCGGCCAAAAAAAGCGGCCTGACCGAGGAGGCCATCGCGGCAAGCGAGACGCAGCGCAGCGGCAGCCTGATTTACAGCCTGTACATGATGGGCAACACCCTGCCCCTGGCCGACCAGGTCTATATCCTGCAGTCCAACGTCATCAAGGAACTGGCCGAAAAAGGCCCCTGCATCATCCTGGGGCGCTGCGGGGACTACGTCCTGCGCGACCGCGACAATGTGCTGCGCACCTTTGTGTTCGCCCCGCTGGAGCAGCGCATCGCCTTTGCCAAGTCCCGTCCCGGCGCCAAGGATATGGCCGACCGCCTGTGGGAGACTACGCTGGCCAAGCACGACCGCGCCCGCGCCAGCTACTACAATTATTACACCGAAAACCGCTGGGGCGAGGCCAAGAACTACGACCTCTGCCTGAACTCCGCGCTGGGCCGCGAGACCTGCGCCCGCATGATCGTCGACGCGGCCAAAGCCATGCAGGAAGCATTGTGAACGTACGCCCCGCCGCGGCCGCCCATTTGGAGCGCTGCCGCCGGCAGCGGCCTTTCCACGCATCGGTACAGCCGGGAGCCGCCGGGTTCCCGGCTGTAATTCTGCCATCCGGCAGCGCATACTATCTGTAATCTGACACATTCCCCAAGGAGAGAAACGACCCATGCAAGCAAACTACGACCTGATCATCGTCGGCGCCGGCCCTGCCGGCATCTTTACCGCGCTGGAACTGCTGCGCAAAGGCAGCAAGGCCCGCATGCTGATTGTGGAAAAGGGCAAGCCGGTGGAAAAGCGCCACTGCCCCAAGGCCGAGATCGGCCACTGCGTCAACTGCAAACCCACCTGTGCCATCACCACCGGTTTTTCCGGCGCAGGCGCATTCTCGGACGGCAAGCTGTCTTTGTCCCACGAGGTGGGCGGCGAGCTGCCGGAACTGATCGGCGAGGACTTTGCCCAGAGCCTGATCGACTACACCGACAAGATCTACCTGGAATTCGGCGCCGACCCCCATGTGGAAGGCGTCTATGAGGGTGCCGAGGTCAAGGACATCCGCAAGCGGGCCATCCAGGCCGGCCTGCAGCTGGTGGACTGCCCCATCCGCCACCTGGGCACCGAGAAGGCCCAGCAGCTTTACCTGAACATTCAGAATTATCTGGCGGAGCACGGCGTCGAGATGCTGTTCAACACCGAGTGCGAGAACATCCTGCTGGAGGGCAGCACCTGCACCGGCGTGCGCATCCGGGAGGCAGGCGGCACGGAACATGACCTGCACGCCAGGCAGGTGGTCATCGCCACTGGCCGCCGCGGCGCCGACTGGCTGGAAAAGCTGTGCGCCGAGCATGGCATCACCCACAAGCCCGGCACGGTGGACATCGGCGTGCGGGTGGAGTGCCGCAACGAGGTGATGGAGACCATCAACAGCGTGCTGTACGAAGGCAAGCTGATCGGTTATCCCCGCCCCTGGAAAAACAAAGTGCGCACCTTCTGCCAGAACCCCGGCGGCTTTGTGGCGCAGGAAAATTACGACAACGACCTGGCCGTCGTCAACGGTCACAGCTACAAGGACCTGAAAAGCCCCAACACCAACCTGGCGATTTTGTGCAGCCACAACTTTACCGAGCCGTTCAACCAGCCCATCGCCTACGCCCAAAAGGTGGGCGAGCTGACCAACATGCTGGGCGCCGGGCATATCCTGGTGCAGCGGTACGGCGATATTTTGGACGGCAAACGCACCTGGCCGCGGGAACTGGC
The DNA here is from genome assembly GCA_019120395.1 of Candidatus Gemmiger faecigallinarum. Lineage (GTDB taxonomy): Bacteria > Bacillota > Clostridia > Oscillospirales > Ruminococcaceae > Gemmiger > Gemmiger faecigallinarum. The sequence goes on from DWVD01000027.1 coordinate 31,694, forward strand.
CCGCGCCAACGTCCGCCCCACGCTCAAGGATGCGGTGGCCGGCGACATCACCGCCGCCATGCCCTACCGCGCCATGGTCAACATCATCGAGTTCATCAAGATGATGGACCAGGTCGTACCGGGCTTTGCCGCGCCCGAAACGCTGCTCTACTCTCCGGAGCTGAAATTCTACTCCAACAAGGTCAAGATGGACACCGATCTGGAGACCAACCTGGCCGGCCTGCACTGCCTGGGCGACTCCTCCGGCTGGACCCGCGGGCTGATGATGGCGTCGGTCATGGGCGTGCTGATGGGCCGCAAGCTGATCGAGAACCACGATTTCTAAGCCCTGTACCTCGGGGGAGCGCCCCCTTCCCTGAGGCCGCTGCGTTGCCGGCTGCCGCGCAGGAACCGCAGCCAAAAGCCGCCCCCGCCTTCCGTTTTTCCGGCAGGCGGGGGCGGCTTTGCTTTCAGTTTTTGTTTTTTCCGTCCGCCAGCCTGCCCCAGGCCCTGGCCATCGCATAGGCAAGGCCGGGCGCGGCGGCAAACAGCCGGGCGCGGAACTTTTCCAGTTTCGGCACATGGGGGTCGGCGGCAATGGCCCCCAGCAGGCCGCGCAGCTGGGGCAGGTACTGGTCAAAGGCGGCGCGGTTTTCGGGGGTAAGGGGGCCGTCCTGCCGGGCCAGCAGATACAGCAGGTAAAACCGGCGCCAGTAGTCGGCCAGGCACCACTGGGCCAGGTCGGCGCAGCCGGGCCGGTCCAGAAAATACCGGTACCACATATGCCACAGCCGCAGGTCGTCCAGCCGCCGGGGGTGGAACACCGACGCTGTCAGGCTGCCGGTGCGCAGCCGGTAGTGGTACAGCGGCCGGTCCACGCAGGCGGTGGTCTGGCCGTCGCAGATCAGGTGCATGACATTGCCGTCGTCGCCGTAGCGGAAGCTGGTGTCAAACCGGCGGCCCTGCCACAGCCGGGCGTCGAACAGCTTGTTCCAGCAGACGATGGGATAGATGCTGCCGCGGGCGAACAGGTCGCGGAACAGTTCCAGCGACGGCCGCACGCCGGGGGTCTGCACATCCACGTCGCCGCCGGGCAGCGGGTCGCCGTTTTCGTCAATGCGGTCGGCGGTACAGGCGGCCATGCCGCAGCCGCCCGCCTGCAGCGCGGCCAGCAGCACGGCGTAAAAGTCCGGCTCCACCAGATCGTCGGAGTCCACAAAGCCGATGTAGTCCCCGGCGGCGGCGTCCAGCCCGGCGTTGCGGGCGCTGGCCGCGCCGCCGTTCGGCTTGTGGATGACCCGCACCCGGCTGTCCTGCGCGGCCAGCCGGTCGCACAGTTCGCCGCAGCCGTTGGGGCTGCCGTCCTCCACCAGCAGCAGCTCCAGGTTGTCGTGGGTCTGGGTCAGCACGCTGCGCACCGCCAGCGGCAGCAGGTCTTTGGCGTCGTACACCGGCATGATAACGCTGATCTTTTCTTTTGCAGCAGGCATGGCAGACCTCCGGGTGTGGGATAGATTGTTACCTCTATTATAGCCGATACCGACCCCCGTGTCCAATCCGCCCGCCAAAGCAAAACCGCCGGCAATCTGCCCGGCGGTTTCACTTTGTCACTTTGTTTTTTCCACCGCCAGCATCCGCATGGCGTTCAGGACGGCCAGCACCATCACGCCCACGTCGGCGAACACCGCCCACCACATGGTGGCGATGCCCACCGCGCCCAGCACCAGGAACGCCGCCTTGATGCCCAGCGCAAAGATGATGTTCTCGTAGACGATGCGCATGCACTTGCGGGCCAGGCGCATGGCGGCGGACAGCTTGGCGGGGTCGTCGTCCATCAGCACCACGTCGGCGGCCTCGATGGCGGCGTCGCTGCCCAGCGCGCCCATGGCGATGCCCACATCGGCGCGCATCAGAACCGGCGCGTCGTTGATGCCGTCGCCCACAAAGGCCAGGCTGGTCTCGGCGGGTTTGGCGGCCAGCAGCTGCTCCACCCGGCTGACCTTGTCGGCGGGCAGCAGGCCGGCGTGGACCTCGTCGATGCCCAGGTCGGCGGCCACCTTGTCGGCCACGGCGGCGCTGTCGCCGGTCAGCATGACGGTGCGCACGCCCTGGGCCTTCAGGCCGGCAATGGCCCCGGCTGCGGTGGGCTTGAGCTGGTCAGCGATCAGGATCGAGCCCCAGAACTGCCCGCCGCAGGCCACATACACCACGGTGCCCACGCCGTCGTCCGGCACAAAGTCCACGCCCATCGCCTGCATCAGGCGGGCGTTGCCCACACCGGCGGGCCTGCCGTCGGCCAGCGCGTGGACGCCCTGGCCGGCCACCTCCTGCACGTCGGCGGCGCGGGCGGGGTCGGGCAGCTGCCGGCAGGCGGCGCGCAAGCTTTTGCTGATGGGATGGCTGGAGTAGCTTTCCACCAGCGCGGCCAGCGCCACCACCTCGTCCGCGGTATGGCCGTTGGCGGGGGCGATCCGCTCCACCGCAAAGACGCCGCGGGTCAGCGTGCCGGTCTTGTCAAACACGGCGGTCTGGGTGTGGGCCAGCGCCTCCAGATAGTTGCCGCCCTTGATCAAAATGCCCTGCCGGGACGCGCCGCCGATGCCGCCGAAGAAGGTCAGCGGAATGCTGATGACCAGCGCGCAGGGGCAGCTGATGACCAGGAAGGTCAGCGCGCGGGTGAACCACACCGACCACTGGCCCACAAACAGCGGCGGCACCACCGCCAGCGCCAGCGCCGCAAAGCAGACGGCGGGGGTGTAATAGCGGGCAAACTTGGTGATAAAGTTTTCGGCACGGGCCTTTTTCAGGCTGGAATTTTCCACCAGGTCCAGGATCTTCGCCACAGTGGACTCGCCGTAGGGCTTGCGCACCTGGATGCGCAGCAGGCCGTCGGCGTTGACGCAGCCGCTGATGACCTCGTCGCCGGGGCGGACGGTGCGGGGCACGCTCTCGCCGGTAAGGGCGCTGGTGTTCAGGCTGGAGCTGCCCTCCAGCACCACGCCGTCCAGCGGGACGCGCTCGCCGGGGCGGACCACGATGGCCGCGCCCACCGGCACCTCCTCCGGCGAAACGGTGCGCAGGCTGCCGTCCGGGTTTTCCAGGTTGGCGCTGTCGGGGCGGATGTCCATCAGCGCGGCGATGCTGCGGCGGCTTTTGCCCACCGCGTAGCTCTGGAACAGCTCGCCCACCTGGTAGAACAGCATGACGGCCACGCCCTCGCGGTACTCGCCCACGGCCATGGCGCCCACCGTGGCGATGGCCATGAGGAAGTTCTCGTCAAAGACCTCGCCGTGGACGATGCCCAGCACCGCCTTGCGCAGCACGTCGTAGCCGATGACCAGATAGGGCGCCAGATGGAGCACCAGCTGCGCCCACCCGGGCAGGGCGGCCAGCTCGCAGACGACGGCCGCCGCCACCAGCAGCACCGCGGCAGCTATAATGCGGTACAGCGTCTTTTTCTGTTTCTTTGTCATGGAAGTTCCCTCCTGATGCCGGGCAAAACGGCGCAAAATAAGAGCAGGCGGCCCCGCCTGCGCGGCCCGGCCGCCCTGCCCCGTCCTGCCTGCCCGCCGTGCGGGCCGGCTTTGTTACAGCTCGATGTCGAAATCCGGCTCGACCTTTTTGGCGGTCTTGACGGCGGCTTTCAGCACTTGGGCAAACCGGGCGTCGTCGGCGTCCAGCACCATCTTCTGGGTCATAAAGCTGACAGTGCAGCTGTTGACGCCGTCCATATTGCTGATGGCATTTTCGATCTTGGCGGCGCAGTTGGCGCAGTCGACTTCGATGTTGAACTTTTTCTGCATGAGAATACGCTCCTTCGCGGTGATGTTCTATCTTTCAGCCGGGCGCAGCGGCGCCGGCGGAAATCCGTACGGTTCGGGCCGGGGCTTTACTCCTCTACGTGCTCCATGCCCAGGGCGATGATGCTGCGCACGTGGTCGTCGTCCAGCGAGTAGAAGATGGCTTTGCCCTCCCGCCGGAACTTGACCAGCTTGCTGCTTTTCAAAATGCGCAGCTGGTGGCTGACCGAGCTTTGGGACAGGTTCAGCAGCTGGGCGATGTCCCCCACGCACAGCTCGCTCTCGAACAGCGCGTACAGGATCTTGACTCGGGTGGAATCGGCAAAGACGCGGAACAGCTCGGCCAGGTCATACAGAGCCTCGTCGTCGGGCAGGTCGGCGCGCAGCCGTTCCACCACATCGGGCTGCGCGGCCAGGAACTCGCCTTCCTGCCGGGGCTCCTCTGCCGGGCGGGGGGTGCTGGTGGCTTCCGCCATGGGAACGCCTCCTTTCGGGGTGTTCATATGAACGGTTGTTCATATGTTTGTTTCTACTATACCCCGCTCCCCTGCGTTTGTCAATAGGGGCGGGCAGATTTTTCGGCTTTTTCTTTCCCGTTTTGCCGCGGCAGCGCCTCTGCGGCAAAAACATCCCCCGCCGGGAGGCGTTTTCTGCCTCCCGGCGGGGGTGTTCGCCGCTCCGTCAGGGTTCCGCGCCGCACCGGTCCGCCAGCTGCTGCAGCGTGTCCAGGAAGCGGCACAGATGGTAGCCGTCGCAAACCGCATGGTGCACCTGCACCGCCAGCGGGATGACAGAGCGTCCCGCCTGCTCCTGAACCCTGCCCAGGGTAAAAATCGGGATCAAATAGCCGTAGTCGTCCAAATTCAGGTTGAACCCGTCAAAACTGTGCCAGGGCAGCATGGAAACGGGAAAGCAATTTTCCGGCTGATCCGGCTTTGCCATAAACGCCGGCGAATCGCCGTAGTCCTGCACATCCTGCGCGTAGCGGCGGCAGAATTTGCCGTAATCTTCGGTGTATTCCGTCCACAGGTTGGAGAATGTTTCGCTTTCCCTGTGGAAAATCGTGTAGCTGGGCCACATCTGCCTGTACCGGATCAGCGTGCCGTCGGGTCCCAGCGCCATGCGGAACGCCTCGTGCCGGTTCACCGCCCCGGCAAGGCAGTACAGCAGCGTGGGATACAGTTTCCGCCCGCCCTGCACGACCGCCGTAATATCCAGTTTTGTGGTAAGGCTGTATGTACAGGGAACCCGTTCCATATAATGCGCAAAGTGCTCTCTCCGGGGCCAGTTTTCCAGGTCGACTTTCTCATACTCCATGGATGTTCCTCCTTTCGCGCGGGCGGCCTAAAACCGCAGCGGCCGCGCATCCCTTTCCCGCTTCTAATCCAGTTCCGCTTCCAATTCCGCCAGCAGCTGCCGTTTGGGCAGCGGCGGCTCGTGGCTCAGCACGCAGCAGTCGCAGTCGATGCCGCGGATGGTCTCCACCAGCGCCGCCAGCCTGCGCCGGTCCAGAATCCCGCCGTTGTACACATCCTCGCAGACGCTGTCGCCCAAAAACAGCAGCCGCTTTTCCGGCAGGTAAACGCAGGCGCTGTCCTCGGTGTGGGGGGACACGACGCGGAACAGCTCCGCCGTCACGCCGCCCAGCGCCAGCGTCAGCCGGTCCCGGAACAGGATGTCCGCCTGGGCGATCTGCGGCATGGGGCCGGCCGGATATTCGGCGGCAAAAAAGCGGTCCGTCCGCCGCAGGTCCTCGGCGCAGCCGGGCTGCCGGGCGCGCGCCTGCCAGTCCCGCAGATGGGCGTTGGTGGCCTGTGACGCCACGCTGGCCCCGTGGATATGCGCCATGCCCAGCGTGTGGTCAAAATGCCAGTGGGTGATGGCGGTAAAATCGGGCGGCGGCAGGCCGGCCGCCCCCAGCAGGCGGTAAAAATCCTGCACCTGCGCCCGAGAGTACCCTGCGTCGACGGCCAGGGCATACCGCCCGCCCCGGATATAGCAAAGCATGGGGCGGTCCCGTTCCGGCTCGTAGGGGCGGTACCAGACGCCCGGCGCAAGCTGTTTCAGTTCCATGGGTCTCTCCCTTCCAGGCAGGGCGCCGCCCGGCCTGCAAAAAATACGGCGGCTTTGCCCCGCCAGCCGCCGGGCAAACGCCGCCGTATCCCTTTTGCTTTACGGCTCAGGGCCGTTCCGGTTTATTCCGTCTCCGAGAACTGGTCCTTGCCGACGCCGCACAGCGGGCAGACCCAGGTATCGGGCACGTCGGCCCAAGCGGTGCCGGCGGCAACGCCGTTGTCCGGGTCGCCCGCAGCCTCGTCATAGATGTAACCGCACACATCGCAGATATAACGCTTCATTTTTGTATCCTCCTTGAATGGTATCGGTGTATTTTCAAGCCGGCGGCGCCGCATCGGGGCGGCCGGCCTGCTTCCGTGCAAACCGCGCGTCTCAGTAATTCATCAGATCCTTGACCGCGCCGGACATCGAGAACAGTTTGGCCGAAAGATGGTCCAGATATACGATACCCAGTTTCAGGCCGGATTCGTCGTTGTACATGTCGGCCAGCTGGGGCATGACCTTGAAGGCCGCCTGCACGGCTTCGGGGGTGTTGTCAAAGTTGGCGGTACCCTGCACCCGCAGCCACTCGCCCCGGTCGTTGGCGGCGCAGAGTTCCAGGTTGGTGTTGTCCAAAAGCTGCTTGTATGCGGCCTTGTGCTTGCCGATGGCGATGCACAGATGCCCGTTGTACCACATGGAAAAGCCCAGCGGCCGCACGCGGGGCAGGTAGCCGTCCACCGTGGCCAGGTAAAACACCGGGTTGTCCTTCAAAAACTGCATGATCTCGTTTGCTTCGCTCATGGTTCATTCCTCCCTGTCCTGTTGAAACACGCCGCCTTATTTCAGCTTCGCCAAGGCGTCCTTCACCCGCCGGGCCGCCTCCTTGGTGCGGTCGGCATCGCCGAAGGCGGTCAGGCGGAAATACCCCTCGCCGCAGGGGCCGAAGCCGGAGCCGGGGGTGCCCACCACGTGGGCGTTCTCCAGCAGCCAGTCAAAGAAGTCCCAGCTCTTCATGCCGGCGGGGCAGCGCAGCCAGACGTAGGGGCTGTTTTTGCCGCCGCAGTACCAGACGCCGGCCTCGTCCAGCGCGGCGGCGATGACGGCGGCGTTTTTGCGGTAGTAGTCCAGGTTTGCCTGGATCTCTTTCATGCCCTCGTCGGTGAACACGGCCTCGGCGCCGCGCTGCACGATGTAGGGCACGCCGTTGAACTTGGTGGTCTGGCGGCGCAGCCACATCTTGTTCAGGCTCATGCCGTCCTGCTTGATGCCGGCGGGCACGATGGTGTAGCCGCAGCGGGTGCCGGTAAAGCCGGCGATCTTGGAGAAGCTGCACACCTCGACAGCCACTTCCTTGGCGCCCTCCACCTCAAAGATGCTGCGGGCGCAGCCAGGCTCGGTGACAAAGCACTCGTACGCCGCGTCGTACAGGATGACGGCGTGGTGCGCTTTGGCCCAGGCGACCCACTGTTCCAGCTGGGCGGTGGTGTAGGCCGCGCCGGTGGGGTTGTTGGGGCTGCACAGGTAGACGATGTTGGCGTCGGTATCCGCGTCCGGCATAGGCAGGAAATGGTTTTCCGCCGTGGCGGCCATGTACTTGACGGTGCGGCCGGCCATGACGTTGTCGTCCACATAGACGGGATAGACCGGGTCGGGCACCAGCACGGTGTTGGACACATCAAACAGGTCCAGCAGGTTGCCCAGGTCGCTCTTGGCGCCGTCCGAGACAAAGATCTCCTCCAGCTTCAGGTCGATGCCGCGGCCGGCGTAATACTTCTGGATGGCCTCGCGCAGGAAATCGTAGCCCTGCTCCGGGCCGTAGCCGCGGAAGGTGGCCTGGTCGCCCATCTCGTCCACCGCCTTGTGCAGCGCGGCGATGACCGGCTTGGCCAGCGGCAGCGTCACGTCGCCGATGCCCAGGCGGATAACGTCCGCCTCCGGGTGGGCCGCCTGGTAGGCCGCCACCTTGTGTGCGATGTCGCTGAACAGGTAGCTCTCGGCGACTTCGGAAAAATGTTTGTTCAGATACATATTGCGTTCCCCTCCGGCGGCACAGGCCGCCAATTTACAGTTTATACGGCAATTATACCACGATCGCGCGTTCAGGGAAAGCCCCGTTCCCGCAAAGTTCGCACATGCTTACCCCCTGCCCGCGCCAACCGGGCGGGCGCCCCGTCAAAACTGCGCCAGCAAGGCAAGCAGCGTGTCCAGCTTGCGCTCGGTCACCTGCAGGATCAGGATGTCGCAGCCGGGGGCCTCGGCAAACGCCGGGCTCAGGGCGTTCTCGTAAGTGTCCCGCCAGCTGGCGGCAAACCGCTGGGACAGATAGTCCATGTAATACTCGCTGAAGCTGTCCCCCAGCACGCCCACGGTGCGGGGGTCCTGTTCGTACAGGTCGGCGTAGTTGGCGGCGGCATAGTCCGTGTCGGCAGGCAGGATGGTATACAGCGCCGCCACGTTGGCCAGGTCGCCGGTCTGGGCGCCGTTTTCGGCAATGTGATAATCGCCAAAGGGCACCGTCTCCAGCCCGGCGGCGGCCAGCGCGCCGTCCAGCCCCATCAGTGCGCCGGCACGGTTCCAGTGGGTGTCGGTCTTAAAATACAGCGGCTGGGCCGGGTCGGTCAGCGCCCGGGCGCGGATGGCCGGGTACTGCCAGCTGACCGGCACGCCGGTGTTTGCCTGCAGGTAGGCCGCCAGCCGGTCGGTGCGGTTATCCTCGTTGACGATGGGATAGCCGTCGGGCATGTACTCCCGGTAGACCCGGTCCTTGGAAGGCGTCAGGTCCAAAACCAGCGTGCAGCCCTGTTCGGCCAGCGCGGCGGACAGCCTTTCCAGCGAGGCGGCGGCCGCGGCCAGTTCCTCCTCGGTGTCAAAGGTGTCGGGCAGGCCCTGGTAGTTGGCGACCGGGCGGGCGGCGTCAGGGCCGTCCTTGTAAAACAGCCAGCCGTCCTTGCCCGCCAGCACCTGATCGTTCTGTACCTGGCCGAACAGCAGATAGTTGACGTTGGCGTTCAGCTCCACCAGCTGGTAGCGGAAGGGGGAGTTGTCGGCGATGAAGTTGTTCAGGTTGTCGAACAGCTCTCCCGGCGCGCTTTGCAGCACCTGGGGCAGGCCGGTGAGCAGGCGGTTTTCGTGGTTGTCGCCCGAAAGCTGTTTGCTGAAGATGTTGAAGATGAGAAAGCTCAGCCCCAGCACCCCGCAGAACAGGGCGGCCAGAATTTTTTTGCACATGGCGACCTCCTGCTCTTAGAACTGCGCGTAGATAAAGCCCTGATAATTGTTCGCGGTCACCAGCACGATGCTGCAAAACAGCAGCGCCAGCAGCAGCGCCGTGCCCAGGGGGCGCGGCTCGGTTTTCTCCCGCAGCCAGGCTTTGAAACGGGGAAACAGCGCCTGCGCCGGCCCGCAGAGGGCGATGGCCGTCACCAGCAGCAGCGCCTCCCGCACGCCGAAAAAGGCCGCCGCCGTCATGCCGGCCGCACCGGCCTGCCAGGTCAGGACGCCTGCCAGCTCGGCCAATGCCTGGCCAAGCCCCGGCGCGCCGAACAGCACAAAGCCCACCCAGGCCACAGCCAGCAGGTAAACATGGCTGACCCAGCGGGGCAGCCTGTCCAGCAGCCTGGCCAGGCCCAGGCGCTCGGCACAGATCCAGACGCCGTGCCAGACGCCGAAGGCCACGAACTGCCAGGCCGCGCCGTGCCAGATGCCGGTGCACAGAAATACCACAAACAGGTTCAGGCAGGCGCGTGCGAGGCTGCACCGGCTGCCGCCCAGCGGAAAGTAGAGATACCGCCGGAACCAGGCCCCCAGCGTGATGTGCCACCGCCGCCAGAACTCGCCCACCGTGCGGGACAAAAACGGGTAGTCAAAGTTTTCCGGCATGGTCAGGCCGAACATCTCGCCCAGGCCCACCGCCATGTCGCTGTAACCCGAAAAGTCATAGTACAGCTGGAAGGCGTAGGCGACGGTCCCCAGCAGCAGCACCGGCGCGGGCACCTGCCCGGCCGGCACCGAGACGACCCGGTCATGCAGAAGCCCCAGCTGGTCGGCCAGCAGGGCTTTTTTGGCAAGCCCCAGCACAAACCGCTTGATTCCGTAGCAGAACCGGTCCAGCGTGACTTTGCGCGCCGGGCTTTTGGGGTCCAGCGCCGCGGCCTGGTCGCCGTAACGCATGATCGGCCCCGACGTGACGTGGGCAAAAAAGGCCATGTACAGGAAAAACCGGACGGGATTTTTCTCCGGCGGGGTCTCCCCTTTTGCCACGTCCACACAGTAGGAAATGCCCTGGAAGGTGTAAAAGCTCAGCCCCAGCGGCAGCGCGATGGAAAGCACCGGCACCGCGCCGGGCAGCAGCGCGTTGATGTTTTGGGCAGCAAAGCCCGCGTACTTGAAAAACCCCAGCACCGCCAGGTCAAGGACCACAGCGGCGGCCAGCAGCGGCTTTTTGGCTCTGCCCGCCCGCGCCAGCGCCAGCCCCGCCAGCCAGTTGAGGGCGCAAAACGCCAGCAGCAGCGCCGCGGCGCCGTACCCGCCCCAGACGCAGAACAGCAGGCTGACCGCCGCCAGCGCTGCGTTCCGCGCCCGCGCGGGCAGGACAAAATACACCAGCCAGGCCAGCGGCAGAAAAACAAACAAAAACTGTACGGTGGAAAAATTCATTTCCGCGCCCTCTTACTCCACTTCCGCCGTGCCGGTAAAGGCGACTTGGGCCGGGCCGGCCATCAGCACGCGGTCGTCGTCCAGCACTGTGATCTGCAGGGTGCCGCCCAAAAGCTCCACCGCCACGGGGGTCCCGCGCGGGCAGACGCCGCGCAGGACCAGCGCAGCCACCGTGGCGCAGGCGCCGGTGCCGCAGGCCAGCGTCTCGCCGCTGCCCCGCTCCCAGACGCGCATCTTGACCCGGTCGGGCGCGTAAACGTGGACGAACTCGGTGTTGGTGCGGTCAGGGAAAACGGGATGATGCTCAAACGCCGGGCCGATGGCCGCCAGCGCATTGCCGGTGGGCACCTCCCCGTCCGGCCACTGGATGACGCAGTGGGGGTTGCCCATGCTGACGCAGGCGGCGTCCCAGGTCTTGCCGGCGGCCTCCAGCGCCACATGCACCAGCGGGCCTTCGCCCACGTTTACCGCAGGCAGGTCGGCGGCCATGGCGGAAAACCGCCCCATGTCCGCCTGCCAAAGCCCTTCCCCCAGCCGGCGCAGCGTCTTGCGGCCGGCCCGCGTGTCGATCTCCAGCGTGTCTTTGGGCAGGCCGTGGGTGTACAAAAACTCGGCCACGCAGCGCACGCCGTTGCCGCACATCAACCCCTCGCTGCCGTCGGCGTTGAACATGCGCATGGTGGCGTCTGCGCCGAGGGTCGCGGGCGGGCAGATACAGATGATGCCGTCCGCCCCGACGGAAAAGTGCCGCCGGGACAGCCGCACCGACCATTCGGCCACCCGCTCCGGCAGGCCGGTCCCGCGGCAGTCCAGGTAGATATAATCGTTGCCGGCGCCGTGCATTTTGGTAAAGGAAAGCTGCATATAGGGTCCCCTCCTGGTTGGCTTGAGATGGTTTTTATTTTCGGGCGCGCTGTATGCCGCCTGATCCGGCCTTTGCCGCGGGGCGGCGCGCCCGTTTTTTCTATTATATCGTCCCCGGCCCGCACATACAAGAAAAAGCTGTTTTATCCCCACGGCAAGGCCCCGCAGAAAAAGCCCCTTCCCCGCCTTGACAAGCGCAGGCGGATACGCTATATATTTTACTATAAACCATCATGCCGCGCCCGCTGCGGGGCGGACGGACAAAAGGAGAATGCACGAATGGAATCCGAAGTTTTTGACCGTATCCGAGAGTATCTGGCCGACCAGCTGGACGTCGACCCCGACAAGATCACCCCGGACAGCGACATCGTGGAGGATTTCGGCGCAGACAGCCTGGACGTCGTGGACATGATCACCACCCTGTCCGACGAGTTCGGCGTCGACATCCCCGATGAGGAGATCGAAAATTTCCACACCGTGGGCGATGTTGTACAGTACGTCGAGGACCGGATGTGACCCCCGATCCCCCTGCGGCCCACACGCAGGGGGATCTCTTTATTTTAACGCCGGGAAAACGCCCCAAAAATTGCTGCCCGGCGGCATTGTGTGCTATAATGTGGTATACTGTGATGAAAACAGGCCGAAACGGACGCCGCCGCGCCCGTCCGGCCGGGAAAGCGTGAGGAGTTTATCATGGCAAACGATAAGAAAAAACTGGTGGAGGCGATCACCGCGCAGGAGGTCGACTTTGCCCAGTGGTACACCGACATCTGCAAAAAGGCCGAGCTGGTGGAGTATTCCAGCGTCAAGGGCTTTGTGGTGCTGCGCCCCTACGGCTACGCCCTGTGGGAGAACATCCAGAAAGACCTGGACGCCCGCTTCAAGGCCACCGGCCACGAGAACGTGGCCCTGCCCATGCTGATGCCCGAAAGCCTGCTGAAAAAGGAAGCCGAACTGGTGGAGGGCTTTGCCCCCGAAGTAGCCTGGGTCACCTCCGGCGGCAGCGAGCCGCTGGAGGAGCGCCTGGCCGTGCGCCCCACCAGCGAGACGCTGTTCAGCGACCATTTTGCCCACGTGCTGCAAAGCTACCGCGACCTGCCCATGCTGTACAACCAGTGGTGCAGCGTGGTGCGCTGGGAAAAGACCACCCGTCCTTTCCTGCGCACCCGCGAGTTCTGGTGGCAGGAGGGCCACACCATCCACGAGACCGCCGAGGAAGCCCAGGCCGAAACGCTGCAGCAGCTGAACTGCTACGCCGATTTCTGCGAACATGACCTGTGCATCCCGGTTTTGAAGGGCCGCAAGACCGACAAGGAGAAGTTTGCCGGCGCCGAGGCCACCTACACCATCGAGGCGATGATGAAGGACGGCAAGGCGCTGCAAAGCGGCACCAGCCATTATTTCGGCGATAAGTTCAGCCGCGCCTACGACGTGACCTTCACCGGCCGGGACAACACGCTGCAGTATCCCTTCCAGACCAGCTGGGGCGCGTCCACCCGCCTGATCGGCGCCATCATCATGACCCACGGCGACGACGACGGCCTGATCCTGCCGCCGGCCATCGCCCACGTTCAGGTGGTCATCGTGCCCATCGCCGCCCACAAGCCCGGCGTGCTGGAAAAGGCGAAGGAGCTGGCCGAAAGCCTGAAGTCCGTCGCCCGCGTCAAGCTGGATGACAGCGACAAGGCCCCCGGCTGGAAGTTCAGCCAGTGGGAGATGAAGGGCGTGCCGCTGCGCATCGAGGTCGGCCCCCGCGACCTGGAGCAGGGCCAGTGCGTGCTGGTCCGCCGCGACAACCGTGAAAAGCAGTTTGTCAAGCTGGAGGACCTGCCCACCGCCATCCCCGCCGCGCTGGACGACCTGGCCAGGGCGCTGTACGACCGTGCTCTGGCCAACCGCGAAGCCCGCACCGCCACCGCCGCCACCCTGGACGAGGTGCTGGCCCTGACCCAAAAGCAGACCGGCTTTGTCAAGACCATGTGGTGCGGCGAGCTGGCCTGCGAGGAGGCCATGAAGGAGAAGGCCGGCCTTTCCAGCCGGTGCATGCCCTTTGAGCAGGAGCATATCTCCGACGTCTGCCCCATCTGCGGCAAGCCCGCCAAGACGATGGTCGTCTGGGGCGTGGCCTATTGACCCGCATCCGGTATAACAAGAAAAACGGCTCCCCCGGCGGAGGTCCCCGGCACCTTCGCCGCGGCAGACCCCGCCGGGGGAGTTTTTTGAGGGAAATCGCTATATGATCGTGCTGGTATCGCTTGTGCTGTTTGTGCTGGGCATGGTGCTGGCTGCCGTGGGCAGCCGGCTGGCCGGGCGCTGCGCCACCTGGTGCTTTGCGCTGTGCGGTTTTCCCTTGTGGGTGGTCAGCGGCACAGTGGCCAGCCTGTGCATCGCACTGCCCCAGCTGATGCTGGCGTTTCTGGCGTCGGGGCTTTCCATCACCTCGCTGGCGGTGGGCGCGGCGCTGGCCGGTGCGGTGGCGGACATCGGGCTGGTGCTGGCCGTCTGTGTTCTGCGGCGGCAGGTCACCGTGCTGCGGGGCGAGTTCATCCGCAAGTGCCTGCTGCTGCTGGCCGCCTGCCTGGTGCTTTTGCTGTTTGTGCGCGACGGCCTGCTCAGCTACACCGGCGTCGGCCTGCTGATGGCGCTGTTTGTGCTGTTCGTGCTGGAAAACATCGCCTGCCAGCACCGCTTTATCTATGGCGAGGGCCTGGAACGCGAAACGCCGCTCACCGTCCACGGCAAAGCCGCGTCGGACGCAGCCGTGCCCGGCGCGGACGACGGCACGGTGCGCTTCCCGGCCATGAGCATCGCCAATTCGCTGCGCAATCTGGGCGGCGTGGTGCTGGGCGGCGCGCTGCTGGTGGCGGGGGCCTACGCGCTGGTGGTCGCCTCGGTGACGTTCGCCAATTTGACCGGTATCATCCAGGCGCTGTGGGCGGCCACCTTTTTGTCGCTGGGTTTCTCGCTGCCGCTGCTGGCCGAGGCGTTCCAGCACCCGCTGGGTTCGGTGTGGAAACGCTTTGCCGAGCGCTGCCGCATCTACCCGCCCGCCGCCTTTCCCAGCCACATCCTCAACGCGGCCATCCTTAACATCACGCTGGTTTTGCCCATTGCCAGCCTGATGTACCGCAAGCGCCTGCCGGTGGGCGAGCAGTTCCGCAGCTACGAGGTCCCCGCCTGTATCGCCATGGCGCTGGTCCTGCTCCTGCCCGCCGTGCTGAAGCGCAGGCTGTACCGCTGGCAGGGCGCCGCCTGCCTGGGCATCTACCTGATCTACCTGGCCGCCGTGATGCTGGCCCCCCGCGCCGGCGCATAAGCGTCTGTTTCCCGCAAAAAGCGTCCCGCGCTGCCTTTTGACCGGAATTTCCGGCAAGGCAGCGCAGGGCGCTTATATTGTCGCTGTCGGCGCGGCGCGCAGGCTCAGCCGACGGCCGAAACGGCGATGCCGTCCACCTGCACCGGCGCATCGCCCAGCGTATGGATCTGCACCCGCCACCCGATGACCGGCTCGCCCACCGTAAACTGAAACACCATCCGGTCTGGCTCGCCGCTCAGGAAAACAACCTCCTGTTCCACCCACTGGCCATCCGCATTCCGGAAGCCACTGTGGATATAGCTGTTGTCCAAACCTGCTCCGGTCAGCGTCACTGTGTACTGTCCCGGCTGCAGCGTCCACTCGTTGGTGGAAATCATCTCCCCAGGGGCAATGGATACCCCCGCCGCCGAAATAACTGTCGCGTTCCCCTCCTGGTCGGTCTCGCACCGGGAAAGGTCCGCCGCGACTGGCTGCACGTCCGCCTCCGGCAGCGGCAGTTCCACTACGCTGCCCAGCAGGACCCCGTCAACGCGGTAAAAGTGCAGCTGTCCTGCCAGACGGCTCTGCTGCAACTGACTTCCGTCCAGAAACACATAAAGCGCATCGGATTCCAGCTCGTTCAATTCCCCTTGAATGGTCCTCTGCAGCAGGTCGCCCTGCAAGTGAGCCAGGTAAAAGCCGTTGACCGTCCAGCCGTTTTCTGCCGCCCATGCCACCAACGGCCAGTATTCCGGCGCGTCGATGTCATAGCTTGCAAACATCAGGTGCGAAAACTGACCACTGTCGGCCAGCTGCTGCCATGCCTCGCTTTGCAGCGGCGTCTCGCTGCGGTACAGTGTATCGTCGCGGAAGGCTGCCGATTTATCTGTAAGAAACTCCGCACGCCATCCCACCTGTACAACGATGCAGGCCACCAGCCCCGCCAGCCCGACCGTGCGGCCAAACCTCAGCAGCAGCCCGCTGGCCACGACCAGAAGCAGGTACCCGGCCAACCAGGCCAGCCGCCCGCAGTTGGCAAATGTATGCCAGAAATTGTACAGGAACGTTGGCAGCGGCAGTGTACCCAAGCTGATGCCGCCCACTACAAAAGTGTTGGAGCAAGCCGCCAGCAGACTGAGCAGACCGATCAGCGTACCGGAGACCAGCCAGGGCAAACGGCTGCGCAGCGCCACCAGCACTCCTGCCCTGCCGCGTAGACACTGCACAAGCCCTGCCGCCAGCGCCAGAAGCGCCGCCAGCAGGACGCCCCACCCCACAAAGATGTCCACCTCCCAGGTGGAATACAGGCCGGGGACCACAAGGTTGAGCGGATCGGCCCCCACAAACCAGCCGGACGGATCGGTGTTTGCAAAGTTTCCGGAGAACGCCCCCAGCACAAACAGTTCTGCCAGCGCACATCCGCAAAAACTGGCAACTGGCAGAAGCGCCGGCGCAGGGCCGTCCCGGCGCATCAGCCGGACGACGGCATACCCCACCGCGCAGATGCCCACCATGGGCAGGTAATATTGGTGGACGCCCACGCACAAAATACCCGCCAGCCCCCACCAAAGGCAGGAGCGGACGGCGCTTCCGCGGCAACACAGCCAAAGCCACAGTCCCAACAGAATCAGCCAGTTCCCCGCCAGCGCGGTATGGGCAAACATTCGTACCGTCAAGACCGGGTAAAGCAGCGCCAAAATCGAAGTCGCCACTGTCCCCACACGTACGGCTGCACCGCGCTCCTCCGCGCCCGAGACCCTCCACGCAATTTTTTGGGCCAACAGCCCCTGCAAAGCAAAGCTGACAAGTCCCCACCAGCCCAGATACTGGAACCGCGCCGGCAAAAGCGTCGCCAGAGGTCGAAATAACAGCGCCAGCAGAGGGATTGAATCAGAATACAACACGCTGACCCGGTAGGGATAAACCGTGGCGTAAGACAGTCCCAGATAGGGCAGCCGGATCTCACTGTTGCGGTACAGCGCCCAGCCCAAATAATGCTGCGAGGGGTCCGCCCCGCTGTTCAGGATCCAGTCCACGTTGGTGGGGTCCAGCACCTGAACGCCGTACAGCACCAGGAAAAACGCCGCCCCCACCAGCGCGGCGGCCAATGCAAAGGCATTGCGGTACGCAGCACTGCGTACCGCACCGGCAGGCCGGCCTGCCGGTCGCGGATGGAAAAACTTCATCGGTCAAACGTCGTCGAAAGGGTGGTGGACCAGCTTTCGCCCTGCTTCAGGCTGGCGGCGCAGGGGCGGTTTTCCCACTCCAGGGGGCCGTTCTCCTCGCCCGGCAGGCTGTGCCACGGCTCGATGCAGACAAAGCGGGCGGGCCAGTCCGGCTGCGACCAGATCAGCACATAGGGGTAGCCCTCGATGTCGCAGCTGACGCGCCGGCCGGTGTCCTTTTCCACAATGGCAAGCGACTTGGAACGCAGATTCAGCATGCAGTGGCTGTCGTTGGCAAACAGTTCCTTTGTCAGCGGCACACGGCGGGTGTTGCGCGCCAGATAGTAATATTTGGTACCGTTGAGCAGGCCGTTGGGCCGCGCGCTGACGCACAGCGGGCTTTCCAGCTCCTCAAAGCGGAACTCGTAATCCTCGGCGGTATGCTTGTCGTCAAAGGGGATGGCAAACGCGGGATGGAAGCCGATGCCAAACCGCAGCTGCGGCTCGACGGGGTTTTCCACCGTCAGCGTGTGGTGCACCGTGACGTCCTCCAGCACAAAGGTGGAGCGCAGCACAAAGGCGTAAGGCCAGCGGGGCAGCGTCTGGTTGTCGGCATGCAGCTCAAACTCCAGCGTATCCGCCGTCTGCCGGGTCAGCGTATGCTCCACATCGCGGGCAAAGCCGTGCTGCCCGCCGGTATACTCCAGCCCCTTGGCGATCATTTTGCCGCCGGTCAGCTTGCCGGTATAGGGGAACAGGATCGGCGCATGGCGGCCCCACACCGACGGGTCGCCGCACCAGAGCATCTCGACCCCGGTCCGCTTATTCACAACGCTGACCGCCTCGGCGCCCTTGCTGTCGACCGTCAGGCGGATCTGTTCGTTTTCGATCGTATACTGCATAGTTTTTCCTCCCCGCCGGGTTCTCCGGCACTTCATTGCGGCCGCCTGCGCCCCGGCGCGCCAGGCGGACCGGACAGGCGGGATACCGGCTGTTTTTCAGCCGCACCCACAAAAATATTCCATTTTCAGTATACCGCAAAACACGTAAATTGCAATGGATTTTGGCTTTTTTGCGCAAAACGGTTGACAGACCGGAAAGGTGTTGATATACTTTTATCCAACAAAACCGCCCGCCGGGCGTGTCAGGGAAGGAGATGCCGTCGATGTACCGTCGTGATGGCATGATGATGTGCATGTACAGTATGCTGCGGCAGCCTGTGCTTGCTTCCCTGTGCGCGATTTCCGACGTGTGATCCAGGGACATTTCAAGGCAGGGCGCCGCAGGCGCCCTGCCTTTTTGTTTTGTCCGGCCCCGTTTTCAAAACGGGCCTGCGGTTTTGCCGCGGCGCAGCCGCCTTGCCCACACCACCAAGGGAGGAAACCAGCCATGCAAACCGGTCCCGCCTGCAAACAGCCCGGCGTGCGAATGTGCGCCAGGCGCCCCCTCTGCCCGATCGCCCGCCCCGCCTGGGCCGCGGCGTCCCAAACACCCAAAACACAGGAATAACAGCTATTTTGGAGGAAACACCATGAAAAAACTGATCTCTTCCCTGCTGGCGGCTTCGCTGGCACTGAGCCTGGCCGCCTGCGGCGGCAGCGCTTCGTCCGCATCCGGCGCATCTTCCACCGGCAGCGCGTCCGGCGCTTCCGACGAGACCGGCGCCCTTACCGGCGACGGCTTTGACGAAAGCATCGACTACGCCGCGCTGGACGGCACCACCATCCGGGTGGGCGCCTCCCCCACGCCCCACGCCGAGATCCTGGCCGTGGCCGGCGACATCCTGTCCCAGGCCGGCATCACGCTGGACGTCGTCGAGTTCACCGACTACATCCAGCCCAACACCGCCACCGAAAACGGGGACCTGGACGCCAACTACTTCCAGCACCAGGATTACCTCAACACCTTCAACGAGGAAAACGGCACCCATCTGGTCTCGGTGGCCGAGATCCATTACGAGCCCCTGGGCCTGTACCCCGGCAAGACCCAGAGCATCGACCAGCTGGCCGACGGCGCGCTGATCCTGGTCCCCAACGACACCAGCAACGAGGCGCGCGCCCTGCAGCTGCTGGCCGATCAGGGCCTGATCGAGCTGGACCCCGACGCCGGCCTGACCGCCACCCAGAACGACATCACCTCCAATCCCAAGAACCTGCAGATCCAGGAGATGGAGGCCGCCCAGCTGCCCCGCAACCTGGCCAGCGCCGACATGGCCGTCATCAACGGCAACTACGCCACCCAGGCGGGCTTCTCCTCCGCCAGCGACGCTCTGGCAGCCGAGAGCGCCGACTCTGACGCCGCGCAGATCTATCCCAACGTGCTGGTGGTCAAGGAAGGCCGCGAGACCGACCCCGCCATCCTGGCGCTGGCCGCCGCGCTGCAGAGCGACGCCGTGCGCGACTACATCAACGAGACCTACGGCGGCGCCGTGGTGCCGCTGTTCTGACGTTTGCGCCCGCGCAAACGCCAGGCAAACCAGGAATGTGGGATCAGGCGGCTGGAACCGCGGCGGGGCGTTGACCGTCATGAAAAAGCGGGCGCCGCCTGCCGGCATTTTTGAGCGCGCGAATGCGTGCGGATACTTCTTAATTTCTCATTCCCGATTCCTCATGGATTATAATACGTGCCACCTCTAAACCCGAAGGGATGTCAGCGAATGATCGAGCTTAAACATCTAACCAAGCATTTTGAGACCAAAGCCGGCACCGTGGCCGCGCTGGAGGACATCAGCCTTTCCATCGCCGACGGCGACATCTTTGGCATTATCGGTATGTCGGGCGCGGGCAAGTCCACGCTGGTACGGTGCATCAACCTGTTGGAGCGGCCCGACTCGGGCAGCGTCACCGTCAACGGGCAGGACATGCAGAGCCTTTCCCCCACCGCCCTGCGGGCGGCGCGGCGGGACATCGCCATGATTTTCCAGCAGTTCAACCTGCTGATGCAGCGCACCTGCCTGAAAAACGTCTGCTTCCCGCTGGAGCTGGCAGGCCGTCCCCGGGCGGAGGCGGAGGCCCGCGCCCGGCAGCTGCTGGAACTGGTGGGCCTGCCGGACAAGGCCGACGCCTACCCGGCGCAGCTGTCCGGCGGGCAGAAACAGCGCGTGGCCATTGCCCGCGCGCTGGCCACCGACCCCAAAGTCCTGCTGTGCGACGAAGCCACCAGCGCCCTGGACCCCAACACCACCCACTCGGTGCTGCAGCTGATCCAGCAGATCAACCGGGAACTGGGCATCACCGTTGTGGTCATCACCCACCAGATGAGCGTGGTGGAGGACATCTGCCGCCATGTGGCCATCTTGGACGGCGGCCATGTGGTGGAGCAGGGCGACGTGGCCGAGATCTTCTCCAACCCCAAAACCGACGCCGCGCGACGTCTGGTGTTCCCCGCCGGCGCGCCCCGCGGCGAGGGCGAACTGCTGCCGGGCCGGCGGATGGTGCGGGTGGCCTTCAACGGCACCCAGACCACCGACAAGCCGCTGGTGGCCAGCCTGGCCATCGAGTGCAACGCGCTGGTCTCCATCGTGGCCGCGGACACCCGCGTGGTCAACGGCCAGACGCTGGGCAGCATGCTGCTGGCCCTGCCGGAGGACGAGGCCGCGGCGCAGCGCGCCATTGATTACATCCGGGCTTACCCCGGCCTGAGTTTTGAGGAGGTGGAACAGGCATGAGCGCGATCTTTGCATCGGACGAATGGCAGACGATGGTATCCATCCTGCCCGACCTTCCCTTTGCCACCTGGGAAAGCTTTTACGCCACCGTGGTCACCACGGTGCTGGCGCTGGTCATCGGCCTGCCGCTGGGCGTGCTGCTGGTGGTGGGCGACCGGGACGGCCTGCTTCCGCTGCCCCGCTGGCTGATGGCTGTGCTGAACGTGGTCATCAACCTGCTGCGCAGCGTACCGTTTTTGATCCTGATGATCATGGTGCAGCCGCTGGCCCAGGTGATCCTGGGCACCACCATCGGCACGGCGGCGTCCATCGTCCCGCTGGTGGCGGCGTCCTTTCCCTTTGTGGCGCGTCTGGTGGAGACCAGCCTGCGCGAGGTGGACGGCGGCGTGATCGAAGCCGCCGAGAGCATGGGCGCCAGCCCCTTCCAGATCATCGCCAAAGTCATGATCCCCGAAAGCCTGCCCAGCCTGATCGCCAACGTGACCATCGCGCTGACCACCATCCTGAGCTATTCCGCCATGGCCGGCATCATCGGCGGCGGCGGCCTGGGGCAGATCGCCATCAACTACGGGTACTACCGTTACCGCTACCTGACCATGGTGGTGGCCACCGCGCTGCTGGTGGTCCTGGTGCAGCTGTTCCAGAGCATCGGCACCCGGCTTGCCGCCCGCTGTGACAAGCGGCTGCGCAAGTAACGCCGGCATACGCCGCACGAACGCCCGGCTCCCCTGCATGCGTCCTGCAAAGGGGAACCGGGCGTTTTTGGCATCCGGCAGGCTGTCCCGGCTTTCTGTTCAAAGAAACTTAAACCTTTTTTACCAGTTTCTTCAAAATGCTTTTATATCTTTTCCACATGATTCCGGTATGCTATAAATGCAATCAAAAAACAGCCGGGTCCCCCCCTACCCGCTGAGTATGATTCTTCCACTGGCCCTGCCGCCATGCGAGGGCAGCTGCCCGGCGCAGGCCAGACAACAAACAATGCCGAAAGGCTTTATATAGATCAACGCCCCCGCCGCGGTGATACCAATCTCCGCGGCGGGGGCGTTCTGTTCGGCAGACGGCCGGCTTACTGACCGCCGTGTTTTTCCACATGCTCGCGCAGTCGGTCCATCGTCTCCTCGCTGACCACATGCTCGATGCGGCAGGCGTCCTGGGCGGCGACCTTTTCGTCCACGCCCAGCATGGTCAGCACCCTGGTCAGCAGGCGGTGGCGGCCGTAGACATGCTCGGCCACCGCGCGGCCTTCCTCGGTCAGGGTCAAAGCGCCGTCATGGGGGTCCATTTGGATCATTCCGGCGGTGCGCAGCAGGCTGATGGCACGGCTGACGCTGGGCTTGGTCACACCCAGCCGGTCTGCGACATCCACACTGCGGACGTAGGGTTTTTCCTGGCTCAGGACCAGGATGGTTTCCAGATAATCTTCGCGCGATTCCGTAGCACGCATGGCGGGTGAGCCTCCTTTCATGGGCAGAGCCGGTCTTGCAGCGCGGCGCTGCGCAAAACGCCGCTTTTCCGCCGCGCACGGCAGGGACAGGAAAAACGGCGTACCGTCAGAACAGCCGCAGCGCCCGCCGGGCGTCCCCGCCCCCAAAAGCGCTGCAGGCTGCGACACTATGCCTATTTTGTTTATTCTACCCCATTTTTAGGCATGTGTAAAGCATTTGTTCCCGCCGCCGCGGACAGAAAAGTCAATTTATGCAATTTGCAGGCCATTTTTCATGGTTTGTATCGTAAAAGTTTTGAACATTTTTTCCAGTACCGGGTCAGGCCGCCGGCCGTCACAGACTTTTCCCGCATTGCTGCAGCGCCGCGCCGGGCAGCAGCGCTTCCACCGCCGCAAGTTCGGGCGGACGGGTGCCCGGCGTGGTGCACGCCGCCGCCGAGGCCGCCATCCCCAGTTTCAGGCAGCCCTCCAGCGGCAGCCTGCGGTCCATGCCGCAGGCCACGCCGGCCAGCATGGCGTCCCCCGCCCCGACGGTGGACGCCGGCACAATGGGAAGCGCCGGCGCGTACCAGGCGGTTTGCCCCTGCACAAAACAGGCGCCCCGGCTCCCCATCGAGATACAGACCAGCCCCACGCCCTGTTCCGTCAGTGCGCGCCCCATGGCAGCCAGCTCGTCCACCGCGTCGGTGGTTTCCACGCCGAAATACTGGCACAGCTCAAAGGCGTTGGGCTTGACCACATCGGGCGCAGCCTGCACCGCCCGGGCAAACAGCGGGCCGTCGGCATCCGCCAGCACCCTTGCGCCGGCGGCGCGCAGGCGCAAGGTCAGCGTGCGGTAGATCTCTTCCGGCACGCCGGGGCCAATGCTGCCCGCCAGCACAAACAACGTGCCGGGGCCGGCATGTCCCAGCAGCGTCCGGGTCAGCGTCTCCAGGTGAGCGGGGCTTGCGGCGGGGCCGGACTCGTTCAGCTCCGTCAGAGCGCCGTCCGGCTCCACCAGCTTCAGATTGGTGCGCGTCTCGCCGGGGATGGACACAAAATCGGGCGTGATATGCCCGCCCGGCCAGGCGCGCAGCGTTTCCACCACCTGCCGGCCGGCCTGGCCGGCGGCGAAGCCGCATGCGACGCTGTCCTGCCCCAGCGCGGCCAGCATTTTGGAAACATTGACTCCCTTTCCGCCCACATCCTGTTCCACCTGCCCCAGACGGTTCAGCCCGTGGGGGCACAGCGCGTCGATGCGTGCGGTTTTGTCGATGGCAGGGTTGAAGGTGACGGTAACGATCATTTCGGTGCAGCGTCCTTTCTTTTCCGGCCGCGGCGTCCGGCCTTTTCCGGCATCGTAGCACGTCGGGGCGGGGTTGTCAACGGGCGGGGCGGCAGGGCGCCGCAAAACAGCCCCGCACCAGGGTTTTGGGTGCGGGGCTGTTTTGCGGGGATGCGGGCGGGCGTTTGGGGGTCAGCGTCCGGCGGCAGTCTCCCCGGTGGCAGTTTCCGGGGTGGCGGGCCGGGCGTCCTCCGTGGTATCGGCGGATGCGTCGTCGCGCCGCCACAGCAGGTGCAGCTCTCCCGGCAGCTCATCCATCGCCCAGACGCCGTTCTCCTTCTGCACGATGCCGGCGTCTACCAACTCCCGCTCCTGATTTTTGAAATAGTAGATCTCGGTCACATCCGGGTCCACATCCTCGATGCGCCACTCGGTGCGGCCGTTGTGGAACAGTTCATTCCACCGGCTGACCTGCAGGCTGACGGCCAGCGCCTTTTTGCTGCCGTCGCCGTCCGGGATCTCAAAGGTGAACCAGTTGGCGCCGTCGCTGTAACAGCCGTCCTGCAGCGTAATGTCCACATAGACCGGCTGCTTCACCTCGACCGACTGGATCTCCTCCAGTTCCAGGCTGCGGGTTTCGGACTGCAGCGTATAGCGCACGCGGGAGAACACAAACAATGCCGCAAAGATCACCACAGCCACCGCCGCTGCCGGCACCCACCGCTTTTTCCGCAGCGTGCCTTTGACCCTGCGCAGCGCGGCGGCGTCCGCCTGCCGCTGCTCGGCAGCCAAAGCCTGTTCGGCGCCGGCGTCGTCGTCCAGGGCGGTCAGGGCGGCGCGGCAGTCGGCGCAGGTCTCCAGATGGCCGCGCACATCGGCGGCTGTCTGCTCGCTCAGCACGCTGTCGTGGTACAGCGGCAGCAGATCGCGCACCAGGTAGCAAGGCAGTTTCATTTCAATTCCTCCCTCAGTTTGTTTTTTGCCCGGTAATAGGTCACCCGGGCCCAGCTCTCGGTCTTTTCAAACAGGCGGGCGATGTCGGCATAGCTCAGCTCGCCGTAGACCCGCAGCCAGAACACCTCCCGGTAGGGGTCGGGCAGCCGGTGCAGCGCGCGGTGCACCCGCATCGCTTCGTCGCGGGTCTCGGTCTGCCTCGCCGGGCCGGCGGCCGGGTCGGGCGTGTCGGGAGCCGTGTTGGACAAAACGGTGCGGGCGGACCGGCGCGCGGCGTCCGTCAGCGCATTTTTGCGATGCGGCACAGCCAGACGTTCACCGGGCATCTGCCGTCGAATTTGTCGATCGCTTTCAGCGCCTTGAAAAAGGTTTCCTGGGTCAGTTCCGCGGCCAGATGCTCGTCCCGGCAAAGCGAAACGAGATAGGCGTATACCGCGTGGTAATACCGGGTATAAAGCGCCTCAAACTCCGCATCCTGCATGGCCGCACCTCCTCGTTTTTTATTTTGAAAGCCGCTTTCCCCCAATAGACGCACAAGCCCGCGTTTTGTTACAGCTTTTTTGCGCACGGCAGCGGGCCTGCCCGGATCGTCCGTCCGGAACAGGCGCGCAGTTCTCAGCGTTTCTTCCATTTTCCGGCCGCCCAATGCAGGGCTGCGCCGGCGGTCAGCGCCAGCCCAAACCAGCCGATCATTGGATACAGCATCCCCACCAGCCGGTCAAAGGGCAGCGCCGCGCAGGCAACCCCCGCAGCCGCCGTCACCGCCGCGGCGGGGCGGCGCGGCAGCCGGGGCGGCAGCGCGCGGCACACGCTGAACAAAAGCGGCGCGGCCGTTGTGTACACGCCGGCCAGCAGCACCGGCACGGCCAGCGCTGCCGCCCGGGGCCACAGCTCCCGCACCAGCGCCATGGCAGGGGCCTGGCTGGACAACGCCTCCGGCGCCAGACAAAACGCCAGATGCAGCAGCGCCAGCGCCGCGCCAAACGCCCCGCAGCCCGCCCACGCGGCCCGGCGTGCCGCGCTGCGCCCGGTCAGCCGGCCGCCCAGCGCGGTCAGGAAGGGCGCCATCAGGTACAGATTGTAACCCGCATAGACCAGCGCCGCCATCCACCAGCTGCCCGCCGGCGGCTGCGGCAGACCGGGCCATGGCCGTCCGGTGGGGCCGCGCAGCAGCGCCCCGGCCCCAGCCGCCAGCACAAAGGCGACGATCAGCGGCCCGGCCCGGCCCAAAATGTCGGTCATGCGTTCCTGCCCCGCCAGCACCGTGGCCAGCGTGGCGGCCAGCATCCCGGCGCGTCCCGCCCATGCGGGCAGGCCTGTTCCCGTCTGCACCAGCGCGCCGGCCCCGGCCAGCATGACCGCATACACCCCAAACAGCAGCAGCGGGCACAGCGCCCCCAGCGCCCGTCCGGCCAGCGGGCCGCAGCACCGGACAAACACATCCCCCTGACCGTCGTCCGCCATCAGCAGGGCGCATCCCGTTCCCAGCACCGCGCAGGCCAGCGCCGCCCCCAGCAGCCCCGGCAGCGGGCCGTAAACCGTAAAAAACTGCAGTACCTCTTGCCCGCTGGCAAAGCCTGCGCCGATCAGGCAGGCGATGATCGCCCCCGCGGCCGACGCGACGCCGCGGCGTTTTGCCCGCTCCTGCATCCGCATCCCCCCTCGCCACAGGGTATGCGCCGGTGCAGGCCGGCAGAATCCCCCGGCGCGGCGCAGCCCCGCCCCTGCCGGATCGGCGGGGACGGGGCTGCCTGAAAGGACCGGCCGCGGTCCTTTTCCTGTTCTCTTTACTGCTCCTGCGGGGGCGCCGGGAAGGTCACCCGGATGGTGGTGCCGGTGCCCACCTGGCTTTTCAGGTCGATGCGGGCGCCGTGCAGCATGGCGATGTGCTTGACGATGGCAAGGCCCAGCCCGGTGCCGCCGGTGGCCTTGCTGCGGCTCTTGTCCACCCGGTAAAACCGCTCAAAAATGCGGGACTGGCTCTCCTTGGGGATGCCGATCCCGTTGTCCTCCACATTCAGCCAGGGGCTGCCGTCGGCGTCGGTGCCGCAGCTCAGCACCACCCTGCCGCCGGGGCGGTTGTAGCGGATGGCGTTGTCGCACAGGTTGGTGGCCAGCTCAGCCAGCAGGTCGCTGCTGCCCTGCACCACGGCGGGCGCGGCGTCGCACTCCAGCGTGACGTAGGTCTTGCCGGCGTTGACCGTCATGTTGACGGCAATGTCCTGCAGCAGCGCGGCCAAATCGACCGGCTCGGGCACAATTTCCTTGCGCTTGTCTTCCTCGCGCATGCTGTCCAGCTCCGAAAGCTGCAAAATATCCGCCACCAGCGCGATCATCCGCTTGGCTTCCCTGTGGATGCGCTTGGCAAAGGCGGGCACGTCGTCAGGCTTGACCATGCCGCTCTCGATCATCTCGGCAAAGCCGGAGATGCTGGTCAGCGGGGTTTTCAGCTCGTGGCTGACGTTGGCGGTAAATTCGCGGCGCATGGCCTCGTTGTCCTCGCGCAGCTTGCGGTCCTGCTGGACGGTGTGGGCCAGCGGTTCCAGCTCGATATAAGGCACGTAGGCCTCGATGTCGTCCAGATGTTCCGCCATGCGGGTGATGGGGCGCACCAGCCGGCGGGTCAGCCGCCAGGCCAGCAGCGCCCCCAGCGCCAGCACTGCCAGCACGCCCACCAGCAGCCAGGGCAGCGCCTGTGTGTAAGAAAGCCACAGATCGTCGGCCTCGTCGGCCAGGCGCAGGATGTTGCCGTCGGCCAGGCGCAGGGCGTAGTAGTGGGTCTCGTACCCCACCGTGGCGCTGCGGCGGGTGGCCGCGCCGAAGCCGGATTCCAGCGCGGACTGCACCTCCGGCCGATCCAGATGGTTCTCGATGTCGGTGGCGTCGGACGACTCATACAGCACGTCGCCGTCCGGTTCGATCAGCGTCAGCCGCAGCGAGTCCCGCATGGGGAAATAATCCTCCAGCACCGTCATGCCGTGGTTTTCGTAGGCGGCGGCCACCGCCTCGGCGGTGCGGGCCAGGTCCCGGTCCAGCTGGCGCCCAAACGCGCGGTGGAACAAAAACGCGGTGCCCAGCGCCGTCAGCAGCACGCAGACCAGGCCGATCAGCGCCAGACATTCCCAGATGCGGCGGGCCATGCTCTCAAGTCGTTTCATCCCCGGCCTCCGCATCCAGTTTATAGCCCACCTTGCGCACGGTGCGGATCACGTCGCCGGCGTCGCCCAGCTTCTGGCGCAGGGTGCGCACGTGCATGTCGATGGTGCGGGATTCCAGCAGATCGTCCGTATCCCAGACCGCCTTCATGATGCGCTCGCGGGCCAGCACCTCGCCGGGATGCTCCAGAAAATAATGCAGCAGCGAGTATTCTTTAAAGGTCAGTTCCACCGGGCTGCCGTCCGCCGTGACGGTGCGGGACAGGTCGTTCATGACAATGCCGCCAAAGCGCAGCACCCCTGCGGCCGCCGGGGCGTCGGCCGCCGCGCGGCGCAGCACCGCTTTGACCCGGCTGATAAACTCCAGCACGCCGAAAGGCTTTGTGATGTAATCGTCCGCGCCGTGGTCCAGCCCGCGCACCACGTCGATCTCGCTGGATTTGGCGGTGACCATGATGACCGGCACGCTGCGGGTGGCGGCGTCCTGGCGCATGCGGGACAGGATGGAATACCCGTCCTCGTCGGGCAGCATCACGTCCAGAATCACCAGCTCCGGCAGGCGGCTGTGCACCGCAGCCCAAAATGTTTTGCCGTCGGCAAAGCCCTGGACTTCGTAATCGTTGGTTTGCAAGGCGTACTGCTCCAGTTCCCGGATGCTGGCGTCGTCCTCGACAATGTAGATCATGCAGATTCCTCTTTTCTGTTTTGTCGGCAGGCGGCCGCAAACCGGCCGCGGGCATCTCCCTGTGCGCCCAAAACGGGCACACTGCCGCATGATATGTATTTATTATACCGGATGCGCGCAATTTGTCGATACCGCGCTCCGGTAAAGTCTTTGTAAATTCCCGGTAAAGCGCCGGTCCGGTTGCCATGCGGCCGGCATTGTGGTAAGGTTAGATGGGCGGGCGACCGCATTTTTTTGCCGGCCCGCATCCTGCTGAAACGGGGGACTCCCTATGCGATCTTTTCTTGCGGCGGCCGCGGCCGCCCTTGCTCTGCTGACAGGCTGCGCGGCTTCGCCGGCGCTGGCCATCCGGGCGGCCGTGCCCACGCCCGCGCCTTCGGCCAGCCCCGCCCCCACCGCCGCACCCACGCCCACGCCTCTGCCCGAAAACTGGCACCTGCTGGACACCGCCGACGACGGCAGCGTGACGCTGGCATTCACCGGGGACGTCTGCTTTGCCGACAACTGGACCATCATGCAGCAGTATGCCGGGCGCGGCGGCGATTTTGCCGCCAATTTTTCCGCCGACCTGCTGGCGCAGATGCACAGCGCCGACCTGCTGGTCAGCAACAACGAGTTCTGCTTTTCCGACCGGGGCGAGCCGATGCCCGGCAAGGCCTACACCTTCCGCGCCGCGCCGGAACATGCGGCGCTGTGGGACGTGATGGGCGTCGACCTGGTCTCGCTGGCCAACAACCACTGCGGCGATTTCGGCCCGGACGCCTTCCTGGACACGCTGGACACGCTGCACGGCGCGGGGGTGCCCTATATCGGCGCGGGGCGCGACCTGGACGAGGCCATGCAGGCCCAGTATTACGTGGCAAACGGCATGACCTTTGCCTTTGTGGGCGCCACCCGGGCAGAAAAGTACATCATGACGCCAAAGGCAGCCGAAGACGCCCCCGGCGTGCTGTACACCTACGATCCGGCGGACACCCTGGAGGCCATCCGCACCGCCGA
Organism: Candidatus Gemmiger faecigallinarum; assembly: GCA_019120395.1. GTDB lineage: Bacteria > Bacillota > Clostridia > Oscillospirales > Ruminococcaceae > Gemmiger > Gemmiger faecigallinarum. The sequence continues at coordinate 60,682 of DWVD01000027.1, forward strand.
GAAAAACGCCGACTTTGTGGTGGTCTACGCCCATTGGGGGACCGAGCAGTCCACCGTGCTGGAACAGGCGCAGACCGACCTTGCCAGCCTGTACGCCGCGGCGGGGGCGGACCTGATCGTGGGCGCGCATCCCCATGTGCTGCAGGGGGCCGGCTGGCGGGGCGATGTGCCGGTGTTTTACAGCCTGGGCAATTTCTGGTTCAATATGGAGGACTGCGACACCGCGCTGCTTCTGGTGACGGTGGACGCCGACGGCGTCCCCTCCTGCCGGCTGCTGCCCTGCCGCCAGGCGGACGGCCGGACAACGCTGCTGCAGGGCGACGAGGCGTCCGCCGTGCTGGACAGCCTGAACGCCGTGATGGAAAGCGGCAGCTTTGCCCCCGACGGCACGCTGCTGAAGCCGGAGGCCGCCGGGTGACTTCCCCGGCTCCGCCGTTTCGGCGCAAAACGCATCCGGTCCGCCCTTTTGGGCGCGGCAAAGACCGGGGACGGTCAAGGGTCCGCCCCCGGTCTTTTTTCTTATGGCGCGGCGCGCAGGCTCAGCCGTAGGGCGCGTCCCGCCGCCAGCGCGCCAGGCGTTCGACAGTCTCGTCGTCCTCCACCCAGCCCTCCACCGTGCTGGCCTCGGCGTTCGGGGCATAGCTCTGCTGCACGCCGGGCGCGCTGCCGTTCAAAAAGGCCCGCGCCGCCTTCTGGCGGGACGGCATGGTGCGGGACAAAAACGCCTGGTCGCCGGCGTCCTCCTGCCGGGCGTCCGGCGCGGGGCCTGCGCCTTGGGGCGGCACCGGCGTGGTGGGTCCGCGGGTCTCGCCGCGGGCGGAGTTCAGCGGCACATCCGGGGCGGGTGTGATCTGATGCTTTTGGTCGGACATGGCAGACGCCTCCTTTGCTGGATCACAGGTTCCTATCTGCCAGTATACGGAGCCGCGGGCCGTTTTATGCGCCGCAGCCGGGCCGCCCCGCCTACCAAAAACCGCCAAACTATGCTATACTATTTTTATATACCCGCCATGCAGCGCGGGCTGTTTCATCACAGGGGTAAGGAGAATCCACATGGAGCTGAACGTCAAACGGGTCATATACCACATTCTGGACACCGGCGCGTCGGAGCCGCTGCTCTCGGACCGGGAAGCCGACCTGGACGCCGACCTGACCGAATATTTTACCGTCTGCCTGGAAAAGGCCTTTTCCGCCGACGACAGCCGCCAGTGCGATTTTCTGCCTGACTCGGCCTTTGCACAGGAGCTGGCGGGCAATCAGGATTTCATCGACCTGTCCCGCCGCATTGCGGGCGTGATCTTTGAGCAGATGCTGCAATACCCGTCCATCCCCGCCGGCGACCTGGCGGTGGTGGATTTCCTGGCCGGCGGCGTGCCCTACCTGGGGGTGCTGAAACTGAGCTACAAGCCCGGCTATACCCACCAGACCCGCACGCTGGGCAACGCCCAGTATTCGGGCCTGACCCCCCAGCGGACGCTTTTGCCCGGCACGCCCAAAGCGGACGAAGCCGCGCTGATCGACCTGGCGACCAGGCGCATCCGCCTGATCGAGAAAAAGTACGAGATGGACGGCAAAAAGGACGTGTATCTGTCCACGCGGGTGTTCGGCTGCGCCCAGGCCCTGCCCGAAAAAGCCAAGCTGAAAGCGGTGTGCGAATCCGCCGCCGCTGCGGTGCGCCAGGCCTATCCGGAACCGGAAGCGCTGGACGACGTGCCACCCTTTGACGGCGGCACCGAGACCGCCGTCGACCTGATGGTGCACAACCAGGCGGTGGACAACACCATTGCGGTGGAGGACGTGCGCGCCCGCATGCGGGAAAGCTATCCCCTGGCCGCCCCCGCCTTTGAGCAGGCGCTGGCCGAGGCAGGCGTGGCCGAGGACGACCATGTGACCGTCAGCCCCGCCCGCATGCGCAGGATGGCCAGCCGCAGCTTCCGCACCGAGAGCGGCATCGAGATCAAGATCCCGGCCGAGCTGTGCAACAGCGACGAGGCGGTGGAGTTCATCCACAGCGCCACCGGCGGCCTCTCGCTGCTGATCAAGGACGTGTTGGTGTGAAGCTCCCCGCGCCCCCTCCGGCGCAAGCCGTCCAGTGGTTGCGCACACATGAATGGTTCCCGGACAATCACCGCCAAAGCCAATGAGCGCCGTCCCTCAAAAGCGGAGCAAGCGCAAAAAAACATTGGGTTTGCCGCGCGGGCGGCAAACCTGCGAAACCCCGAAAAATCGCAAAAAACAGGCCGTCGGCAAAGCCAACGGCCTGTTCTTGTTGGATTTTGCGGCAAAGGTTCCTTGTGCACGCTCCGCGATGGACCGGCGCTCATATCCTATCCAGTTTCAACCGGCAGGCGCGCCCCGGGCGTCACCCGTGCAGCGCGCTGCGCAGCGCGGCCAGCAGTTCCGCCTGATAGGCCGGGCGGAAGGTGCCGTGCAGCAGTTTGGGCAGGGCCTCCTCCTGCAGCCGCCGCCAGCTTTCGGCCTCCCGGCCGGGCAGGATGGGCACAAAGGCCACGCCGTTGGCCGCAGCGGCCTGGGCGTCGCCCATGGAATCCCCCACCATCATCACCTTGCGGCTCTCGTACCCGCAGGCCAGCATGGTGGCGATGCTGTTTGCCTTGCTGCCCACTTCCTGGCCAAAGATCACATCGGCGTGGCGGGCCAGCCCGTAGCGGGTCCACTCGCTGGCGATGGCGCTCTCGTTTGCCGCCGAGACCACCGCCACATCCGCCACGGCGTGCAGCTGGCGCAGGCTGTTCTCCACGCCGGCAAAAGGTTCAAAAGTAGGTTCCAGCGCCTGGATGCGGCGGTTGCAGGTGGTGTTCCACTGCTGCAGTTTCCGCAGCGCCAGGCTGCCGGTGCGCACCACCTCCTGCTTGAGGGTGGCAGTGCTCAGCTCATTGGCGGTGGCGACCCAGGCCGCGATCTCCTCGCTGCCCTGCACATCCACGCCGTGGTTTTTCAGCCGATCAAAAATCAGCACCACGCTCTCGAACCGGGAAATGCCCCGGGTGATGCTGTGCAGATTGATCTCCGCCCAGGCGTCGGTGATCAGGTCGGCGTGGGCGTCCAGCGCAAACGTGCGGATCAGCTCCGGGCAAAGCACATCCAGATGTTTGACGCGCACGGTATCCATGACGCAGCCGTCAGAATCAATGCACGCCAGAAACTCGCGCTTTTTGGTAAAATCTTCCAAAACGTTTGCCATATACTCTGATCCTCCTGTCCGCAACCATATACGCGCTCCAAACTGTATGCGCATACTCTCCCGTTCATAATCATACCAGAACACCGGGAAAAAATGCAATCGTTTTGGCCAAAAAAAGCAAAAATTGACAGAAAAATTCCGCAATTTTTCATAACCGATACGGCAAACCGGCAGTTATCCTTTGTAACCCCCAGGGCTGCGGGCGGTCCGTCACTCCTGCTCCGCCACAGGGTCGGGGCCAAGCGCCCTGCCGATGGGCATGTTCAAAACCAGGCTGGCATGCCGGTCGGCCGGGGTGGGCTGCTTGTTGATGACCACCAGATTTCTGCCGTTGAAATACTGCAGCAGCCCCGCCGCCGGGTAGACCGCCAGGCTGGTCCCGCCCACGATCAGCAGGTCCGCCGCCGCAATCGCCCGGACCGCGCCCTCCATGGTGTCGGGGTCCAGGCCCTCCTCGTACAGCACCACGTCCGGCTTGACGACGGCGCCGCACTCGGTGCAGCGGGGCACGCCGGGAGCATTTTCAACAAAATCCACATCATAAAATTTGCCGCATCGGGTGCAGAAATTGCGCAGGATGCTGCCATGCAGCTCAAACACCCGCTTGCTGCCCGCCGCCTGGTGCAGCCCGTCGATGTTCTGGGTCACCACCGCTTTCAATTTGCCCTGCTGTTCCAGCTTTGCCAGCCGGATGTGCGCGGCGTTGGGCCTGGCCCCGTGGACGATCAGCTTTTCGCGGTAAAAACGGAAGAATTCCTCGGTGTGCGTGACAAAAAAACTGTGGCTGAGCATGACTTCCGGCGGATAGTCAAATTTTTGATGGTACAGGCCGTCGACGCTGCGGAAATCCGGGATTCCGCTCTCGGTCGAAACGCCCGCCCCGCCAAAAAACACGATGTTGCCGCTCTGTTCGATCAGCCGTTCCAGCTTCGGTACCATGGCGCAGTCCCCTTTCTTTTTGCGGAAAATACTTTTATAATACAATCATCCGGCCGGGGGCGCATCGGCCTGCCCGGCCCGCCTATCACCACTATAATACAAACCGCCGCAAAGTGCAAAGGCCCGCGCCGCGGCAGGCGCAGGCCAAAGGATATTTCTCAGGAGGACGAACCGCCATGCAGGACATCACCAGAGAGTATGTGCTTTCCCGGCTGCCCCGCCGGGCAGCGGACACCAACAAAGGCAGCTTTGGCACGGTGGCAGTCTTTGCCGGAAGCGAGCGCTATCTGGGCGCGCCAGTACTGGCCGCCGAGGGCGCCCTGCGCTGCGGGGCGGGGCTGGTGTTTTTGGCCACCGTCCCGCAGGCCATGCAGCCGGCGCTGGCGCGCTGCCCGGAATGCTGCGCGCTTCCCTGCCGCACCGGCCCCGACGGCTTCCTGCTGCCTGCCGACGTCCAGGCGGCAGCAGGCAGCTTTGCCCCCGGCCGCGCCGTCCTTCTGGCCGGACCGGGCCTGGGCGCGGGCGCCGATCCCCTGCTGCGGACGCTGCTGGACGGACGCTCCTGGAAAGCCTGCGTGCTGGACGCCGACGCCCTGAACGCGCTGGCCGCCCGGAACAGCGCCCCCGTCCTGCCGCCCGCCGCCGTGCTGACGCCCCACCCTGGCGAGATGGCCCGCCTGACCGGCCTGACGGTGGAGCAGGTACAGGCGGACCGCGCCGGCGTCGCCGCGCGCTGCGCCCGCCAGCGCCGCTGCGTGCTGGTGCTGAAAGGCTCCGGCACCATTGTCGCCGCGCCGGACGGCACGCTTTTGCGCAACACCACCGGCAACCCGGGGCTGGCCCGGGGCGGCAGCGGGGACATCCTGGCCGGCATGATCGCCGCGCTGCTGGCGCAGGGGCTTTCGCCCGCCGACGCGGCCGCCTGCGGTGTCTGGCTGCACGGCGCAGCGGCCGACCGCTGCGCCGCCCGTAAAAGCCAGCTTGCCATGCTTCCCCACGACATATTCGAGGACCTGGGCACGCTCCTGGCGGAAGCCGGCCGGTAAGCGCCGCCGCGCGCCCGGCTCCTGTGCTTTTCCGCGTCAACGCCCCTGCCTTCCATACCGGGAAGCAGGGGCGTTTCACTGGTCAGGCTGGGACGGTCATTCCACCACAAAGAAAACAGCGCTTTCGCCGGCCATGGTCAGGGCGCCGTTTTCCAGCCGGGCGGACTGGCCCAAAGCGTACAGCACCCGGCTGGCGCGGTACGGGCACGGGCAGCTGACGCTGCGGGCCGCGGGATTGAGCGCCACCAGGATCCGCGTCTCGCCGTCGCTGCGCAGATAAACCAGCGGATAGCTCCCCTCGCCGCAGCCGACGAACTCGATGCCGGCCGAAGCGCACAGCGCCGGGGTCGCCTTGCGCAGGGCGGTCAGCTTTGCCACCTCGTGCCAGAGCGAGCTTTCGTCCGCCATCTGCGCCTCAACAGCGGGCGCATCGGCGGCGGGGTCCATTTTGGTGTAAAGCCGGTCGGCAGGCGCGGCCGAGAACCCGGCGTTGCCGCCCCGGCCCCACTGCATCGGGGTGCGGGAACAGGTGCGGTCGTAGCCGCCCTCCACCGAGGGCTGCTCCACATACCGCATGCCGATCTCGTCGCCATAATAAAGGAAGGGCGCGCCGGGCATGGACAGCAAAAAGGCAAACGCAATCTTCATCTCCTCCGGGTCCAGATACTTGCGCAGGCGCTCCATATCGTGGTTGCCGGAAGGGATGCACATCAGGCCCTTGCCGCCGGTCCGTTCCATGTTGGCCTGATAAGTCTTGACAAAGCAGGAAGCGTCGCCCTTTCCTTCCCGGCTGAAGAAGGGGTGCTCGCACCGGAACAGGTCCAGATAATGCGAGGTGCCAAACTGCAAAAGGAAGTCCATGTGGAACCCGCCCTTGAGGGACTTGTCCGGTTCGCCCCATTCAGAGATCAGCACGGCGTCGGGATACTTCTCGTCCAGGAAGGCGCGCATGTCCTGCCACAGTTTGATCGTTTCCACGCTGTTTTCGTCATCCTTGACCAGACTGCCGGCCATGTCTACCCGGAAGCCGTCGCAGCCGCGGCCCAGCCAGAAGGCCATCACGTCCTTCATGGCCTGGCGGGTGGCCAGCGCCTCGGGCGAGTCCACCGCGCTCTGCCAGGGCGCGGTGATTTTGGCAAAGCCGAAGTTCAGTGCCGGCTGCAGCGAATAAAAGTTCACCGCCACGCAGGCGTCCCGCTGCGAGATGCCCCGCAGCTGACCGTTGATGTTGCCGTAACCGGCCACGTTCTCCCAGGCGTGGTTGCTCCAGATATAACGGCCGGTATATTCGTTCTGTTCCGGCTGCATCGAAGCCTTGAACCAGGGGTGTTCGATGGAGGTGTGCCCCGGCACCAGGTCCAAAAGCACGTGCATGCCGCGGCGGTGCGCCTCGTCAAACAGGCGCACCAGATCCTCGTTGGTGCCGTAGCGAGGCGCGACCCTGCAATAGTCGGACACGTCGTAGCCCGCGTCGCCAAAAGGCGACTCGAAACAGGGGTTCAGCCACAATGCGTTGCAGCCCAGCGCCTGGATGTAGTCCAGCTTTTCCAGAATGCCGGGCAGGTCCCCGATGCCGTCGCCATTCGAGTCGCGGAAGCTCTGGGGGTAGATCTCGTAGAAAATGCTCTGTTCCAGCCAGTTCGTCATAAAATACCGCTCCTTTCGCAGCGCTTCGGCGTGCCGCGCCGCTATGCTTTTTAATTGAAGTATATCCTGCCGGGCGCTGCAGGTGTTGCAGTATTTCCATCATTTATAGTACAATATCCACAAGATCGACATGCCCGGCCGGGCATGGGACAAAGGAGCAGATCATGAAGCCGCAGCTGAAAGAGGTCAAGCAGCAGGGCACGCCGCTGCGCCCGCTGAAACTGTACCGGATGCAGAACGACACCGGCCCCATCGACGTCCCCACCCACTGGCAGGATACCGTGGAGGTCATCTGGGTTCGCAGCGGCCGCCTGGCGCTGCGCATTGGCGAGGCCAGCCACACCGGCCTGCCGGGGGACGTGTTTTACATCAATCCCTGCGACCTGCACGGCATGCAGTCGCAGGAGGCCGGCTGCCGGTATCTGGCCTTTCTGTTCCCGCTCTCCTGGCTGCAGTTCACCTATGCCGACGAGGCGGGCGAAAGCTGCCTTGCCCCGCTGGCCGAGGGCGGCGCCCGGGTGGTCAACCGCCTGCCCGAAGCCGTCGCCGCGGCGGCGGCCGGCCTTCTGGACGAGATCGTCGCCCTGTACGAAAGCACCGTCCCCGGCGCCTGGCTGGGCATCAAGGCGAATGTGCTGCGGCTGTATTACCTGCTGCACAGCGCCGGCCTGGTGGAGCGCAGCCCCGGCGGCAGCCGCCAGATGGACACCCTGCTGGCCATCGCCCACTACATCCAGGAGCACTATGCCGAGCCGCTCAGCCTGCAGGTCCTGGGGCGGCAGTTCCACATGTCGCCCAAATATTTCAGCGCCTATTTCCAAAAGCATTTTTTCCGCAGCTTTACCGATTACCTGACCGCCGTGCGGCTGGAGCAGGCCAAAAAGCTGCTGCAGGAAACCGACGCGGACATCGAGCTGGTCGCCCAGCGGGCGGGCTTTTCCGCCAGCAGCTACTTTATCCGCACCTTCCGACAGTCGCTGGGCATGACGCCGGGGCAGTACCGGCGCGCCCTGGAGCAGAAGGGCTGACCCCGCCGCGCCTCACATCCGATACAGCCTGCGGGCGGTCAGGCCCATCAGCGCCTGCACCTCCGCCCCGTCCAGCGGCAGGCTCCGGGCAAAGCGCAGGTGCTCCCGCTGGCTGCAGGCAGCATAGTCGGAGCCGAACATCACCCGGTCCGGGGCGCGGCGCAGCAGTTCCAGCAGCGGGCGGCCCGCCTGTTCCGCCAGCTGCAGCGTATCCGCCAGCGACGAAATGTCGAAATACAGATTCGGGTATCGCAGCAGCGGCAGGCAGTTTTCCACATTCGGCGCAAAACAGTGGTAGCAGACAAGCGTCAGACCGGGATGCCGCTGCAAGACCGCGGCCGCTTCCTCCGGCGTGCCCCTGCCGGGGAAACGCCCGCCGGAAGAATGGAACAGCACCGGCACGGCGTACCGCTGCGCCAGCAGGTAGACGCGCTCCAGCGCCGGGTCTGTCAACGGGAAATCCTCGTGCCCGGGATAGAGTTTGATCCCTGAGCTGCGCTCTTCCTCCAGCCAGGCGGCAAGCGCCCCGCACTGCCGGTCAAAGTCCGCCAGAGGGCTGACGCCTGCCGCGACCGATACCTCCGGCGTGTCCGCAAACAGCACCAGGCATTCCTGGTTATTGCCAATGCCGCTCTGCTGCCAGGAATCCGCGATCAGCAGGCATTTTTCCACGCCGTTCTCCCGCATTTCCGCCAGCAGCCGCCGTTTTTGCTTTTGCCGCGTGTCCAGTTCGGGAGCCGTCGGCAGATGTACATGCGCGTCGATACTCATATCCACATCACGTACAGCTGGCAGGGGTTGTGCGCATCCCACAGCGGCAGCACTTCCAGCTCGTGGAAGCCCATGGCGCGGTAAAAGGCGTTGGTCCTGTCGTATTCCGGGTAGTGCCCTTCGGCCACCGTTTTGACCTGCAGGTATTCAAATCCGTTTTGCGCGGCGTATTCCCGCGCGGCCTCAAACAGGGCGCGCCCCAGCCCGCCCCGGTGGCGCCCGGGCAGCACGCCCATCACATACAGCTCGGCGGCGTACCGGCTGGTGGACCGCAGCGCCGCAAAGCCCACCGTGTCCGCTCCGTCCCGCGCCGCCCAAAAGGGCAGGTCCCGGCAGCCCTCGCCGTATTCCGCCACGCTGGCCGGGATGCCGAACCAGGCGGGCAGCGCGCGCAGGATCTCCAGGCAGACGGCCTGTTTTTCATCGGGCGATTCGATTTTGCAGATGTTCGGTTTCGTAAGGGTTCCTCCTCTCCCGTTCGGGCGGAGCAAACCGCCCGGCATGCCGGTTTCCCGGGTGTGTCCGGCTCTTATTGTATCCTGCCGGGCGGCGCCGTGCAAGCCGCTGCCGCCCGCAGCCCAAAGAAAACCAGCCGGAGACGTCCGAACAGGGACGCTCCGGCTGGTTTTATGATGCGTTTTTATCAGGGACGGACGGCTCAGTACAGCTTTGCGCCGGCGGGGATGCGGTCGTCCACCATCAGCAGGTTCAGCCGCTCCTCGCCTTCCTCGTGATGGACGGCGCTGATGATCATGCCGCAGGAGTCAATGCCCATCATCTTCCGCGGCGGCAGGTTGGTGATGGCGATCAGCGTCTTGCCAACCAGCTCTTCCGGCTCGTAATAGGCATGGATGCCGCTCAGGATGACCCGGTCGGTCCCGGTGCCGTCGTCCAGCACAAACTGGAGCAGCTTTTTGGACTTGGGCACGGCGGCACACTCCTTGACCTTGACCGCGCGGAAATCCGACTTGCTGAAGGTCTCGAAATCCACAAAGTCGGCAAACAGCGGCTCGATCTCCACCTTGGAGAAGTCAATGGACGGCGCCGGCGCGGCCGCTTTCGGAGCCTGCTCCGCGGCGGCCTGGGGCTTGGGCGCGTCCAGCGGCTTCATGGTGGGGATTCCAAGTCAGAAATGACATATGCCTATATATTTCTACAAAGCTCTATGTCGCGTCTTTCTAATAATGTCGTCTGCCACATAAGCCTACGCATTCATACACAACTGTCTGCGAAGTTGGTGTAAAAATGGTGTAGTAGGTGGTGTAGCCGTCAGATGGGGATGCCCAGTCTTCCGCTCAGTTTCGTCGCCGCATTGGCTTTTGCCTGCTGTGTCACCTCGGCGTAAATCTTCATGGTAGTGGAAATATCAGCGTGTCCCATGATGTCCTGAATGATTTTCAGATTCGTTTCGACCTCGCAAAGGCGAGTGCAGAAGGTATGGCGCAAGTTATGGCATGAAAAAGATGGCAAATAGAACGGCTCCCGCCTTTCCTTGGTGGCCCGTTCAAGTTCCTTGTCATTGTAGGCATCGACAATTCGACCGATTGCGCGGTTCACGGTCTGTGGATTCTGCGGGAAACCGTAACGGTTCAGGAAAACGAAATCGTGCAGCCCTTCAATTTCATACTGTGAGATCAGCCCAACTTCTCCCTGATGTTCCCTCTCTTGAAGCAGCGCCTCTCGCACTTCATCAACCAACGGTATTGTTCGTTTGCCTGCCGCCGTTTTAGGCGTGGAAAGCGTGAAATAGCATTTTCCTGCCTCATGCTGATGGTATACCAAGTTATGCCTGATAAGAATTACATCATTTTCAAAATCAATATCTGACCAGCACAAGCCTACCGTTTCCGAAATACGGCACCCTGTTCCAAGCAAAAAGGTAAAGATGGGCAACCAATGACAGTATTGCGGTGTATCTTTGATGAACCCCAGAAAAGCTTTTTCCTGCTGAATCGTCAGTGCATGGCGCTTGGGCGTTTCAAAGTGGAAAGCCACCTTGATGGAAGCGTACACCCCATCCGTCGGATTGTTGCGTATGTATTCATCATCGACTGCAACAGCAAGGACCTGATGCAGAACATTGTTGATAGTATCGAGAGTATTTATCGCCATCCGTCGATTACGCAGAATGTCGCTATAAAAATGCCGTACATCCGACTTTCGCACATCCTTGACCCTCATGGTGCCGATAGAATTTCTGACGAAACGGTCATACATATACACATAGTTCACAAGTGTGTGTTCCTTGATGCCTAGCTTATCTTTGCGCCATAGTTCAAAGACATCGTTGACCGTCACGTTTTCGTCAACCGTCCGGATTCCATCTACCAGATCACGTCGTATCTTTTCTTCTTTGTCGCGCAACCCCTCCAAAGTTGCATCATAGACCGCCTTTCTCTTTCCATTGCGGCTTGTCCAGCGGAACATATATAACCCGTCGGACTTGCGGTAGCTTTCACCTTCCTTGAGAACGCGACCTTTATTGTCCTTTCGTCTATTTGACGCCATTTCGCATTACTCCTTTACAAAAAAGGAGCCTTACACCATGAAGTATATCACGCTGCAAGGCTCCTGTCTATGGCTTCTTGTCTTGTCAGATTGAATATGCCTTATCGGTATACTCGTCCAGTTTGCGGCGTTTAATCAGTCGTTTTGTCCCGTTCCACAGAACAAAGTTGCAAGCTGGCTCATCGGTCATTTTTCGCAGTTTATTAATTCCGATGCCGGAATAGGCGGCGGCTTCCTCAAGTGTGAGATTACTCTTTTCCCACAGGGGCACGCTATAATTACTGCACCTGCTCATTCGGCGCGCCTCCGTCCGCATCAAATGGGCTACTCCCCTTCACCTCGACCCACTTATCTAGCCCCTGGGCAGGGGCCTGAGTGAAGATATGCTGCCTGCCGCCTGTCCCGTTTTGCACAGCAGAATGAGAAATGCCATCATAACGGTAGAGGTCATCTTCGAGCTTGGCAACCATCGACGACAAAGTTCGAGGAAGGCAGAGAATATGGCCGATATACTTGGTATTTTGCGCTACGCCGTTTAGGTCACTCATAGTTCCACGCCAAGTACCTTTTCCAATCGTCACGGCTTCTCGAATAGCCTGCACGACCTCGTTGTTTTCATACTGGTCTTTCGCAAATTGCGCGTCTAAATCACCCGCGTTGCCTTCCATTTTCCATTTGCACAAAGTCTTGTCAAAGCTTAGTGTATATTCATCGCTGACAATATCGCGCCCTGTGACGGAAAGACGAGTCTGGCCATCCATCCTCTTTTCACGTTCCATAACCATTGTGGTGTCTGCCACACCTTGGATTCCAATTCCACCAGAAATTCTATTAAATGGGTCGCTTTCATCTGCCGTTTTGCGTGTATGGTGAATTGCCAACACACACAACTTGTGGCGGTCGGCAAATTCCTTCAAAATACGCATTTCCTTATAGTCGCGTGCGTATTCGTTATCCCGGCCATTGGAGATGCCGCGAATCATCTGCAAAGTATCAATCACAATAAGTTTGAGTTCCGGCATCTGCAAAATCAGCTTATCTAAAGCACCAATCAAATCTTGCTGGAGTTCAGGGGCTTCTGTCAAAAAATTAAGGCCGTCTGGTATCGGTTCGCCCTGTGCCACAATTTTTAGCCGAGACTGTAACCGGGCCGGAGTATCTTCAAGCGCCATGTACATCGTTTGACCGGGATGAGTCGTAAAACCAAGAAAACTCCTACCAGAAGCAACAGAGTAACACAAATCCAAAGCAAGCCAAGATTTCCCATATTTCGGCGGGCTTGCCAAGATGGCAAAGCCAGTAGGCAAAAGTGCATTTACAACAAATTCTGTAGGGGCAATGTACTTTCCCATCAACTCTTTTGCCGAAAAAATTTTCAGTGAGTTCACAGCTTCTTGCTCAGGAGCAGCATGATCATGCCGCTCCTGAGCAGACCACACCGGCGTGTTGGCGGCAAGGGTTTCAACATTTTTGATGGCTTCGTCACCAAATTTTGCGACATAGTCAGAGATGTCGCCGTTCTCCGGCATTTCAACCCAGAGCTCGCGTAAATCCAGCACCCTAACAGAGTCAGCTACCGGCGCGATTTTGCTGGCTTCCTCCTCCATATACTGGCGGCCAATCTCATCGTTGTCGCCGAGAATGATGACCTGCCGGTCGCAGAACCATTTGATGTACTCGGCTCGAAATTTACCGGGACCTGCTCCATCTGGCGTACAAACGGCGGGATAATTCATCCTCACAAGGGTGTCCGCATCCTTTTCGCCCTCCACAAGGTAAACGGGCTTATCTTTAGGATAATTCGCCAAAATGTGCAAATTATAAAGCAGACAGTCCCCCTGAGGTTTTTTCCAAACTATCTTACCGTTCTCGTCCCTATAGCGCCAAGTAAACGATTTGTCGTCGTAGCGAAGCTTCTCAGCGCGTTTGCTGCCGTTGGCGTCATAGTAGTTGTACACTACCACAATGCTTTTGCGCGGCTTTATGCTCTGCGGTACCATAAGGTCTTGCATCGTCAATCCCACCCTTTCCAATACATCCTTTGTTGCACAACCTGCCATACATTTTACTAGCGTATTTCCGTTTTCGGCAGGCCGAATCATTAGGCTTGGCGTTTTGTCGTCATGTGCTGGGCATCGGCACCGATAACTTCCGCCACATTTTTTTACGTGGTCAAAATGTGCAAGTATATCATGTACAGTCATTTGTTTTTACCTTCACAAAATAAATTGATTTTCAGTTCTACGTTATGAAAAAGCAATCTGTGCACACACGCATTTTCACTCGTGGTTAGGAGATATCTTCTACGCTTTAATTATATCAACCGCCTACCCTATATGTCAGAAATACGCTCATAGCGGATTTTCCGAGAGCTTTTATCATTATAATTCTCAAACGAGAATTATAATGTTTGCATATGCTATGTACTATGCTATAGATATAAGTATCATAAGCATTCCGGTTCAATGCGGCTTTAGACTCTTTCACATAGGTGTTTTGGATTGCGTTATCCAAAGTCGGGTACGCCACATTCTGGTTATTGTCGTTGCCAGATTTTTGTCCAACCGAGTACGGAGGATTGCCGATAATCACCTGAATCGGTGTTTGCATTTGCTTGGTGGCACGGTCAGTGTTTGGTTGAAACAGACTAAAATCTGCCGCTCCATCACTTGTTCCTGCACGCTCAGCCAGCTCGAAAGTATCCGTCAGCACGATTCCCTCAAACGGGACATAGTCCTGGCTATCGCTCAGTTCGTGATAGGTTTCCTCAATGTTGACCGCTGCAATGTAGTAGGCCAACAAAACGATTTCGTTGCAATGGATTTCGCGGGTGTACTTGTACAGAAGATCCTCCGGCTTGATGATGCCACTGCGCAGCAGCTGAACAATGAAGGTACCTGTACCAGTGAACGGGTCTATCAAGACCTTATCTTTGATACAAAAGAAAAAGCCCTCTCCGGTGCAAAAACACCGAAAAAGGCTTGATTTTTGGGCTTTTACGACCGTTTGCCGTCCATGGAAGCCCAGCTTTTTATTTTATTGTTTGTGATTTTACCTGCCACGGACGGTGCCGGAAGTCATCCCGACAGGCCCAGAATAGATAAAATTAAAAAGTATGCCAAAATTAAAATGTGTCACCCATCACAAGCTATAGTAATATTCTTTGATTTTCTTTGCCATCAATACACGGCGCTTACGCAAAAATTCTGGGTAGTCAGTAGCGGTCATATTAACCACTTCTTCCGGGATACAGTTTAATTCGAGATTGTTCCAGAAAGAGGCTTCGTTGGTGATGGTTCCCACCACAATATCTCCAGTCTTACATTGCTCAAGCGCTGTTGTAAAATAGTCGTTTGGTGCCTTCTTGCCGATAGAAATGTTTACACCGGTATCAAGATAGGCGTAGTTTGCCACTTGATTATACTGAGATTTATCTGTTATTCCACTCTGCTTCAAAAATTCCTTCGGGAAAATATGATGCACATCACCAGCAACAGAAATCAAGTCGGTAACCTTGGAGCTGTTCGACAACAGTGACCTGTCACCCATAAATATCTGTGCCGCAACAAAAGTATTGAAAAACGGACTGGAAATGGATGAGGTTTCAAGATTTTGCGGCAAACGAACATTCCAAAAAGCGTCCGACAACATGGCCTGTTCGTTTTCTTCGAGAAATGCTCTAAATCCCTTTGCCGCAATCGTTCTCAGATCTCTATCCATCTGGGATTCTGGTGAGCCGATATATCTACTCGTGAGGGTAGAAAGGACAAACCATTTCTGAATGCAACGTTTAATCTCAATCTTTGGAATTTCATCAGTTTTTTGCAAAATCAAATAAAGTGTATAAGCAAAATCCAAGGTCATCTGAGAGTTGAGTAGTTTAGCCGAAATAAACCCCGCTGCCTTAATCGCTAAGACAAATTGTTCAAAGCTATATTGGTTCATGAAATTCAAAACACCGTCACTCAACTTTTCAAAACTGTCCTTTGCAATTTCTTCCTTGAATGTACGCTCCTCGAAATCACGCCCTGAAAGCAAACTGACGAGGTCGCCTAATTTTGCTCTACCAAACATATGCATAAAGGAAACACGAAGCATGTCATTATAATCAGGGTCATATATGTTTTCACGATCATCCTTTAACCACTTTAATTTTGGAGCATACTTGGAATTCATAAACTCCACATCACCATTGGTCAGTTGATTAAAGAATGCTGAATCCACAGCCAAATGACAAAAATAATCTATCGCCTTACGCAACTCGTTGCCACCGTAGCGTTCATCAGCTGCAATCTTGGACATTGCAAAATCCGCCTCATTCAGACGCTTTCCCTGCGAATTAATGCGCACAAAGATTTCAGTAACTTCGCTAATATCCAACTGTGGTACAAGGATAATAGCACCCAGCTGACAACTCTTTATAGAAAGAAGCTGCGAAATCGCCTTATCCACTAAATCTTCATCTGCTTCCGGATTGTCGTCCAGATACTTGTTAATAAATTTTCTGGTGGAAAAATTCGGTTTAAACAGCTCGGAAATATCCGAAATCCAGATAGTGCTGTTTATGTGGGCAGGTGTTGTTACAGCAAAACGTTCCTCATCATCTTTTGCCAATGGATTAAATGCAATTCGGATTGTTTTCTCTTCGTAGCTTTCGGTCAGGATGCTGTAACCAGCAATTGCTGTCATTAAAGCCGTAATACGTTGCTGACCATCAATCAAGACCTTCTTTCCTACAGCACTTCCACCATCTTTCAGTTTTACATCCGGATTCTGCCAAATAATCAGGTATCCAGTTGGATAACCATTATAAAGAGAATCAATAAGGTCCCGGACCTGACGGCCCTTCCATACGAACGGACGCTGAATTTCCGGGATTGCAATATCCCCGGCCTCAATATAACCAAGAATAGAACTTACGGAATACTGAGTTACAGAATATTTATCATATGATGCGCTCATTGCTATCTCCTCTAATCATTCAGTGAAATCGACAGTTCACCACCAAAGTTATTCATAGCAAATCTGCCGTCCGCCAGCAAAGTTTCTTTTTCCATTCTGTATTCAAACGGATACAGATAGTTGGAGGAATTGATTTCTGTAAAAGTATAATATCCGCTATCATCAACCAGCATCATCGTGTAGACCATAAAGGATACCACCTTGGAATTGCTGATTCGATGTTTATTAACGTGATATTTTCCCGGTTTGTCACAGGCCAGTGCTTCCATAGCCTTGAGTGTCGCCATGAGCTTATCAATCGAATGATACAGCGTAGTGCGTTCACCCCATTCGTCGAACAACTTCAGCTTCAGCTGGGACAAAGTGATTTCATCCTGAAATTCTGCCATCTTGCCGATGAGCTTACACATATCTACAAATACGGGATATGCGGCAAGCATCATACACCAGTGAATCGGCATCGAGTATTCCGGGTAATTACGGATAAGCTCCAAAGCCGTCATCTTAGTCTTGCCGGAATAATTATTGTCATAAACCCAGATGTTCATCAGGATTTCTCTTGTCTTACGGATATTCGTAGGACTTTCAATTTCAAATCTGAGATATTCATTCAGCTGTTCTTTAATTTCTTCTTCTTTTAAGTCTTCCAAAACCAGCTCCACAACCTTGTTCAGCCATTGGAGCTTTAAGTTTCTCGATAATCCAACCATTTTAGCCATTCTTCTGTACCGCCTTTATTTTGATAAAAGGTACAACCACCTCATCGAGTGTGATGCCGCCGTGCGTCATAACCTCGTCACCTTTGGCGTCAAAAGAATCGCCAACATCACAAATCAGGTAATCATATTCCTTCGGGAGATAATACTTCGGATATTCTACAAGGCCGTGTTTTTCAATCAAACCAGCCTTATCAGCAAAATCCTTCAGCGCCAGCATACGTCGACTCTTCGTTTCCACTTCAACACCGGTACCCATTAGCTTTCCTAAGCCGGTGCATGGAGTGTTGCCGTGGTCAGCAGTAATGTAAACATCATATCCCGCTGCCATGAAGTGCTTAGTCATCTCCAGTAATTTTTTCTGATTGGCCAGCACGGTAATGTCATTAAACATACCAAGTCGGCCCTGAGTCTGTGCGTGGACCATATCGTCCACATCATTGATAATAACAGCTCCGCATCTTACGAAGGGGCCAAACTGCGCATCGTATCCTCGTTCATATCCGATTTGCGAATCAGTATAACCAAGATTTCTTGCACAGTCCACAAATTCCGTTTTTTCCTTACTCTGCTTCCAAGGCTCCAGCAGCTGACTCGGATATTTGCCGGACAGCAAGCACTGGCGGGAAACAGATGTTGTACTCGGAATCATTGCAAACACGGAGGATTTCTCATAGGCCACTTCCTTAAAGGCCGTAGATATAATCTTCCAGTCAAATTCAGACATGCCGTCCATCACAACGATGATAAACTTTTCGCTATGCACACCCATATAATCCATTGCCTTGCTTACCAGCACTGGCGAGGACTTATCAATATTCTGCGAGAGCTTTCCAAAATGAGCCAGAGCATATTCCTGAAACATTCGGTTAATCGCCTGCGTATCAAGGTCGACATCGTACTGAACAGCCATTACATCCAGCTGTGCTTTTTCCTCTGCCAAAGCAAACCAATCACTATACTTTTTGATATTTCCGGCCTTATCAACCAGTGCATCAAAGCTACGTTTCAAATACGCTTTGACATTCGCTCTGGAGTATACCTTCATTCTCAGGTACATCTCCGTATCTCGCTTCTGTCGAAAATCGTCGAAGTTTGTCCTGTATGCTGCACAGAGCAAGTCAAGGTCCGCTTTGCCTTTATCCTTCAGCAGTTCTGGATGCAATTTCGGGAACAAGTTCTCAAGCGCCACTTTATAAGCAGTTAACCTACGACGAACGTCATACGGGATATACTGACCGGAATTTGCAATTATTGCCAGTTTCTCTCCGGGTGTTTTCAACTTCTCTTCATACTCGATTCTAAAGGCAAGATCATCGGTATATCTTACGATTTCAAAACCATGTGCAGAGAATGCTGATATGTAATTAGTTCGGCCATTCAGATGTTTAAGGCCCCGGTCGAGAAGCATGGCATCAATGGCCACCTGCGTCAAAAAGGCAAAATTGCTGAATTGGCGCTCGGCTACGGTGGCAGCGTCGGCGCACTCAAGGCAATGGGCGCTATTGAGATGGGCCTGACTGAAGATGAGCTTCCTTCGCTGGTGGATGCATGGCGACAGGCAAACCCGAAAATTGTCGAATTTTGGTGGGCCGTGGACCGTGCAGTTATGGAGGCTGTGAAGTATAAGCACACGACCAGCCTTTATGGACTGAACTTTAGTAGTTTTGTGGGGGCCAGCGAAAAAAACACCGCAGGCTGCAAACAGGCAGCGGACGATGCCATCAAGCTGTTTGCGATGAACGCCAAAATTAAAAATGCACTTCGTAAAGTACCGAAGCATGAAATGTCCATCAGCCCGGAAACGCTGGAACACAACAGCATCTATATCTATATTCCCGATGAAAAGCTTAAAATCTATGGCGACTTATTGCGCATCATCACGGCGCAGTCAATGGAATACTTTTCATCCCGACCTAAAGAGAACCGGCAAATGATTCTGTTCTGC
Organism: Candidatus Gemmiger faecigallinarum; assembly: GCA_019120395.1. GTDB lineage: Bacteria > Bacillota > Clostridia > Oscillospirales > Ruminococcaceae > Gemmiger > Gemmiger faecigallinarum. The sequence goes on from DWVD01000027.1 coordinate 79,452, forward strand.
CTGGACGAGTTTGCGTCCTTTGGCAAGCTGCAAATCACCGAGGCGCTGCGCAAACTACGCAAGCGGCATATCCGCATCATGGTGCTGACCCAATCACTGGCCGACCTTGACATGATTTATGGCAAAGACGAACGCAAAGCCATGATGGGAAACTTCAAGTTTACAATTTTACTTGGTTGCAAAGGCACCGAAACACAGGAATACTTTTCCAAAATGATTGGCGAGCGAAAGCCGTTGCTGAACACTGACCCAGACAAAAAGAATGGCCCCATCATCAAGCCGGAAGACCTTGCGCATTTGGGGCAAGACCTGTTTGTGCTAAGTGATGATGGGGCCGTGCGAGTGAAAAAGAATTTTTACTTCAAATAAAAATCAGCCTCAGATTAACAATCCGAGGCTGATTAAAGCGGCACGCAGATTACACCAAAGTGTGTAAGGCTCCTTTTAGAAAATCCAAAAATGGTGTAACTGTGGTGTAATGGTGTTTAATGCCTATCACGCTAAGCGCGATAACTTGCGAATCACCGTTTGATTTTCGGCTGTTACTTGTCCAGCGGCTTCATCGTCGGGAACAGCAGCACGTCCCGGATGGACGCCGAATCGGTCAGCAGCATGACCAGGCGGTCCACGCCGAAGCCCAGGCCGCCCGTGGGGGGCAGGCCGTATTCCAGCGCGGTGACGTAGTCGTAATCCACCTGCGCCCTGCTGGCCGGGTCCAGCTGCTTGCGCTCCGCCACCTGCCGCTCAAAGCGGCCTTTCTGGTCGATGGGATCGTTCAGCTCGCTGAACGCGTTGCCAAACTCGGTGGCGTTGATGAAATACTCGAACCGTTCGGTGAACATCGGGTCGTCCGGCTTGCGCTTTGCCAGCGGGCTGACCTCCACCGGGTAGTCGTAGATGAAGGTGGGCTGGATCAGGTTTTCTTCCACATAAGCGTCAAAGAATTCGGCCAGGATCGCGCCCTTTGTGGGGATCTCGGGCAGCTCCACATTGTGCTGCTTGGCCAGGGCGATGGCTTCCTCATCGGACGCCACCGCGTCGAAGTTCACGCCGGAATACTTCCGGACCGCTTCCTTCATGGTCATGCGCTCCCAGTGGGACAGGTCGATCACCTGGCCCTGGTAGGACACCTGCAGCGTGCCGCAGACCTTTCCTGCCACCGTTTTCATCATCTCTTCCACCAGGTCCATCATGCCGTGGTAGTCGGTGTAGGCCTGGTACAGCTCGATGGTGGTGAACTCGGGGTTATGCTTGGGGTCCATGCCCTCGTTGCGGAAAATACGGCCGACTTCATACACGCGGTCAAATCCGCCCACCACCAGCCGCTTGAGATACAGCTCGGTCTCGATGCGCAGCACCATATCCATGTCCAGCGTGTTGTGGTGGGTCAAAAACGGCCGCGCCGACGCGCCGATCTCGAACGGGGTCAGGATGGGGGTCTCCACTTCCAGGAAGCCCTTGCCGTCCAGGTAGCTGCGCAGCTCCTGCAGGATGCGGCTGCGCTTGACAAACGTGTCCTTCACGTCCGGGTTGACCATCAGGTCCAGATACCGCTGGCGGTAGCGGGCCTCGCGGTCGGTCAGGCCGTGGAACTTCTCCGGCATGGGCAAAAGGCTCTTGGCCAGCAGCGTCACTTCGGTCACGCGGACGCTCAGTTCGCCGGCCTTGGTGCGGAACACCTCGCCCCGGCAGCCGATCACGTCGCCAATATCCAGTTTTTTGAACGCCGCATAAGGCTCGTCGCCCATCACGTCGCGGCGGGCAAACACCTGGATGTCCCCCTTGGCGTCCCGCAGGTGGGCAAAGCTGGCCTTGCCCATCACGCGCTTGGACATCATGCGCCCGGCCAGGCAGACGACGCGGCCGGTCTCGGCCTCGGCGGGCAGGTCGGCGTACTCCGCTTTCAAATCCTCCGAGAAGGCGTCCTGCGGGTAACGGGTGATGGCAAACGGGTCCTGCCCGGCGGCGCGCAGATCCGCCAGCTTCTGGCGGCGGACGGCGGCCTGCTGGCTGACGTCCTGCTCGGGCGCGCGGGCGGGGTTCTGGTTATTCTGTTCCATGCGGCATTTTCCTTTCCTCTCTATGCGGGGCGGGCGGCGCGCCCCTTTCCGTCAGTGCGCTTAAGCTCAGCGGCTGCGGCTGACGCCCAGCACCCGGTACGTGACGATGTTGCCGTTGGGCAGCGTGACGTCCACGGTGTCGCCGGCCTTTTTGCCGATCAGCGCGGCGCCCACCGGGCTTTCGTCGCTGATGCGGTTTTCGTCCGCATCGGCCTCGGTGGAGCCGGTGATGTCGTACTCTTCCGCTTCGTCCTCGTCGTCGCCCTCGGCCAGGATGCGCACATGCATGCCGATGGAGACGGTGTCGTGGGACAGCGCGCTGTCGTCGATGACGCGGGCGACCTTCAGGGTCGCTTCCAGGTCGGCAATGCGGGCTTCCACCATTGCCTGCTCTTCCTTGGCGGCGTCGTATTCGGCGTTCTCGGACAGGTCGCCGTAGCCGCGGGCGACCTTGATTTTATCTGCGACTTCCTTGCGCTTGACCGTGCGCAGGGTATTCAGCTCGTCTTCCAGCTTTTTCAGACCCTCGTGGGTGACAACGATTTCTTTTGCCATTGCCGGTTTTCTCCTTAACAGTAAAAGTTGTGCGGCCCGTCGGGCCGCACTGGTTTCTATATTATACTGATATAGTTTGGCGTTGTCAAGTCATTTCCCGCCCCCGCTGGAACCTGGCGGCCCCCATCCGGCATATTCTGTCCTAGGGCAGATCCGACGCCGTCCCGCCGCCCATTAAGCCGGGAAGCCGCGCCGCCCGGCATGGCGTCCCCGCGGCCCATGCCGGGCCTGCGTTCCCGCAAAACAGCCGGCGCCGTTCAGGTTTTGCCCCCGGGGCCGTCCGGCAGGCGCCGGCCTGCCCCGGAAAGCGGAGTAAGCATAAGGAAGCTTTGGTTTTGCTGCGCGAGCAGCAAAACTGCGAAGCACCAAAAAACCGCAAAAACAGGTTGGCGGCAAGGCGCCGGAACGCCGGCGTCCTTTGTGGACGCCAAGCGACGGCAACGCAGCCAACGGCCTGTTTTGGTTAGATTTTGCGGCAAAGTTTCCTTGTGCGCGCTCCGCCAAACCACCCACCGACTTTTTTCCACAAGGAGAGGATCTACCATGAAACGATCTGTACGTCTGCTTGCTTCCGGCGCAGCGCTGGCGCTGTGCCTTTGCGCCGCCGCCGTTCCGGCCTTTGCCACCGGGACGGAATCCCCCAATGTGAGCGGCAGTTACCACCCCACCCGCGCCGAAGCCGAGCGGGACATCTCGGTGGAGGATTTTCTGCAACCGGATGTGACCATCAACCCCACCACGCTGGCCATCTCGAACGTATACGACAGCCAGGGCAACCTGATCCCCGCCACGCTCAGCACCGACGGACACTTTTTCATCATTCCCACCACCACCGGGTTCCTGTATCTGAGTACCGGGCGGTAAGGCTTTCTCCCGCCGTTTCGGTTGCACCTGCCATATTTGTGTGCTATAATAAGCACGTTGTCAGGTGAAATGCCTGGCGGAATGCCGCGGCTGCGTGCAGCCGCGGCAAATTTGATGATTGGAGGGGCGCACGCATGGGGCTTTCCAGCGTCGGCTTTTTTGTATTCCTGCCGGTGGTCGCTGCCGTCTACCTGCACCTGCCCCACAAGTTCCAGCCCGCCTTTCTGCTGGCCGCCAGCGCGGCGTTCTACCTGCTGGCCGCGCCGCGGATGTTTGTGGTCACGGCGGGCCTTGCGGTGCTGACCTACTGCCTGGCGCGGGGCGTCGGCACGCCGCGCCGCAAAGTCTGGCTGGCCGGCGGCGTCACGGCGCTGCTGGCGGTTTTGGCCTTTTTCAAATACGGCCCGGCGCTGAACGCCGCGCTGGATCTGGGCCTGCCGTCCTTCGCCATGCCGCTGGGGCTGAGCTTTTACACCTTCGCGGCCATCTCCTACCTGGTGGACGCCGCCCGCGGCGACTGCCCGGTAGAGAAAAACTTTGTCATCCACGCGCTGTACATCCTGTTTTTCCCCACCATCACCTCCGGCCCCATCTGCCGCGCCGGGCAGCTGATGCCCCAGCTGGCCGCCGAGCACCGCTTTGACGCGGCCCGCACGGCGGACGCGCTGCGGCTGTACGCGCTGGGCGCCTTCAAGGCGGTGGCGGTGGGCCGGACGCTGCATGTGCTGGTGCAGCAGGTCGTCCCCAACTACCGGGACTACGGCGGCTGGATGCTGATGCTGGCGGTGCTGGCCTACACCTTCTACCTCTATTTCGATTTCTCCGGCTACTCGGAGTCCGCCCGCGCCGCCGCGCTGATGATGGGCATCCAGCTGCCGGAAAACTTCAAGACGCCGTTTTTTGCCACCAACTTTTCCGGGTTCTGGAACCGGTGGCATATCAGTTTTTCCTCCTGGCTGCAGGACTATCTGTTCATGCCGCTGGCCTGGGCCGACGTGTCCAAACTGACCCGCGGCCGCCGCGAGCGGCTGCCGGTGTGGCTCTGCCTGCTGTGCGTGTTCCTGGTGTCCGGCTTCTGGCACGGCAACACGCTGCCCTACGTGCTGTGGGGGCTGCTGCAGGCCGTTTACCGCATCGGCGAGGAGGTGCTGCACCGCAGGCTGGGCAAGCCCAAAAAGAAAGCCCCCGCGGCCCAGCAGTGGGGCAAGCGGGCGGTGGTGTTCGCGCTGTGGACCTTCAGCATGGTGTTTTTCTGCATCGGGGCGGACGGCACGCTGGGCACCGCCGACTGCTTCGGCTATCTGGCGGGCTGCGTGCAGGGGCTTTCCCCCGCGCGGTTTGCCGGGGAGCTGTACAGCGTCGTCTACGACGGCTTCTACCCCCACGCGGTGATGGTGGCCGGCTATTATGCGTTTCTGGCATTGGCGCTGGCGCTGGCCTTCCGGCTGGACTGGCACCGCAATTTCACCTGCAAAAACCGCCCGGCGGAGCAGGCTTTGGCCGCGCTGCCCCGGCGGCGGGCGGTGTATTACCTGCTGATCGTCTGCATTCTGGTGGGGCTGATTTTGTCCAACGGCGGCTTCGGCAGCACCAATTTCAGCGCCTATGCAGGGTTCTGACCCGTCCGCGCCCTGCCTGCGGTCGAAACCGTTTTGATTTGGAAAGGGGGCTTTGCCCGTGAAAACCATTCTGCGCCGGGCGGCCCCGCTGTTTGTGCCGGTGCTGGTGTGGCTGGCGTTCTTTATCGCCTTTGAACCCAACAATTATTTCGGGCTGAAAGCGTCGGCCTCCTCCACCCAGCCGGTGGCGCGGGTGCGGGAGTATCAGGCCGACCCCGGCACGAACCTTCTGCTGGGCGACAGCCGCCTGGCCCACATCGACATGGACCAGGCCGCGGCGGTCTCCGGCAAACAGTGGCAGAACCTGGCTTTCGGCGGCGCTTCGTTAAAAGAAACGCTGGACCTGGCGGAGTATATCCTCGACTCCGGCAACCCGGTGGAGGAGCTGGTGCTGAGCGTTTCTTTCTACACCCTCAACCAGAACTACAACACCGACCGGTTTGAGCAGCTGGAGACCACGCTGGAGAACCCGGTGGCCTACTGCCTGAACCTGGAATACAACGTCAACGCCCTGACCGTTTTTCTGGACACGGTGCGGGGCACGCCCGACGCCGTCGAGACCGGCGAGTGGGGCCCCGACGACTATGTGGGCGACAACGGCGAAACGCTGCCCCTCCACTACAAGCTGTACACCTACCCCCAAAGCCTGATCCCCCGGTGCCGGAACTGGTCGCTGACCGACCAGTTTGACCGCATTGCCGAGCTGGCCGCCCGCTGCCAGGCCGAGGGCGTACGCCTGACGGTGGTGCTGCCGCCCATGGCGGACATCGTGCTGACCGAGGTGTGTGAGCCGTTTGGCATCGACACGGCCATGGAGCAGCAGGTGCTGCCCCGGCTGAACGCCTGGGCGGAGCAGTACGGCTTTGCCCTGCTGGACTACGAGTGGACCGACCGCCCCGATTTTGACGACGACACCCAGTTTTACGACGGCTTCCATCTGGACGAGGTCCACGGCCTGCCGGAATGGGTGGACATGCTGTTTGCGGCGCTGGCGCAGGCGCCCGCCTGACAGGAGGCATCCCTTTGGCACTGGATTTTTTGATTCTGTACGAGCATACCGTGCGCGAGTACGAGAGCGACCTGCTGCTCAAGCTGGAGCTGGAGCGCCGCGGCTATACCGTGGAGATCCGCCAGCTGCTGGACCCCAAGCACCTGCGGCTGTTTGGCCGCGACAAGCCCGAAGTGCTGGTGGCCAGCTGCATGTACGACAACGAGGCCATCAACAGCCACGTGTACAACAACATCGGCAAGTGCGACAAGATCGTCAACCTGCACTGGGAGCAGATGCTCTCGGACACGCAGGAGGAGGGCGACTGGTTCAACATGAACGGCAACGCCAAACGCTGCGTGCAGACCTGCTGGGGCAAGCGCACTGCCAAACGGCTGCAGGACCACGGCATGGACGCCAAAAACACCCCCGTGACCGGCGCCGTGATGATGGATTTTCTGCGCCCGGAGTTTGCCGGCTACTTTAAGGACAAGGCCGCGCTGTGCCGCGAGTTCGGCCTGGACCCGGACAAGCAGCTGCATCTGTATATCTCCAGCTTTGGCTATGCCAGCATGTCCGACGCCGAGGTGGCCGAGCTGTCCAAAATGGCGGGCACCGATTTCACCGGCTTTGCCCGCACCAACCGGGTCTCGATGACCGAAACGCTGGCCTGGTTTGACCGCTATCTGGGCGACCACCCGGAGGTGGAGCTGGTCTACCGCCGCCACCCCAGCGAGTGGAACAGCCCCGCGCTGGACGAGCTGGCCAAAAAGCGGCCCAACTTCCACGTGATCTTTGCCGACAGCGTCAAGCAGTGGATCGTGGCGGCGGACTCGATTTCCATCTGGATGAGCACCGCCATCGCCGAGGTCTACATGGCCGGCAAAAGCTGCCGCATCCTGCGCCCGGTGCCCATCGAGCACGAGTACGACCCGGTCATCTACAAGGGCGCGCAGTATGTGACAAGCTACGAGGAATTTGCCGCCGCCATGGCCGACCCGCAGCCGCCCTTCCCCATCGCGCGGGAGGTCATCGAGGGTTACTTTGACCCCAGCCCCCGCGCCGCCTACCTGCGCATGGCCGACCTGCTGGAGGAGGTGTACAAAAATCCGCCGCGGGACCACCCCATGGGCGAGGGCTTTGCCCCCCATTTCAACCTGCTCAAGTTCGTGGCGCTGGCGGGGGTGCATTTCCTTTACCGGCACGGCTGGCAGCCCAAAACGGTGTTCGCCTTCTGCCCGCCGCTGGCAAACTTTGCCCAGCGCATCTACGGCTACGTGGACAAGGCCCACGTCACCCCCGAAGAGGTCGAGCGCATGACCGCCCGCATCCGCCCCTTTGTGCAGGGCGAGTGACCGCGGCCGCCCGGCTTGCCGGGCAGCCCAAACGGTGCCCCTGCAAGGAAAGCCGCGAACCTGCGTGCCGCCAAAAGCTTCTTCTTCCCGCCCCTCATTCCTCACTGCAAAAGAGGTGACCCCCATTGCCTGATACCCCGCAGCAGAAACCCGCCAAAACCGAGAGCTTTGTGGGCAACGTGATGAAATATTCCGTCGCCACCTACCTGGGCTTTCTCATCAGCGGCGCGGCGCTGATCATCAAGGGCATCCTGCCCGCCGACACCTACGCCGTGCCCGCCACCTTTATGGCCTACACCATGTCGCTGATGAACCTGGGCATGCTGGGGCTGGACCAGGCGCTCTTGCGCTTTTACCGCGAGCCGCCGGAAGGCACCACCGGCCGCGGGATGTTTTTGGCCTGCGTGCGGCTTTCGCTTTTGGTGATGCTGGTGGTGGGGGCCGGGGCCAGCGTGTTCTTTGCCCCCACGCTGGCGGTGGCCTTCGGCCTGGGGCAGGGCAACACCGCGCTGGTGCCGTTTTTGTTTTTGAACGCCGCGCTCTACATGCTGGTGCGGTACGTCAACGTCCTGCTGCGGCTGGAAAACGACGTAAAGGCCTACACCGTGCAGACGCTGTGGATGAACGCCTGCCTCAACCTGATCTACCTGCTGCCGGGCTTTTTCACCTCCAACGTCTGGGCCTTCATCGCGGCGGCGCTGGCAGGGTTCGGCGGCGTGGCCATCGCCTTCTGGTTCCGCTCCATGGGCACCGCCGGGGGCAGCGCCGCCCCCGCCCCCATGGGCCTCAAGGCGCTGAAAGCCGACAAGGGCACCTACCGCCTGCTTTTGCCCTACGGCATGCTGCTGGCCCCGGCGGCAATTTTGACGCCGCTGTACCGGTCGGTCTGCCTGTCCTTTCTGGCGGCGGGGTCGGGCGCGACCTCCCAGGGCCTGTTTGAGTTTGCCTACACGCTGGCCCAGCTGGTCACCACGGTGCAGGCGGGCTTTTCCACCTACTGGGGCCCCTACGTCTACGCCAACTACCGCACCGAGCAGGCCCGCATCGGCCGCATCCACGATGTGCTGAACTTTCTGGTGTTCGGCTTTTTCTGCGCGCTGATCATGTTCGAGGACGTCATCTTTTTGATCTTCCCGGACAAGGTCGCCTGTATGCGGTTTTTCCCGGTGATGATGCTCTCCTCGGTGTTCGCCATCCTGATCGAGGGCACCGTCTACGGCAACGCCATCGCCCGCCGCCCCCACCACGACACCATCGGTGTGGCGCTGGGCGTGGCGGTCAACGTGGCGATGTGCGCCTGGCTGGTGCCGCTGTACAGCGTTACCGGCGCGGCGGTGGCGGTGACCGCCTCCAACGCGGCGATGTTTTTGTACCGCACCGTCACCGGGCAGTATTACTACCGCACCATCCCCAACATCGGGCGCACGGTGTCCGGCTTTCTGCTGGCGCTGGCCGCCGCCGCGGTGGGCGTGGTGTTCTACCAGCATTTCGTCATCAAGTTCGTTCTGGTCGGCGCCATCCTGTTCATCTACTGCACGCTCTACCGTCCCCAGCTGCAAAAGCTGTGGCAGATGGGCCTTGGCCTGCTGCGCAGGGTGCTGGGCCGCGGGCGGGCCTGAGCTTTGTTTTCCGCGGGGCCAATGTGCTCCGCGCCTTATAAGGACGTTGAAACGATTGAGGTGATCTTTCATGCGCCATTGCGGCACGCAAATCTTGCAGACCGGGCGGCTGACGCTGCGGCCGCTCTCCATCCACGACGCCGAGATGATGTTCGGCAACTGGGCCAGCGATCCCCGGGTCGCAAAATATCTGCGCTGGCAGCCCCACCGCAGCTGGGCCGAAACCGCCGAATACCTGAACGAAGTCTCCAAACACTATACCGAACCGGATTTTTACCAGTGGGGCATTGAGGAAAAGGTCAGCGGCGCGCTGATCGGCTCCATCAGCCTTGCCCGCGGCGAGGCCGACCCCGGCTGGCCGCCCGCCTGCGAGCGGCTGGGCGAGATCTGGGAGCCGGGCTATTGCCTGGGCCGCAAGTGGTGGGGCCGCGGCTACGCCACCGAGGCGCTCTGCGCCGTGCGGGACTTCTGGTTTGGCCCTGTGCACGGCAAATGGCTGTGCTGCTGCCATGCCAACGAGAACGTCGCTTCCGGCGCGGTGATGCAGAAAGCCGGCTTCACCTACCATCACGACGCCACCTATCACAAATTTGACGGCACGCCCGTCGCCTGCCGCGCCTATTTTCTGCTGCGCAGCCAGGTGGACCTTCCCCGGTAACGCCCGCCTGGGCAAGCCAAGAGAACTTTTTCAAAGGACTTATTTATGAGTGAACTGATTCATCTGCCCGGCGTGGAACCCGCCGGGCAGCCCGCGCCTTCCCCCGACGCCGCCTTGCCGGAAGGCCCCGTCCCGGTGGTGCTGCTGGCGCTGGACCAGGGCAGGTTCGACGCCGCCCGCAGCCTGGACGAACTGGCCGCCCTGGCCGAGGCCAACGGTATGCAAGCGGTTGCTTCGGTGGTGCAGAAGCGCTCCACCCCGGAAGCCGCCACCATGCTGGGCGAAGGCAAAGTCGCTGAGGCCCGCCTGGTCTGCCTGAACGCGGGGGCCGCAGCCGCCATCTTTGACGGCGAGCTGACCGGCAGCCAGCTGCGCAACCTGAGCGCCGCCCTGCAGGTGGAGGTCATCGACCGCACCATGCTGATTTTGGAGATCTTCCGTTCCCGCGCCGTCACCAACGAAGGCAAACTGCAGACCGAGCTGGCGCTTTTGCGCTATCAGATGCCCCGCCTGCAGGGCCTGGGCGAAGCGCTCAGCCGCCAGGGCGGCGGCGGTGGCGGCGGAGCAGGCGCGCGCCGCGGTGCGGGCGAGACCCGGCTGGAGCTGGACCGCCGCCACATCCGCCGCCGTATCGAGATGCTGGAAAACCGCCTGAAAGAGATGGAAAAGCGCCGGGGCGAGACCCGGCGCGCCCGTCAGAAAAGCGGCGTGCCGGTGGTCGCCCTGGTGGGTTACACCAACGTGGGCAAATCCAGCCTGACCAACGCGCTTTGCGGCGCCGGCATCTTTGAGGCGGACATGCTGTTTGCCACGCTGGACCCCACCGCCCGCCGCCTGACGCTGCCCAGCGGCCTGGACGTGGTGCTGGTGGACACCGTCGGCTTTGTCAGCCGGCTGCCCCACCATCTGGTGGACGCCTTCAAGAGCACGCTGGAGGAGGCCGCCTTTGCCGACGTGCTGGTGCGGGTGGCCGACGCCAGCGACCCTGCCGCCGCCGAGCAGCTGGCCGTCACCGACCAGGTCCTGGACGAGCTTGGTTGCGGCGGCATCCCCCGCCTGACCGTCTACAACAAGTGCGACAAGTCCGGCGCGGTGCCCTTTGATCCTTCCGTCCTGCTGACCAGCGCCCGCACCGGCCGCGGCCTGGACGAGCTGAAAGCCCGCCTGGACGACATCCTGGCGGCCCGCGTCCGCCGCATTGAGGCGCTTTTGCCCTACGGCCAGCTGGCTTTGGCCGACATTCTGCGCAGCCGCGGCAGCGTCCAGGCGGAGGAGTACCGCCCCGAAGGCGTCTACTACGCCGCCACTGTCCGCATCGACGACCTTCACCGGTTCGAGCCCTATCTGCTGCCCCGCACGCCGGGTTCCCCCGCGCCCGAATGACCTCGCCCCCTTTTCTGCAAAAAGCCTGCCGTCCCCTCTTATACGGGTACGGCAGGCTTTCTCATTCTGTCACACCGGCGCGTCGCTCCCGGCATTTCCGTCAACATCGCCGCCTGCCGCATTGGCCTCGTACCACTGGCAGATTGCATTGTAATAAATTTCCGCCGCGGTGTGGCATCCCTCCTCGTCGCCAAAAGCCGCCACATCCGCCGGGCTCGTCACAAAGCATTGCTCAGCCAAAACCGCAGGACATCCGCTTTCCTCCAGCAGCGTAAAACTCTGCTCCATATGGACCGAGTCGTCGCTGATCTCCGCAATCTGTTTCTGGCCGTCCGCATCATAATAGATGTACCGCACACCGTCCTGCCCTCGCAGGGACGCCCCTGCCTCGCCAAACCCCGAAGCGATCAGCTCGGCAAATGCAAGGCTCTCGTCATGGCGCTCCCTTCCCGGCGGCACCGGATAGCACTCAAACCCGGCATAGGACGGATCATCGCCGGAATTTCCATGGATGGAGATCAGCAGCTGTGCCCCCGCCGCCCGGGCATTGGCGGCCCTTTCGCTTGGCTCCGAGTATTCCTCTCCGTCTGTTGTCAGAAAGGGAGAAAACCGTTCGTCCCCTTCCAGCAATTCCATCAGGTAGCCGGCCGTCCGCCAAGTCATCTCACACTCGTCAAAGCTGACGCCCACCGCGCCGCTGTCCCCACCGCCATGCCCCGGGTCCACTGCCACCACAAAGCCGGTTTCCTCCTGCAGCTCTCCCGGGCCGGCCGGCAGGGTCTCCTCCCCCTTTTGCCCGGTCAGCCAAAAAACAGCTCCCGCCAGCAGGGCGATCACCGCTGCCGCCCCCAGCATGCGCAGCCGGCGTCCGCGCCGCCGCCTTGCCGCGTAACGCCGGTAGTTTGGCGGCCTCCAGTCCTTTCTCCCGTTTTGCCGTCCGTTCCGGCTCGCCGCCGTTTCGGTATGTACAGTCCGTCCCGCATCTGTTCGATACACCATTTCTGTCATCCTGTCTGTTTTTTCTATCTTTGTGTCATTTTACCCGGAAAATGTTACACCGTTTTTGTCAAACACATTGCCGCAGCCTTTCGCCGCCCTTCCCAAGCCCCACTGCCGACGCCGCGTTCCGCGCCGGTCGAGTTCTATATCAGGATAACACCAAAATGTATCCACTTTGTCACACAGCTGAAAAATTTTTGTGTCGATTTTCCCCGTCCGTTCTCTTTATCGCCAGGAGCTTCTATTTTGTGCGTCTGTACGCCATTTCCATTTTCTCCCCACGTTTGGCGTCCCTCGCTTCCTGTCACACTTGTTTCCCCACGTCCACTCTGTCCGGGATGCCGTCGCCGTCGGCGTCGGGCAGCTCGGGCAGGCCGGCCACGCTGGTCAGCAGGCTCAGCAGGCCGGCCAGCACTGCCGCGCTGCCCACCATCACCCAGTCCACTTCGCCCAGCACTGCCGCCGTGCCGATGGTCGCCACCGCAGTCTGCGCCACCGTTTTGACGGCGCGGACGCCCGCTGCGTGCAGCCAGGCCAACACTTTCTCTTTCTTCATCGCCTTTTCCTCCCATATATTTACTCAATGTTTCCCATATTCACGCCTTTGCAAGCTGCCTGCCGCCGTTATTTGGTCAATATTTCCAAATTATCAACCCCGGCGCCGCGCTCCGGTTTCGTTATTTGCTCAACATTTCCAAAATCATTCCCCGCTGCGGATGGGCAGGCGGCGGCAGGTCTGCATGATGTCGTGCGTGCTGCGGTCGCCGTCCCCCAGGTCCACGTAGGCGGTGTAGTAGTTTTCCAGGTTGTCCAGGCCGTAGGGCGGGATCTCGCCCTCCTTGATGTAATGCAGCCCCAGGTCGATGATCTGGCCGCGCAGCAGGCTCTCGCTCACCGCCCGCGCCGTCAGCGCGGCAAAATCATTTTCCTCCGCGATCTCCCGCCACCGTCTCTCCGCCTCTCCGTCGTCAAAGCGCAGCTTCTCCAGATCAGCCCGCACAATCCCCGCCAGCGCGTCCACCATCACGGCGGGCAGTCCGCTGTGCGCCTTGCGCAGGTTCTCGCTCTCCGGCGCGGCCGCCCAAAACCGCGCCCTGCTCACCGGGTCGTCCGCCAGCTGCCGGAACAGCTGGTCCAGCTCGCAGGCGTCGCCCCGGTACCAGACCCGGTTGCGCAGCACGTTGGCGGCATGGTCCACCGGTTCGCGCAGCGTCAGTCCCCGCCCCGGCGCGGGTTCGATCTCCAGCCAGCTCTGCAGCATCTTCCTCATCCTTTCCGTCCATCGCATCCTTGCTTTCCCGCCTTCCCTCAAACAAAATTGCCCGCCGCCTTACCCGATCTCCTCCAGGTACGCCATCCATGCGTACTGTTCGGCGTTGATGCAGTGGTCGTTGCCGTCCTCCGGCCGCCCCTCCTCCGTCCAGCTGTACCGCTCCATCTCCTCCAGCAGCGGCCCGCACCGTTCCCGCACAAACAAATGCTGCCCGTGCGCCAGCCAGCCGCTTTCCAGCCGGATGCGGTCCAAAACGGTCAGCCGTTTCCAGGCCGGCACAAAATCGTACAGCCCCCCGTTTTTGCGTTTGTATTTGCGGCACTCCATCAAGGTTGCCTGGTCTGCGCTGTCAATAAACGCCTTTCGACCAAATCCCCAGTCCGCCCGCTGCCGCTCCAAAAACGCTTCCAGCAGCGCCGGAATATCGCTGGGCGCCAGCGGCGCCAGTCCGGCCTCCGCCCGCCGCCGGTTCGAATACGTCTCCGCCGCCAGCGTCACTTTCCTGCGGTCGGCCAGGATCCCGTCAAACACAAAGGCAAAAGTGTCCTCGCTTCGCTGGCTGTAACTGGTATCCACCCCGCAGCAAAACCGCACAAACCGCACCTGTCCCGCCGCCATCTGGCGGCGCAGCTCCTTCTCGGCCACACAGCATCCCGGCGGCAGCTCAAACACCAGCCCTTCGCTCCGTCCCCGCAGCTCCAGGATCTTGCTCCGGTACAGCCTTGTTCCCGCCGGGGCCGTCTCCAGGATCTTCCGCCGTTTTTCCTCCGTCAGCGCCGCATTGTCCTCAAATCCGAAAAACCAGTGCACCCACCCCGCCTTTTCGCTCCGGTTCAGCTGTTCCCGGATCGCCGCCGGCGTCCCGGCCGCCCACTCCGGCAGGGGCCTGGCATGGTCGATGAACTCTGCGTACACCTCCTTGCCCGGGTCGTCCGGGTTCAGCGTTGCCACCAGGTACTCGCTGCGCATCGCCGCCTCTCGCACATACTCCATGTCGGCGATGTTGATCTCGTCTATATAGACGCATCCATATTGTCCGCCCAGGGCCTTTTTCCACCGGTTCCGGTTCCCGTATCCCAGCACGTACAGGATCTTTTCCCCCGCGCTGGTCCTCAGCACCAGATGCGGCTCCGAGTTTTTCCCCCGCCCGGCCGGGTAATACTCCACCAGGCTGCCAAAATCCTCCCGCACGCCAAATTCCTTGTTGATGATGTTTTTCTCCACCGTTCCCTGGTCCAGGCCCGACAAAATATGCAGCTTCCGGCTGCTCGCCGCGCATCGCAGCACAAATTTCAGCAGCGCCAGCGTCGTCTTTCCCGCATAGGTCGTCCCTTCCAAAAATTCGCGTCTGGCCCGGCACCGCAAAAAGGCCAGCCCTTTGTCCGAGAGCTTCAGCTCACCCATCCCATTCACCTGCCCGGCAGCCCCACAGCGCCTGCAGCACCTCGTCCAGCCTTCCCGCCGCGGCGTCCCGGCCGGCCGTCTTTTCTTCCTGCCCTTCCTCCTTTGCCTCGATCGCTCTGGCACACAGTTCCGCCGCGTGCATCCGGTCTTTCGGCGCCGCCGTTTCGTCCCGCATCACCGCCGCCCAAAGCGCTTCGATCTCCTCCCTTCCCACCGCTTTCGCCTTTCGCCGCCGGCGCGGCGCGGCCGGCCGTTCCTTTCCTTCTTCGTTCACGCTGCGCTTCCCTCCTTCGCCCGTTTTCCGCGCAAAAAGCGCCGGATCCCCGTCCGTTCTTCCGGTGGGTATCCCGCGCTTTTTCCATCTTAGTTATACCACAGCCCCCACAGGGTCTCTAGGGCCGGTTTTCCCCCTTTTCATGGCAAAGGAGCTGTGCTTCGGTCCCCCGCAGCACAGCCCCGTCCCTCGTTTTCTCATGCCTCGCCGCCCAGTTCCTTCCGGATAAACGGCACGACCTCCTTCGGCTGGATCTCCAAAACCAGCGCAAACTCGGTATAAAGCATGTTTTCCGCTTCCCGCATGGCGTTCTCATCAAAGCCGGACAATCTCTTTCCCGCCGAGTGTCTCGCCTTTTTAAAGGCATAGATCGCCTTCACCATGCGCAGCAGCTCCCGGTGGTCGCCCTTTTTCAGCGTCTCGTTGTAATACTGCCTGCGTGCATCCGGGTTCGGATCGCAGCGCGCGTCCTCCTCCGGCAGCTCGCGGATCAGCTTCATCAGCTCCTCTTTCGTCATCACCGGGTGCATGCGGGCCACCAGCTGCTCGTTGCTTTCGGGCACACAGATGGTCATGCTCTTGTCAAACACCGGTTTCAGCACAAAGCAGTTCTCCATCCTGTCCCCGTACCGCCGCGCTTCGTGAGAAGTGATCTGGCAGGCGCCCGTCGTACCGTAACAAACCATATCCCCAACCTGAAACATCTTTCTCTCCTTTTCCTGTCACATGCCGCACAGCCGCGCCCGCCCGGCAAACGCCGGCCGCAGCGCAGCTGCGCCCGCCTCAAAAACAACGCTGTTTCACCTAATATATAGTATATCACTTTTCCCGGAAATATGTTATTGTCGTTTTGTACAAAAATGCATCCCTATAACAATATGTAAATTGCCCGGCGCATTGCAAAAGCCGTTCCACTGCGGTATACTGAAATCATTCATAACATCTTCCCGGAAAAGGAGCCTTCCCATGACGGATCTTCTCACCGCCGCGCTGTTTCCTTCCATGCGGCCGCAATACAAAAACCGGCAGGCGGACGGCGAGCTTCCCGCCGCCGTCGAGCACCTGTTCCCCCAGGGCACCATGATCGACCATTATTTCGTGACCCTCACGCCGGACTTTGCCGCCGAACTTGCCGCCGTCCCCGGCTTTGCCCGTCTGGGCGGCCGGATCAGCGCGGTGGCCTTCTGCCAGCAGCCGGACGGCGCCCCCTGGAAGGTGCATTTTCAGGAACCCACCATGGTCGAGGATCTTTGCATCGACATGCCGGATTCCGAATTCCGCGCGCTGCTGGCCGCCAACCAGATCACCCTCCCCGGCGAGGGCTGAGCGCCGTCCTTCCGGCGCGCTGCCGCCCGCCTCATCCACGCTTTTTTTCAAGGAGGTTCCCCATGACGCCCCAGGAATTCATGCAGTTTCTTTCCACCCGCCGCACCTACCGCCGCTTCACGCAGGATCCGGTCCCGGCCTGCGCCGTTGACGACCTGCTCGAGGCTGCCCGCATCGCCAGCTGCAGCGCCAACCGCCAGACGCTCCGCTATCTCGTCGTGCAGTCCCCCCGTATGGTTGCCGAGACCAACGCCCACGTCCACTGGGCGGCCTATCTCCCGCCCGAGCAGGGCGTCCCCGCTCCAAACGAGCGCCCCACCCTCTTTGTCGCCGTCTACCAGGACACCTCGCTGCCCGGCTGCTCCGACCTGGACCTGGGCCTCGCCCTCGGCAGCATGACGGCAGCCGCCTGGGCGCACGGCGTCGGCAGCTGCATCCTGGGTGCCATCGACCGCCCCGCCCTCGCGCAGCTTTACGGCGCGCCCGATTCTCTTCGGCTCTGCAACCTGGTGGCCTTCGGCCGCCCCGCACACCACAGCCGCGTGGTCCCCATGCAGAACGGCGACGTCCGTTACTATCTGGACGGGAACCGCGACTACTGCGTTCCCAAACGCCCGCTGGACCAGATCCTCGTCGGCCGCCTGTGACTCCCGATACGCAGCAGCGCGGACGGCGCGCCCTTTCCCTCCCGGGAAGCGGCGCGCTGTCCGCGCTTGTTTCGTATTACGCCTTGTGCGGCACCAGTACCCGCAGGATAAACCAGTTGTCCTCGCAGTGCACCGTCACCGTCCCGCCGTACTTTTCCGCCGTGGCACGCACGCTGCGGATCCCGTACCCGTGGGGCGGCATGCCGTCGGCGTCCAGCGGCACCGGCTCCTCGCAGTAATTTTCAAAGCGCAGCATCACAAACCCGTGCTGCGCATAGATCGCCGTCCGGATCAGCCGCTTTTCCGGGTCGGCCAGCCGCTGCACGCTCTCGGTCGCGTTGTCCAGCGCTGTGCCCACCAGGGTGCAGATGTCTCCCGTCGGCATAAAATCCAGCAGATGCCCGTCCGCCACGCAGGTAAAATTGATGTCGTGCTGCTGGCAGAAAATGCTTTTCGCCGTCAACAGCGTATCCAGCACCGGATTGCCCGTCTTGTTCTGCGCCTCGTACATCTGGATCCCGGTCTCCATTTTTTCCAGCGCTTCCGCCTTCCTGCCCGGATCCTTTTCCGCCCGGATCGCCGCGATCTGCAGCTTCAGGTCATGGCACTGCCGGTTGATCAGCCGTATGCTCTCGCGGCTCTGCTGGTACTGGGCGTACTGGCGGCGCAGCACGTTGTCCATCTCCTCCAGTTCCCGGTGCAGCCGGGTCTCCCGCAGCTGTTCCTGCTGTACCGAAAGCAGCAGCACCCCGGCAAAGTCCACCAGCGTCCTGGTATACAGCACGCTCATGGTCACATCCCCCTGCTGGGCAAAGGTAAAGTTGCTCACGGCAAAAGCTGCCAGCGCCATGATCACCGCGCTGCTCAGCGCCCGTCCCGTGATCCCCAGCACCGGATTCTGGCGCACCCGCCGGAATTCATACCAGTAGAGAAACCCGTACACCGCCGCATAAACGGCCGCCATCAGCAGCAACGCAAGCGGCTGCCAGCCGCTCATTTCCGGCCACAGCATGCAGTGCAGCTGCCACTCCAGGCTGGCGGCAAACTCCGCCAGCAAAAACGCCCGCGCGCAGCAATACCCGGCATCCCGCGCCGAAATGTCACAGCAGGCATAAATGTACAAAAACATCGCCGCCACGGCCGTCACCATGCAGGGGATCCACCACGCCAGCGGCACTTTGCCGGTCGCCTGCAAAAAAGCCCCCAGCCCCGCCAGCCACGCGGCCGACATCGCCGCCGTCGCGCCCCTGCCAAATCTTGGGCGCAGCGCCAGCAGATACAATGTGCAGGCCAGCCACTCCGCCAGCGCCGTATACAGTCTCGGTATATCCGGCAGCCCCGTCACTTGGTCTCACCCCCGATATAGTCGGTCAGCGCTTCCAAAAACGCTTTCTTCCGCGGCCGGCTGACCTGCAGCTCAAACGGCCCCACCTGCACGGTGTTCTGCTGCAGGGCGATCACCTGCGCCAGATTCACCAGGTATCCGCTGTTGCATCGGGCAAACGGCTTGCCTGCCAGCTTTTCTTCAAACGCCTTCAGGCTGCCGGGCGCCGTCAGCTTCCCGTCCTCCGTGTGGAAATGCACCCAATGCCCGTCGCTTTCCAGATAGTAGATGGTATCCACCGCCACCCGCCGGAACCCGCCCTCGGCCGGCACCGTCAAAAAGGTCTGCTGCCGTTTCCGCAGCCGTCCCACCGCCTTCTGCAGCTGCTGCGAAAAGGCAAAGTAAGGCACCGGCTTCAGCACATAGTCCAGCGCGTCCACCGCATATCCCCGTATGGCGAACTGCGCCATGTTGGTGATAAAGATCAAAATCACATCCGGGTCCACCTTGCGGATGGCCTCGGCGGCCGTCATGCCGTCCATCCGCGCCATCTGCACGTCCAGCAGGATAATATCGTACACCGCCCGGTAGTCCGATATGATCTCGTCCCCGTCGGCATAGGTCGTCAGTTCAAACATTCTGCCAAACTGCCGCTCGTACCGCCTGATGTACTCCACCAGCTGCTCCCGGACCTCTGCGTCGTCCTCCACAATGGCAATGCGGATCATGTCGCCGCCCCCTTTCGCTCTGTTTCGCTCTATTATACCATCCTGCCGGCGGCAGCGCAAACCGCCCGGCCCGCCGCAGGCCGCAGGCTTTTTTCCCGTTCCCGCGGCATTTCCCTGCCGTTTTTCCCGGCTCCCCTGCCGCCGGTCCGCCGTTTCCGCGCCCGCCTCCTTTCCGCGTTTCGCTCTGCACCCGTCGCCTGCGCAGTCCCCGTCCGCCTCTCTCCAGTTTTTTTGCAAAAATTCTTCCGGGAATCTTTGTAAAACCCGCGATCCATGCTACAATAGCAATATACGGTCCGGCTCCGCCCCGCGCGGCGGCCCGCCGTCTCTGTATGCCATTCGGCTGCATTTCAAATGTGTATATCCAAAGGAGGCTCTCTCCCATGAAAGACGTTGTCGCCCTGGGCGAACTTCTGATCGACTTTGCTCCCGTCTCCACCGACGCCGCCGGCTACCCCACGGTGGCCGCCCAGCCGGGCGGCGCGCCGGGCAACTTCCTGGCCGCGCTGCAAGCCTACGGCTGCACCACCGCGCTGATCGGCAAGGTGGGCGCAGACAGCTTCGGCCGCCTGCTGACGCGCACGCTGGCCGAAAAGGGCATCGAGACCCGCGGCGTCGTGGCCGATCCGAAGGTATTCACCACGCTGGCCTTTGTCACGCTGGACGCCACCGGCAACCGGGAGTTCAGCTTTGCCCGCAAGCCCGGCGCCGACACCTGCCTGACCGCCGGCGAAGTGGATCTTTCCCTGATCGAAGAAGCAAAGGTGTTCCACTTCGGCACGCTCAGCCTGACCGACGAACCGGCCCGCACTGCCACGCAAAAGGCCGTGGCCTGCGCCAGGGCAAACGGCAAACTGGTCAGCTTTGACCCCAACCTGCGCAAACCGCTGTGGCCGGACGACAACGCCGCAAAAACGCAGATCGAGTGGGGCCTGCGCCAGGCGGACATCGTCAAGATCAGCGACGAGGAGATTGATTTCCTGTGGGGGCTTTCTCCCGAGGAAGGCGCGCAGAAGCTGCTGTCCGAATACGGCGTCCAGCTGGTCTACGCCACACTCGGCCCCAAAGGCTGCCACTTTGCCAACCAAAACGGCTGCGGCGAGGTAGAAAGCCCCGCCGGCATCCATGTGGTGGACACCACCGGCGCCGGCGACATCTTCGGCGGCAGCGCCATGAGCCAGTTCCTCAAGACTGGCAAAGCCCCGTCGGCGCTGACCGTCAGCGAAATGCGCGCCATCACCCGCTTCGCCTGCTGCGCCGCCAGCCTTTCCACCCAGACCCATGGCGGCATCAACAGCGTTCCCGCCGCAGACGCAGTCCTTGCCATCGTGTGAGCCTTTTTTCTCTGCGCCTTTCCCGGCCGCGCGGCCCTTCCCGCCTCATCCGGCCTCCTTTTTCCCGCCGACGCCCCTCCCGCCGCATTTTTCTCCCCAATTCCCCGTTTTCCGCTCTTGCAATCCTCCTCCAGATTTGCTATAATAGACTTTGTTACCCGCCTGTCTCCCCAACGGCAGCCCGGCGGTCTAACACCATACCGGATTCGCTTCCAGCGATTCCCCATATGCGGTCGTAGCTCAGCTGGATAGAGCGTTGGACTCCGACAACTGTGGCACGTTAGGCAACCGGCAAGAAATTGCTCGGCATAACGTGAAAAAGCAGGCACATCACCCGGTGGTTTGCGGTAGACTGACCACGAATTGACCACCAACCCGATTTTCACAATTTTATACGATGAATCTCGTCCCAGCGACGATTTTCATAAATGTGCGGTCGTAGCTCAGCTGGATAGAGCGTTGGACTCCGACTCCAAAGGCCAGAGGTTCGAATCCCCCCGGCCGCACCAAGAGCAGTGCTTTTTAGGCACTGCTCTTTTTGTTTTGTATGAAATTGAACGGGATGCTGCAAGGGGTGGATTCGAACAGCCTGTGCCCGCCGTCTGCGTCCCGGCGGGCAAAAACAGTCCTGCGGACTGTTTTTAAGGCGCGGCTCGGCGAATCCCCCCGGCCGCACCAAAAAAGGTCGCTGTATTGCAGTACAGCGACCTTTTTTATTTTGTCACGGCTCAGTGCTTGTCAATCCACTTTTGACGCTACACGGTAACATCGGCCATGACAGACACGAAAAAACTGATAAGATAGCTCATGGAATCTCCTTTCCGTGCTGGTTTTGTACATCGGGCAGCACGAGAGCTATTTTATCAGTTTTTGTTTTTGTATCATCCTTGTCTTCAAAATTCAGGCAAAAGTCCTTTCTTGTGAATCAGGCAACGCTTTTGATTTCAGAAAACAGATGGTGAATGTCGTTTCGTGGTCCGGAAAACTTTGTACCTGAATGGTGCCGCCCATAGCAACGACCAGTTCCTTGGTTATGGAAAGGCCAAGGCCGTTTCCGGGGGCTGTTCGGGAAGGATCGCATTGATATAACCGGTCAAAAACATGAGGAAGATCGTCGGCAGAAATGCCTGTGCCATTGTCGGAGACACGGATCGTTGCCTGTCGGGCGTCAGGGATCAAACAGAAACGAAACTGCGTGCCGTGGCTGTGCCGGAGCACATTCTCACAAAGGTTGTTTACAATACGCTTGTAGGCGTTTTTATCCAGATCTGCCAGCCAGGTTTCTTCCGGGATCTCAATCGCATAGGAAAAACCGCTGCTTTCCAGCGGGCCGATCCATTCGGCCACATATTGCCGTGAAATCTCACAGAGATCCAGCGGCTCTATCTGCAGTTTCTGTTCACCTGCATCCAGTTTGACCCATTCGAAGAGCTTTTCCACAAAGGAACGCAGGGCATCGGCCCGTTCATAGGCGGTCTGCAGATATTCTTCCTTCTCCTGGCCCACCACAAGTCCGTTTTCTACGGCTTCCAGATAACCTGTCAGGGAGGCAAGCGGTGTCTTGATGTCATGGGAAAGATTGGTGATCAGCTGTTTATAGGCCTGTTCGTGGTGCTTCTGTTGGATGGCGCTCTGCTGGCTTTGCTGTACGATCTTGTTGATGCCGTAGCCAATGGAACGAATCGCTTGCGGACCGCGGGTTACGATCCTGCGGTTCAGGTTTCCGGCTCCGATATCTTCCAAGGCTTTCTGGATTTCCAGAAGCTCCCGGTGCCAGAGAAAAAGCGTTGCAGCAAGCCAAAGAGCAAGCGCCGCACACAAAATACAAATGACGGATAGCATAGATCTTCTCCCTTATGCCTTTTCATTGAAGCGATACCCCACGCCATACACCGTCAGTACATAAAAGGGGTGCTCGGGGTCCGGCTCAATCTTTTTGCGCAGCTTGCTGATGATCGACATAATATTGCCGTCATCCTGGTAATAAGGCTCTTTCCAGATATTCTGATAGATTTGCTGTTTGGTAAAGATGCGCCCCTTGTGCTCGGCCAGAAAGAGGAGAATGTCAAATTCTCTGGCGGTCAGAGATACCAGCTTTCCCTTTACTTCCACCGAATGCGCCGACGGGTCGATGGTCATATCGTGAAACCGAAGGCGCTGATCCTCTTCATGGTGGGGATTGAACTTCGTATACCGGCGCACCAGGGAGTTCACGCGGGCCGTCAATTCTGCCAGGCCGAAGGGCTTTGTCAGATAGTCATCTGCACCGTTCTGCAGTCCGGCGACCTTATCTTCTTCCTGATCTTTGGCGGTAAGCATCAGGACCGGCACGTTGCTCACAGC
>DWVD01000004.1 GCA_019120395.1 Candidatus Gemmiger faecigallinarum
GCTGCGCAAGGCGCTGGCGGTGCTGGAGCAGGAGGGCTACATCCAAAAGGCCCGCGGCCGCGAGGCGCTGGTGCTGGACCGCGAGAAGGTGGTGTTCCCGGTATCGGGGCTGACCAGCTTTCAGGAACTGGCCGAAGCCGAGGGCTACCACACCCGCACTGAGGTGGTACTGCTGGAATCGGTGCGGGGCAGCCGCGAACTGATGAAGGCGCTGGACCTTGCCCGCGACGAGGAAGCCTGGCGGCTGTACCGCGTGCGGGAGATCGAGGGCGAACGGGTGATTTTGGACAAGGACTTTCTCAGCCGGAAATACGTGCCCCGGCTGCAGGAGGAAAACTGCACCGGGTCGCTGTACAAATATCTGGAAGAGGAACTGGGGCTGAAGATCGGCTGCGCCCAGAAGGAGATCACCGCCTGCCGCCCCAGCGAGGAGGACCGCCGCTACCTGGACCTGGGCAAAAACGACATCGTCATTGCGGTGCGCAGCTATGTTTATCTGGAAAACGGCGCGCTGTTCCAGCACACCGAGTCCCGCCACCGCTGGGACCGCTTCCGCTTTGTGGACTTTGCCCGCCGGGTGCGGGCGTGACCCGCCGGGGCCGCAGGGCATTGGCATACAAGTGGCACGACCTGTCTGTTTTTGACTGTTCACCGGCATTTTTCGGTTTCTTTTCGCCGTCTGTTTGCACAAAACAGGCGGCGTTTCTTTGTGCGTTTCACCAAAGTTTCTGTTTCTCTCTGGACAAACATATACGTATATGATACCATACAGGTGCAGCGGGAACATATACGTATAAGATAGCGTACAAGTTTCCAAAAACACGTACATGTCTGTAAGGAGCGAGTATCATGGGAAAATTTGCAGCGGATGCTGAACAGTTGCTCAAGCTGGTCGGCGGAAAAGAAAACATCAACGCCGTGACCCACTGCGTCACCCGCATGCGCTTTGTGCTGGCGGACCCGTCCAAGGCCGACGTAAAAGCCATCGAGGCGCTGCCCAGCGCCAAGGGCAGCTTTACCCAGGCGGGGCAGTTCCAAGTCATCATCGGCAACGAGGTGGCCGAGTTCTACGACGAGTTCACCAAGGTCTCCGGCATTGAGGGCGTCAGCAAGGACGCCGCCAAGCAGGCGGCCAAAACCAACCAGAATCCCCTGCAGCGGGCCATGTCCAACCTGGCCGAGATCTTTGCCCCGCTGATCCCCGCCCTGATCGTCGGCGGCCTGATTTTGGGTTTCCGCAGCTTTATCGGCGACGTCAACCTGTTTGAGGACGGCACCCTCTCGCTGGCGGATACCTCCCAGTTCTGGGCCGGCATGTATGACTTTTTGTGGCTGATCGGCGAGGCGGTGTTCCACTTCCTGCCGGTGGCCATCTGCTGGTCGGTGGTCAAAAAGATGGGCGGCACCGAGATTTTGGGCATCATCCTGGGCATCTGCCTGGTCTCGCCCCAGCTGCTCAACGCCTACTCGGTGGCCTCCACCGCCGCGGCGGACATCCCGGTGTGGGACTTCGGCTTTGCCCAGGTCCAGATGATCGGCTACCAGGCGCAGGTCATCCCCGCCATGCTGGCCGCCTTTGTGCTGGTCTATGTGGAGCGGTTCTTCAAAAAGATCACCCCGGAATACATCTCGATGATCGTTGTGCCCTTCTTCTCGCTGGTCATCTCGGTCATTGTGGCGCACACCATCGTCGGCCCCATCGGCTGGCGCATCGGCGACGCCATCTCCAACGTGGTCTATGCCGGCCTGACCGGCAACCTGCGCTGGGTCTTTGCGCCCATCTTCGGCCTGCTGTACGCCCCGCTGGTCATCACCGGCCTGCACCACATGACCAACGCCATCGACACCACGCTGTCCCAGCAGTTCGGCGGCACCATGCTGTGGCCGATGATCGCCCTGTCCAACATTGCCCAGGCTTCCGCCGTGCTGGCCATGATCGTGCTGCAAAAGAATGAGCGCGACCGCCAGGTGTCCATCCCCGCCTGCATCTCCGGCTACATGGGCGTCACCGAGCCGGCGCTGTTCGGCGTCAACCTGAAAGCCGGCTTCCCCTTCATCTGCGGCATGATCGGCTCCGCCATCGCGGCCACCATCTCGGTGGGCAGCGGCGTCATGGCCTTCTCGGTGGGCGTCGGCGGCCTGCCCGGCTTCCTGTCCATCATGCCCCAGTACTGGCTGCCCTTCTTCATCTCCATGGCGGTGGCCATCGTGGTGCCCTTTGTGCTGACGCTGATCGTCGGCAAAAAGAAGGGCGTACACTGAGCACTGAGCGCCGGGAGCCACGACGCTGCCCTGTCAAACCGCCGCCTGTCCCCTCCCCCGCCTTTCCGTTTGATTCGGTCCGCGCGCCGGGGCACACGGGCACCGGAATTCCTCATTTCTAATTTTTCACTCCTCATTCTCCAAGTTTCTCCTATGAAAGGAGCCTGCTGAACCATGAAACAGTCGGAACTGGCCGGCAAGGTCGTGTACCAGATCTATGTCAAGAGCTTCCAGGATTCCAACGGCGACGGCATCGGCGACCTACCGGGCATCGTCAGCCGGCTGGACTATCTGGCCGGGCTGGGGGTAGATTACCTGTGGCTGACCCCCATCTACCCGTCCCCCCAGCGGGACAACGGCTACGACGTGGCCGACTACCGCGCCATCAACCCCCAGTACGGCACCATGCAGGACTTTGAGACGCTGTGCGCCGAGGCCAAAAAGCGGGGCATTGGCATCATGCTGGACATGGTGTTCAACCACACCTCCACCGACCACCAGTGGTTCCAGAAAGCCATTGCCGGCGACAAGACCTACCAGGATTACTATATCTGGCGCGACGGCGTGCCCGGCACCCCGCCCACCAACTGGGAGTCCAAGTTCGGCGGCTCGGCCTGGCAGTGGGAAGAGCACGTGGGCAAATACTACCTGCACCTGTTCGACGTGACCCAGGCCGACCTGAACTGGGAAAACCCGGCGGTCCGCCGGGAAGTGTGCGATATCCTGCATTTCTGGCGCGGCAAGGGCGTGGACGCCTTCCGGTTTGACGTGGTCAACCTGATCTCCAAGCCCGATGTGTTCGAGGACGACGACCGGGGCGACGGCCGCCGCTTTTACACCGACGGCCCCCGCATCCACCAGTACCTGAAAGAGCTGCACGCCCAGGGCTTCGGCGACGCGGTGACGGTGGGCGAAATGTCCTCCACCAGCCTGGACAACTGCGTGCGCTACACCAACCCCGACGAAGGCGAGCTGTCGATGGTGTTCAGCTTCCACCACCTGAAAACCGACTACAAAAACGGCGACAAGTGGCAGCTGGAACCCAACCGGTTCGGGGACCTGCGGGAGCTTCTGGACAAATGGCAGCTGGGCATGCAGCAGGGCGGCGGCTGGAATGCGGTGTTCTGGTGCAACCATGATCAGCCCCGTCCGGTGAGCCGCTTCGGCGACGAGGGCCGCTACCGGGAGGTTTCGGCCAAGATGCTGGCCACCGCCATCCACATGCTGCGGGGCACCCCCTACATCTACCAGGGCGAGGAACTGGGCATGACCAACGCCCATTTCACCCGCCTGGACCAGTACCGGGACGTGGAAAGCACCAACCGCTACCACATCCTGAAAGAGCAGGGCGTGCCGGAGGAAGAGATCTTCCACATCCTGGGCGCCCGCAGCCGGGACAACGGCCGCACCCCCATGCAGTGGACGGCCGGTCCCAACGGCGGCTTTACCACCGGCACCCCCTGGCTGGCCGTCAACGAGAATACCGCTGCCATCAACGCCGCGGCCTGCCTGGCCGACCCGGACTCGGTGCTGTACTACTATAAAAAGCTGGTGGCGCTGCGCAAGCAATACCCGGTGATCCAGGTGGGCGAATACGCCCCGCTGATGACCGGCAGCCCCGACGTCTACGCCTACACCCGCACGCTGGGGGACGAGACGCTGGTGGTGGTCTGCAACTTCTGCGCCCGGCCCGCCGCCGTCACGCTGCCCGCCCTGCCCGGCTCCCCTGAACGGCTGATCGGCAGCTGGGACGAGCAGCCCTACGCCCCCTCGATGACGCTGCGCCCCTACGAGGCCGCCGTCTACCGCTTTGCGGCACAGGGGTAAGCACTTCCGCCATTTCCGTTCCCATGATACGCCCGCCCCGCCGGATGCCCACCGCACCGGCGGGGCGGGCTTTGTATTTTGCTATTGACAACTTTCCTTGTCAATGTTATACTAGATTTGACAATCAAAGTTGTCATTTTTGACAAAGATACCCGTCACAGCAAAAAGGAGGTGCGCGGATGCCGCTGTACAACCGGCTGAAGGAACACCGCGCCCGGCTTGGGGTCAATCAGCAGCAGATGGGCGCCATGGCCGGGGTATCGCGCCAGACCATCAGCCAGATCGAGCGGGGGGACTACTCCCCCTCGGTAACGCTGGCGCTGAAGCTGGCCAAGCTCTGCGGCGTGACCGTGGAGGACATTTTTACCTACAAGGAGGGACCCGACCATGAAGACCCCTAACGCCCCCGACCAGGTGACGCGGGACAACCGCAAAAGCTGGCCGAAATTCATCCTCGTCATGCTGCTGTGCATGGCAGGCGGCGCCGTGCTGGGCTACGGCAGCGCCTGGCTGGTGGGCAGCTATTCTTTCGACGCGCTGGCCGACGCCGCCGGGCGCGCCGCCGGCGCCTGCGCCCCCTTTGCGGTGCTGGTGGCCGTGCCTTTTTTGCTGGCGGCGCTGGCCTGCTACCGCCGCGCCCGCGCCCTGTTTGCCGCCTGGGACGGCGAGGACGAGGAGATCCCCGCCCGGGCCGACGCCCGGCTGGACTGGGCGCTGGTCTGGCTGACCACGGCGCAGCTGCTGGCGCTTTTGCTGTTTGCCGTCTCGGTGTCCATGATGCCGCTGGGCTACGCCGGGCCGGGCGCCATCCTGGCGTCGGCAGCGGAATTGCTGGCGGTGCTGTTCGCCGTGATTGCCCTGCAGGGCCGGGTGGTGGACCTGACCCGGCGTTTCAACCCGGAAAAGCAGGGCAGCGTGTATGACTTCAAGTTCCGCAAAAAATGGCTGGCCAGCTGCGACGAGGCCGAGCGCCAGCGCATCGGTCAGGCCGGCTTTACCGGGTTTATGGCCTGCAATTCCAGCTGCCTGATCACCGCCGTGGTGCTGATGGTGCTCAACGCGCTGCTGCCCATCGGGCCGCTGCCCTCCATCGCCGTGATGATCCCCTGGATCGCCGGCCAGGCCGCCTACCTGGCCGAGTGCGTCCGCACCAAAAAAGGCCCCGGCCGGTCCTGAGGTGCGGCCGCAGACCTTTTTGCACGGCACGCCTGCCCGTATTTCACGGGCGGGCGTGTTGCAGCGTGTCGAGAAACTCGACACGCTGCAAAAGGGGCAACAGCCGCGCACGGCTGCGCCTAACGCGTCTGTTTCCCCTTTTGGAATATCCGGGTTGCGGTGCCCGCATCATGCGGCGCGCCTTGGACGGCGCTTGCATTCTGCGACCGCTGCCCCTGCTCCGCCTCGCTGCATCCGCCGCAGGCGGCGCTCGGCTCCGCAGCCCTTCGACAAAATTTTACGGCAAATCGCGCACTCGTCGCTCTGCTCCTCGCACACAATTTACCGCAAAATTTCCCTGTCGGTGTCGCCGTCGTCGGCGCACTGCGCCCGCAGGCGCGTTTCGGAGGCCAACCGGGCCGCAAGGCCCGGCTCTTAGGCCGGAGATTGTCCGCCGACGGCGACGATTTTAGACTTTTTCGACAATCTGCGGCACGCCCGCCCGTATTTCACGGGTGGGCGTATTTTCTTTGCACATTTCGCACAATACAAAAGCAAAATTTCCGCAAAAGTTTGGCAAATTCAGTTGAAACCTCGGGTCAAAACCGTTACAATAGAGATAATCATACAACATTGGCCGCGGCAGCCCGCCGGGCGCGCCATTCCCTGTCCCGGCCATCCCGCCCGGATGCCTGCGGCCCCGTATTTGAGGAGGTTATCCCATGGAGAATTACAATCCCCTGCTGCGCGGTATCAGTTCGAAAAAGTTCATCACCATCGGCGAGATCATGCTGCGCCTGACCCCGCCCAATTACGAGAAGATCCGCATGGCTTCCAGCTTTGAGGCCAGCTATGGCGGCAGCGAAGCCAACATCGCCCTGGCGCTGGCAAACCTGGGCATCGACAGCACCTTTTTCAGCGTGGTGCCCAACAACAGCCTGGGCAAAAGCGCGGTGCGGTGGCTGCGCTCCAACGACGTGCACTGCACGCCGATGATCCTGGCCACGCCGCAGGAAGTCCCCACCCACCGCCTGGGCACCTATTATCTGGAGACCGGCTACGGCATCCGCGCCAGCAAGGTCACCTACGACCGCAAGCACAGCGCCATCACCGAGTACGACTACTCCAAGGTGGATCTGGACGCCCTGCTGGACGGCTTTGACTGGCTGCACCTGAGCGGCATCACCCCCGCTTTGGGCGAGAACTGCCGCAACCTGATTATGGACTGCCTGAAGGTCGCCCAGGAGAAGGGCCTGACCATCAGCTTTGACGGCAACTTCCGCAGCGCGCTGTGGAGCTGGGAGGACGCCCGCGACTACTGCACCCAGTGCCTGCCCTACATCAACGTGCTGTTCGGCATCGAGCCGTATCACCTGTGGAAGGACGAGAACGACCATTCCAAGGGCGACTGGAAGGACGGCGTGCCCCTGCAGCCCAGCTACGAGCGGCAGGACGAGATCTTCCAGCGTTTTATCGAGCGGTACCCCAACATCACCTGCATTGCCCGGCACGTGCGCTACGCCCATTCCGGCAGTGAAAACAGCCTGAAAGCCTTTATGTGGTACGAGGGCCATACCTTCGAGAGCAAGCTGTTCACCTTCAACATCCTGGACCGCGTGGGCGGCGGCGACGCCTTTGCCAGCGGGCTGATCTATGCGATGATGAACAACTACAAGCCCATGGACATGGTCAACTTTGCGGTGGCCAGCAGCGCCATCAAGCACACGATGCACGGCGACGCCAACATTACCGACGACGTCAACACCATCCGCAACCTGATGAACATGAACTACGACATCAAGCGGTGAACCGGCAGCGTTCCCGCAGATACAACCAAGCCGCCCGCGGCAGGGGGAACTCCCCGCCGCGGGCGGCTTTTCATCGGGATCTTATCTGGGCGGCTGCGTCCCAAACGCGCGGAGCGCTGTCACTGGGGCGCCAGGTCAAACTTGTACACCGTCGTCTCGTCGTATGTCTGGCGGGGCAGCAGGGTGCAGTCAGGGAAATCGGGATGGTTGGGGCTGTCGGGGAAATTCTGCGTTTCCAGGCAGACCGCATCCCGCCTGGCGTAGCGCGCGCCGTCCTTGCAGCCGGTGACCGGCTCCAGATAGTTGGCGGTGTACAGCTGCACGGCCGGCTGGGTGGTCAGCGTCTCCATGCGGATGCCGGTCTCGGGGCCGGCCAGCCAGGCGGCGTGGCGCAGGCCGGTATCCGGCAGCAGATAGCAGTGGTCGTAGCCCTTGCCCTGCAAAAGCGCCGGGTAATCCTCGCCAATATCGCGTCCCAGCGTCTTTTCCTCGTTGAAATCCATCGGCGTGCCGGCCACCGGGATGCGGCGGCCGGTGGGGATGCTGTCCGCGTCCGCTTCCAGGTAAGCCGGGCTTTCCATCGAAAGGCGGTGCCCCAGCGCGCTGCCGGAGGCATGACCGTTCAGGTTGAAATAGCTGTGGTTGGTGATGTTGATGACGGTGGGGGCGTCGGTGGTGGCGTAATACCGCAGCACCAGCGCGCCGCCCGCCAGCGAATACTGCACCTCCAGCTGGATGCTGCCGGGAAAACCGTCGGTGCCGTCAGGGCTTTCGGCGGTCAGGCGGACGGCGGCCTCCTCCCCTTCCACCGGCTCCATGTCGAACACGGTGCGGGCAAACCCGTGCAGGCCGCTGTGCAGACAGTTGCCCTTCTCGTTGGGGGTAACGTGATATTCCTGCTCGTAGAGATAAAACGCCGCGCCGCCGATGCGGTTGGCAAAACGCCCCACCACGGCGCCCATGGCGTCGCCGGCGTTCAGCTCATAATCGGGCACGGTGGGATAGCCCAGCACCACGTCCACCGGGCTGCCGTGCCGGTCCTTGACGTACAGCCGGTGCAAAACAGCGCCGTAGCTCAGAATATGGGCTTCCAGAATACCGTTTTTCAGCACCGCCATGCGGACAGGGGTGCCGTCGGTCGCGCGGCCGAAATCAGAAATGACAACAGACATGCCGGATACCTCCTTTTTGCGGGGGCTGCCCCGCAGATGATCGTTCCGTGCGGCGGCACGCCGCGCGGCTCATTCCCCTTCCGGATCCTCGGCCGGGCCGTCCTGCTCCAGATCATAGCGGACGCTTTCGGCAATGGCTCCGGCGCCGTAGTTGAGCATCCGGTTCACACGGGATACCGTCGCGCTGGAAGCGCCGGTCTCGCGGCGGATCTCGGCATAGACCTTGCCCTGCAAAAGGCATTTTGCCACGTCATAGCGCTGTTCCAGCGTGCGCAGCTCGGTCACGGCGCACAGGTCGTCAAAAAAGCGGATACAATCGTCGATATTATCCAGGCGCAGGATCGCCTGGTACAGCGCCAGACTGCGCGGGTCCCGTTCGCCGGGCGTTTTCTGGGTGCGCATGGGCAGTCCTCCTTTGTTTTGTGTGCCGTGTACCGCCCGGGCGGTTCTTTTCCGTTTTACAGCAGTAAACCATCCGGACGCACACAACCGCGCCCTGCCCGCGGCAGGACGTACAAAAACCCGGACGCACCGCGGCGGCCGGGGTGGATACTTTTATTTTAACAGTATGTACAGGGCAAGTCAAGGCGCGCCGCAAGTTTTACAGGCCCGCCGCAGGCACATTACAGGGACTGTTTTCCGTTGCCCCGCCGGGCGCGGTGTGATATCATAATGGCAAGAAACCGCCGCCGGATCAAACCGGCGGCATAAGGATGTGGGGAAGATGAAAAAAAGGTCTGCCGAGCGGCTGCTGGTCCAGTTCCGGCGGTGGCGGCGTATCCTGGTGCTGGCGGTCCTGGCGGCGGGGCTGGGCGTGCTGGCGGGGGCGCTGGACGCCCTGTTCGGCCACGGTATCCTGGCCGTGACCGGTGTGCGGGAGCAGTTCCCGCTTTTGATGCTGCTGCTCCCGGCGGCGGGGGTGCTGATCTGCTTTGTTTATACCCGCTGGGGCGGCGAATGCGGCAAGGGCATGGCGCTGGTGTTTGACACGGTGGCCGGCAAACGGCAAAGCGTGCCCAAACGGCTGATCCCGCTGGCCATCGGCGCGACCTGGGTCACCCACCTGTTCGGCGGCAGCGTCGGGCGCGAGGGTGTGGCGGTGCAGATCTCCGCAGCAGCCGCCGGACTGCTGACGCCGCGCCTGCGCACCGAGCGCGCCCGGCGCCATCTGATGATCGCCGCGGTGGCGGCGGGCTTTTCGGGCTTGTTCCGCACGCCGGTGGCGGCGGTGTTTTTTGCGCTGGAGCTGTTCCACGCGGGCGTTATGGAATACGACGCTTTGCTGCCCGCCATCGTGGCGTCGCTGGTGGCCACCGGCGTCAGCGGCGCGCTGGGCGTGACGGTGGAGCGGGCGGACCTGGGCGGCGTCTCGGCGCCGCCCACGATCGAGACGCTGATCTCGCTGGCGGTGCTGGGCGCAGCCTGCGGGCTGGCGGGCTGGCTGTTCGTCACGCTGCTGCACGGGCTGAAAGCCCGCCTGCCCCGGTGGCTGCCCAACCCCTATCTGCGCATTGCGCTGGCGGGCGCTGCGGTGGCGCTGTTCGGCCTGGCCACCGCCGGGCGGTACAACGGCCTGAGCGAAGCGCTGCCCCACGCCGCGCTGACGGGCGGCCAGCTGCTGCCCTGGGACTGGCTTGCCAAGCTGTGCGTGACGGCTTTGTGCCTGGCGGCAGGGTTCCCCGGCGGCGAGGTCGCCCCGCTGTTCACCATCGGCGCGGCGCTGGGCGCGGTGCTGGCGGCGCCCCTGGGGCTGCCGCCCACGCTGGCCGCGGCGCTCAGCTATGCGGCGGTGTTCGGGGCCGGCACCAACACGCTGATCGCCCCCATTCTGGTGGGGCTGGAGCTGTTTGGCGGCGAGCATTTCGGCACCTTTTTCCTGGCCTGCGCGGTGGCCTACGTCTGCAACGGCGGACATTCGATCTACCCGCAGACCCGACTGCCTGACCCCTGGCGCAAGCCGGCGGCCAAACCCAAAACGGAGGATGTTCCCTGATGGAGATTTTGTTGATCATACTGCTGGCGCTGGCGGTGGCCGGCGACGGCATGCTGGGCGTTGCGCTGTACCGCCTGAGCCGCCGGGACAGCGGCGGCCGGGATGAAGAACTGCTGCGCACGGTGCAGGAGACGGTGGAGCAGGAGACCGAAGTGCTGGCCGACCAGCTGCGCGCCACGCAGGGCGAGGTCAACCGCAGCACGGTGTCCTCGGTGCGGGACCTGGGCGCCATGCTGGCGGAAGTGCAGCGGCAGGGCGCGTCGGCTTCCACCGCCCGGCTGGAAGCCATCGACCGAGCCGGGGCCGCCCGCCAGAAAGCCGCCAGCGACGCCACGCTGGCCCAGCTGAAACTGCTGGAAAACCGGCTGAAAAACCTGGAGGACTCCAACGCCGCCCGGCTGGAGACGATGCGCGGCGCGCTGAAACAGGGCATGGACGAGATCCGCGCCGAGAACAACCAGAAACTGGACGAGATCCGCGGCACGGTGGAGGAAAAACTGCAGACCACGCTGCAAAGCCGCATCGCCGAGTCTTTTCGCACCGTCAGCAGCCAGCTGGAACAGGTGTACAAGGGCCTGGGCGAGATGCAGAGCCTGGCCGCCGACGTGGGCAGCCTGAAACAGGTATTAAGCGGCGTCAAGACCCGGGGCATTCTGGGTGAGGTGCAGCTGGGCGCAATTCTGCGGGAGATTCTGGCCCCCGGCCAGTACGCGGAAAACGTGGCCACCGTGCCGGGCAGCAGCAACCGGGTGGAGTTTGCCGTGCGGCTGCCGGGGCCTGACGGCACCGTCTACCTGCCCATTGACGCCAAGTTCCCCGGCGACACCTACGCCCAGCTGCAGGCGGCCCGGGAGCAGGGTGACCCGGCACTGGTCCAGGCGGCGCAGAAGCGTCTGCTGACGGTGCTGCGGCAGGAGGCCAGGGACATTCACGACAAGTACATCGAGGTGCCCCACACC
>DWVD01000028.1 GCA_019120395.1 Candidatus Gemmiger faecigallinarum
ACGAGGTGGAGAAGGCCCACCCGGATGTGTTCAACATCCTGCTGCAGGTGCTGGACGACGGCCGCATCACCGACAGCCAGGGCCGCACGGTGGACTTCAAGAACACCATCATCATCCTGACCTCCAACCTGGGGTCCGACATCATCCTGGAGGACCTGGAGCGCAGCCGCGCCGCCGGTGGCAACGAGCTTTCGGCCGAGGCCCGCGGCCAGATCGACCAGCTGCTGAAACGGCAGTTCCGGCCGGAATTTTTGAACCGCCTGGACGACATCGTCTACTACAAGAGCCTGACCAAGGCCGAGATCGGCGGCATCGTCGATTTGATGCTGGCCGACCTGCGCAGCCGCCTGGAGGAAAAGCAGCTGCATCTGGCGGTGACCGACGCCGCCAAGGCCTTTATCGTGGACAACGGCTACGACCCGGTCTACGGCGCCCGCCCGCTGAAACGGTATATCCAGGCCAACGTGGAAACCCGCATCGCCAGGGAGATCATCGCCGGCAGCCACCGCGCCGGGGACACCCTGACGGTGGACGCTGCGGACGGCCGGCTGACGCTTGCCTGAGCCGCCTTCTCCCCCGCCGCGGCGCGGCGATAAAACAAAACAAAGCGGCAGATAAGCGAACGGGCTTCCAGCCATTTGGGCCGGAAGCCTGTTTTTTATGTTTCGTTTTTTATCCTTCTTTTATATTTCGTTCTCTGCTCCGCGTTCCTGCCGCTGTTCCAGCGCCCGGCGCAGGGCGGGCATCGCCCGCTCCAGGTCGGTGTCGCACAAGACCGGCAGCAGGTCGGCCAGCTGCCGGGGCGGCAGGTCCCACCAGCAAAGCTGCTGCAGCAGCCCGGTCAGTTCGGGGCTGAAGCGGCGGCGGATGAACCGGGCCGGGTTGCCGCCCACCAGGGTGTAAGGCTCCACGTCCTTTGTCACCACCGAGAAGCCGGCCACAATGGCGCCGTCGCCGATGTGCACCCCCGGCATGACGACGCTGTCCCGCCCGATCCACACATCGTTGCCCACCACTGTGTCACCCTTGAAGGGCAGCTGGGACAGGTGGGGCGGCGTGTTTTCGGTCCAGGCGCCGCCGAACACGTTGAACGGGTAGGTGCTGGCGCTGCCCAGCCGGTGGTTGGCGCTGCCCATCACAAAGCGGACGCCGCTGGCCAGCTGGCAGAACTTGCCGATGATCAGCCTGTCGCCGAACTCCGGCCAGTTGAACAGCACATTGTTTTTCTCGAACCCGGCGGGGTCCACCGGGTCGTCGTAGTAGGTGTAATCCCCCACAAAAATGTTGGGGGCTGTGATCACGTTTTTCAAAAAGCAGGTGGTGCCGTACTCGTTGGGGAATACGGCGTTGGGGTCCGGGATCTTCTGCATGGTTCTCTCCTTAGATCGTTTTCTGTGTATCACCTCCGGTCAGATTTTCCCATGCAGTAGCGACCGCCCTCTTTTTGCGTACTTCCTTCAATTTTCTCGCTCCCCTGTCGTTACTCGGTTTTCCAGAACATGCAGGAGTAGGGCGGCAGGTCGCTGCCGCCGCCAAAATCGTGCACGTCGCCGGTGATCAGATCCACCGCGCGGCCGGCCTCGGCGTTGAAGTCGGCATGGTAAGTCTCGCTGTCGGCGTTGAGGGCGACCAGCACCCGGTCGTCCCCGCAGCGGCGCTCAAAGATCAGCTGTTTGGGCTGGACCATCACGTTGCGGTAGCTGCCGTTTCGCAGCGCCGGGCTGGCGCTGCGGGCGCCGGCCAGCGCGGCGATCCACTCGGTCAGGGCATTGTGTTCCGGCAGGGCGATCTCCGGGCGCAGGGCGGGGTCGCCGTCCTTTTTGTCGCCCTGCACGCCCCACTCGCTGCCGTAGTAGACCGCCGGGGTGCCCGGCATGCCGAACAGCAGGCCATAGATGGGCTTGAGGCAGTTTTTGTCCGCCAGGATGGTGGCGATGCGGGTGACGTCGTGGTTGTCCACAAAGTTCAAAAGATGCTTGCCGGTGTACAGGCACCAGGGCTCGGAGCCGAACTGCCGGTTGAGGCTGTAAGCGATCTCGTGCATATTGCCCGAATTGAAGCTGGAATACAGCCCCTTGTAGCACTCGTAGTTGGTGACCGAGTGGCAGGCGCGGTCGTTCATCCAGCGGTTGTAGTCGCCGTGCAGCGTTTCGCCCATCAGGGCAAACTCCGGTTTCAGCCCGTCGGTCAGCGCGCGCAGATCGGCCAAAAAGCCCAGGTCCAGGCAGTAGGCCACGTCCAGCCGCAGGCCGTCGATGCCGTACTCCCGCACCCAGCCGCGCACCGCGTCGAACAGGTAGTTTTTGACCTCCGGGTTCTGCAGGTTCAGCTTGACCAGGTCGTTGCAGCCCTCCCAGCCCTCGTACCAGAAGCCGTCGCCAAACTCGTTGTTGCCGTCGAAGGAGATGTGGAACCAGTCCTTGTAGCGGCTGCCGTGGCGGTTGGCCTTCACGTCCTGGAACGCCCAGAACCCCCGCCCCACATGGTTGAACACGCCGTCCAGCATGACTTTCAGCCCGGCGGCGTGCAGCGCGTCGCACACCTGCTTAAAGTCCTGGTTGGTGCCCAGGCGGCAGTCCACCCGGTTGTAATCGCGGGTGTCGTAGCCGTGGGCGTCGCTCTCGAACAGGGGGTTGAACAGCACGCAGGTGGCGCCCAGGTCTTTGATATGGTCCACCCAGTCCAGCAGCCGCAGGATGCGGTGGGGGTGCTCCGGGTCGGGGCCTTCATTTTTCAGCGGCGCGCCGCACAGGCCCAGGGGGTAGATCTGGTAAATTACAGCGTCGTCAAACCACATGGCACAACAGTCCTTTCCGTTTTTGGGGTCATCTTTTTCGGTATTGCGATATATCGATACATTCCGTATGGAGATCGTTTCCGGCCGGCGGGGCGCCGTCCGGCCGCTTCAGTGCAGAAATTTCAGCAGCGGGCGCAGCCTGCGGCGGTAAACCACCGCCAGCAGCGCCAGCACCACGTCAAAGGCGGCAAAGGCCACATTGCCCACCGCCAGCGTGGCCAGGGTCAGCGCCAGGCCGCCGGCGGCAAACTCCTCCCACAGGCCGGGCAGGGGGAACACCACCAGCAGCAGCCCGTAGCAGGCCAGCACCGCGGCGTTGAACACCGCCAGCTTGGCCGCCAGGCGCAGCGGCCGGCCGGGCAGTTTGTCCAGCCGCTGTTTCAGCATGGGGTAAGGCCCCAGCACCAGCGCGTAGGTCAGCGCCAGTTCCCGGTCGGGCAGCAGCATCAGCGCCAGCAGGGCGGTGGCCGCCCAGGTCAGCCAGGCGTACCGGGGCGGGCAGTCCTGTACCAGCGGGATCAGCGCAAAGGCGGCCAGCATCGGCGCGGCATAGGTGGCCAGCGGCAGCACGCTGCCCAGCGCCAGCAGCACAAGCCCCAGCGCCCCCAGCACGCCGCACAGCGCGGTGCGGGCAGTTTGGGTGCGGTGCATGGTTCATCCCCTCTTCCCTGCCCGCCGCCGGCACCCCGCCAAAGGACGGCAAGCACCACAGATCGACCCGGCTTTCGCGGCGTGCGGGCAGCTTTATTATACCCCGCCGGGCGCGTCAATGCAATGAAAAGAGGGCCATATTTCAACACCATGTTCAGTTTTTGTAGGCCTGCCAAAATTTTGCCCCGCCGGGCTGTGCAAGGTGGAGAATCTTTCCCCGCCGCTCCCGGCACGCGCAGGCAGGCGGCCGGGCCATGCTTTCCCCGCTTTTCCCGGCCGGCCTGTGCTCACCCGCCGTCCCGCGCCTCGTACATCTGCTCCACCGTGCAGAAATGGTATCCCTGCCCGCGGAACCAGTCGATGACCGCCGGCAGGGCCTCCACCGTGGCGTCGGTTTTGGCGGTGTCGTGCATCAGCACCACGCACAGGTCGCGCCCTTCGGCGTCGCGCCGGATGTTTGCCAGGATCTGGTCCGCGTCGGGGTCCCCGCCGGCGGCGTCCTCGGCCGACACGTTCCAGTCGATCCACTCGTAGCCTTTTTCCTCCGCCTCGCGGATCAGCTGCTGCATGATGCCGCTGCCGCCGTATTTGTGGCTGACGGTGTTGGTGCTGCCGCCGGGGAAGCGCAGCCAGTGGATGTTTTCCACATCCACATAGGGCGAGATGGCCTGCCGCAGCGCCTTGATGTCCAGCCAGAACGCCTCGCTGCCGGCATAGATCTGCGAATACTTGTGGGTGGCGCTGTGCAGGGCCACCTGGTGGCCTTCGGCCTGGATGTCGGCCAGCAGCGGCAGATAGTCCTGGTTGACCTCCTGCGCCACCACAAAAAAGGTAGCGGGCACGTCCCGGTCGGCCAGGATATCCAAGATCGGCCGGGTGTTGGGGGACGGCCCGTCGTCAAAGGTCAGGCAGGCGATCTTCAGCATCATGGCCTCGGCCGCATCGCCGCCGGCGTCGGCGGGGGCCTGCACCGCAAACACGTCGTTGGGAATGGAGGTCTCCCCCGCCCCGGCCTGCGGCAGCCCGCCGGCCAGCAGCCCCCACCCGCACAGCGACAGCGCGCACACCGCGCCGAACCACAGCCCCAGGCCCCACCGTTTCCATGCCAGTTTGTCCGGCGTGCGTTTCATGCAGACTCCCCCCCTGTCAATGCGGGCGGCGGGCAGGCGCCCCCGCGTTTCCTGCTGTATCTGTACGCGGCGGCCGGGCAGTTTATGAACCCACGGCCGGCCCGCCGCTTGCCCCGCGCCGCCTGCGGGTGTATACTGGATATGCAAAACCTTGATATGCCACACTGTCCATCTGGGAGGGAGCACCATGACCGTCCGACTTGCCCAAACCAGAGACATCCCCCGCATCCATGCGCTGCTGCGCCAGGTGGAGGAGGTGCACCACCGCATCCGCCCCGACCTGTTCCGGGACGGCGGCAGCAAGTACACCGACGGGGAACTGGCCGCCATTTTGGCCGACGGCAGCCGCCCCATCCTGGCCGCCGTGGACGAGGACGACCGGCTGGTGGGGTACGCTTTCTGCATCTTGCAGCAGCAGAAGGGCAGCACCGTGATGACCGACGTCAAGACGCTGTACATCGACGACCTGTGCGTGGACGAGGCGATGCGCGGGCAGCACATCGGCCGCACGCTGTACGACGCCGCCGTGCAGTACGCCAAAGACCACAGCTGCTACAACCTGACGCTGAACGTCTGGGCCGGCAACGACAGCGCCAAACGCTTTTACGAGTCCTGCGGCCTGCGGCCGCTGAAATACGGCATGGAGACCATTTTGTGACGCGCCGTCCCGGAATCGCAAAGCCTGCATAAGGAGACGCCCATGGAAAAGCTGAACACGGAAACCGCGCAGATCCTGAACGAACGCTTTGGAAAAGATACCGTCATTGCGCTGGCGACGGCGGAGGACGGCCGGCCGCATGTGCGGTATGTCAACGCGCTGTACAGCGACGGCTGTTTTTATGTGATCACCCATCGGCTGTCCGGCAAAATGCGGCAGATCCGGCGCAGCCCGGCCGTGGCGGTCTGCGGCGACTGGTTCACCGCCCACGGCGACGGCGCGGACCTGGGCGCCTGGAGCGCCCCCGGCAACGCGGCGCTGGCCGCCCGGCTGCGCACAGCCTTTGCCGGCTGGATCGACAACGGCCACAATGACCTGGCCGACGGGGATACCCGCATTTTGTGCATCCGGCTGACGGACGGCGTTTTGTTCCACCACGGCAGACGGTTCGACATTGATTTCCGCACCTGACGCCCCCGCACCGTCTTGCCCGCGCGCCGCCTTTTGGCTATAATAATGGGCATACGGCATACCGCCCGCACCGCGGCGCATACCATGGCCGCGGCGCGCTGTAAACAAAAAAGCACTGCCCCACAAAGGAGGTCCCCCATGAGAATCGCATCCGGCATCGACGCGCTGGTCGGGCACACCCCGCTGGTTTATCTGTCCAACTTTTCCGCCGCCCAGGGGCTGAAAACGCCGCTGGCCGCCAAACTGGAATACTGCAACCCCGCCGGAAGCGTCAAGGACCGGGTGGCCAAAGCCATGCTGGACCGGGCCGAGCGCGAAGGCAAGCTGACCCCCGGCGCCACCATCATCGAGCCCACCAGCGGCAACACCGGCATCGGGCTTGCGGCCATCGGTGCATCCCGCGGCTACCATGTGGTGCTGACCATGCCCGACACCATGAGCGTCGAGCGCCGCAACCTGCTGAAGGCTTTCGGGGCCGAGATCGTGCTGACCCCCGGCGCCAAAGGCATGGCCGGCGCCATCGAGAAAGCCAGCGAGCTGGCCGCCGCCACCCCCGGCAGCTTTGTGCCCGGCCAGTTCGAGAACCCGGTCAACCCCGCCGCCCACCGCGCCACCACCGGCCCGGAGATCTGGCACGACACCTACGGCCAGGTGGACATTTTTGTGGCGGGCGTGGGCACCGGCGGCACCATCAGCGGCGTGGGCAGCTACCTGAAAGCCCAGAACCCCAACGTGAAGATCATTGCCGTGGAGCCTGCCGGCAGCCCCGTCCTGAGCGGCGGCCAGGCCGGCCCCCACGGGCTGCAGGGCATCGGCGCGGGCTTTGTGCCCGAAACGCTGGACACCCGCGTTTACGACGAGATCATCCCCGTGACCGAACAGGACGCCTACGCCGCCGGCCGGGCGATCGCACAGAAGGACGGCTTTTTGGTGGGCATCAGCTCCGGCGCTGCGGCCTGGGCGGCGGCGCAGGTGGCCGCCCGCCCCGAAAACGCCGGCAAGCTGGTGGTGGTGCTGCTGCCCGACACCGGCGACCGCTACCTGTCCACCCCGATGTTTGCCGACTGAACCGCTCCGCGGCAGGCGGCTGCCCCGCCTGTTTTTTGCCCCCAAGCGGCAAAAAGCACTTGACTTTTGCCGGGCAGATATGCTAACATAGCTTTTGCGATGCCGACGCAATGCGCCGGCGTCGCCTATGCGGAAGTGCTGGAATCGGCAGACAGGCACGTTTGAGGTGCGTGTGTCCATGACGTGTGGGTTCAAGTCCCATCTTCCGCACCAAAACAAAGAGCGCCAGAACGTTGGTTCTGACGCTCTTTGTTTTTGTTGTACCGCACTTTTTACCGCACTGTGCTTGCAATCGGATGCAAGGGCGGGTCAGGCAACGGTAAAGCGGCGGGTCGTGGTCTGGCGGATGAAGCGGGCGGCCAGGTCGGGTACGGCGGCCCGCAATGCTTTGCTGTCCAGGCGGCTGGTAGTCACCTGCTGCAGCCGGACGCGGTGCGTGCCGGCATCCATCTGCGACACGCACCGGCGGTCCATCTCGGCCGTGACCTGGGCTTTGATTGCTTCCAGTTCTGCCTGGGCGGCTTCGATCAGCTGTTGGGTCTCGCGGTACTGCTCCACCAGTGAGACCAACTCGGTGCTGCTCATGGTGTGCCCTCCTTTCAGGCCGGGGCCTTGCTGACCAGCGGGCCGTGCTTGCGTTCCTCGGCCCGGCGTTCGGCGGCGCTCATGGCGGACTGCCAGCAGCGGTAACCATCACGGAAGGTGTAGACAAAGACTTTCATGGGAATGCCTCCTTGAGATCGCGGGCGGCCCATGCTATAATGGGGCTGCCCCTTGTTGGGTTTGGCATCGCGGGTTGCTTTGGTCGGCGTTCGCGGTGCCGTTTTTCTTTTGCCGATCGGTTGCAGGCGGCCAGTGCCCGATGCTTGTTTGACCCTTGCTTGCAAGTACGTTGCGCAGTCTGTTTCTGGCGCTTACCGGTGTTCCCCTGAGGTTTTCACCGTGCCTTGTCCCTTTCGACAATCTTATTATAGCATAATTGTACAATTATGTATATTGACGGCTTGCACAAACATTGTACAATTATATTGTTGGTTTTTCTACTTGTACAAGTATATGCTGCGTGCTATAATACCAGTAGAATAGGAAAAGCAGCAACTTACAAAAGGAGGTGCCGCGCATGGCAAAGCCTCAAACGGTCGCCAGCAATAAGTATAACGCGAAAGCCTACGACAGCCTTCGCATTGTGGTCAAGAAAGGGCAGAAGGATGTTATACAAGCCCATGCGGCTGCGATGGGCGAAAGCATCAACGGCTTTGTGAACCGGGCAATCAGCGAACAGATGCAGCGCGATCAAGAAGCCGCATCCGCCGGGGAGGTGCAATAACCATGCCGATGTTTACCATTGTAGGCGGCGTCAACGGCGCAGGCAAAAGCAGCCTGTCCGGCGTGCTGAAAGACTGCCTGGACGATTTGGGCGTGATCGTGGACCCGGACAAGATCACCGCGCAGCTGGGCGGTGATGAATACGCGGGCGGGCAGGTGGCCGTAGCCCGGTTGCAGGACTGCCTGGCCCAGCGCATCGACTTCACCGAGGAAAGCACCCTGTCGGGCAGTTTCTCCCGCAAAATGGCCCGCGCGGCCCGCGATGCAGGCTATACGGTACGGCTGTACTATGTGGGCCTGGACACGGCCGAGGAATCCATCCAGCGCATTGCCAACCGCGTTGCGCACGGCGGGCATGATATTGCCAGCGAGGACGTACAGCGCCGGTTTGCCCGGCGATTCCGCGACCTGGGCAAGCTGCTGCCGCTGTGCAATGAGGCCACCTTCTACGACAACGGCAACGGGTTCCGGGTGGTTGCATTTTACCGCAACGGCGAACTGCTGCCCGCCACCGACACGCCGCCTGCCTGGCTGGTTCAGCTGCGGCAAGAGCTGGGGTAACGCAGGGATTTTATAGGCGAGCCCGCACCGCGAAGAAAGTTCTTGCCCGTTTTGCCGGGCATGGCATTTCATACAGCGAGGCCAGGGATGCCGGATCATCTGCGGCTGACAAAAGCG
>DWVD01000029.1 GCA_019120395.1 Candidatus Gemmiger faecigallinarum
TCTATGTCAAGAGCTACGACCCCGAAAACCAGAAGGTTTCTCTGGGCTACAAGAAGGAAGAGGACAACCCCTGGGAGAAGCTCAAGAACGAGTATCCCATCGGCAGCGAGTTTGTTGCTCCGGTCGTCTCCATCACCAAGTTTGGCGCCTTTGTCCGCATCCTGCCCGGTGTGGACGGCCTGGTCCACATCAGCGAGATCAGCAATGAGCGCGTCAACAAGGTCAGCGACGTGCTGAAGGTGGGCGACGAGGTCAAGGTCAAACTGATCGACGTCGACTTCGACCGCAAGCGCATCAGCCTGTCCATGAAGGCCTGCCTGGACGAGGCGGCCGAGGGCGACGACGCCGAGTAATTCCGGCGCAAGCCCGGCGGCAGCATGCCTGACCGCCGCAAACAGCATCCCGTAAGCGAGGGGCCTGCCTGGCAAAACAGGCAGGCCCTTTTTTCATCCGGGCGGCAGACCGGGGGATGTGTGCGCCCCTTTGCCGGCTGGCTGCCCGCCGGGCGGCGCGGCCGGTGTGCCGCAGCACAAGCCTGAAAGCGATCCCGAAAACGATATGGAAACGATCAAAAAGTTTATCACCAAATATTACGAGCAGCTGGCCTACCTGTTTTTCGGCGGGCTGGCAACGCTTTTGAACCTGATCGTGTTCGCGGTGTTCCAGCTGGCCTTTGGCACCGACTTTGCCACCGGCATCGGCAACATCATCGACAACATCATCTGCATCCTGTTTGCCTACTGGACCAACCGCACCTTTGTGTTCCGCAGCCAGAACCACGGCGCCGACGCCCTGCGGGAGTTCGGCAAGTTCGTGGCTTTCCGCCTGCTGACGCTGGTGATGGACCAGGTCATCATTATGCTGGGCGTGCAGCTGGTGGGCCCGGCCATCGGGTTTGCGGTGGACGCCGGCGGCGGCTCGGACCTGTGGGCCATGGGCGTCAAGCTGTTCAGCCAGGTGGTGGTCATTCTCTCCAACTATGTGTTCTCCAAGCTGTTCACCTTCAAAAAACAGCAGTAAAACGCAAAAAGCACAAACGTATGCGGGCCAAAGCCGACGGCCCCATGCGGGAAAGGAGAGCTTTTTATGATTGAAAGAAAGGTTCCCGGGGGCGGCCTGCGTGTGGCCGGCATGGTGCTGTCCATCATTGCCATCGCCGCGGGGGTGACGGCGCTGGTTCTGGCCGCCTGCGGTATGGGCCGGGCGCGCGTCTGCCGTAATTGCAGGAAAGGAGCGGAATTCCGATGAGCCATTACACCAAAGGAGAGATCCTGTCCAAAGTGGACCATACCCTGCTGAAACCGGAGGCCACCTGGCCCCAGGTGCAGAAGCTGTGCGACGAGGCCATCCGGTACCGCACCGCGTCGGTGTGCATCAACACCTGCTATGTGCGCCAGGCCGTGGAATACATGGCCGGCCGGGTGCCGGTGTGCTGCGTGGTCGGCTTCCCGCTGGGCGCGATGGACACCAAAAGCAAGGCGTTTGAGGCAAAGACCGCCGTCGAGAACGGCGCGGCCGAGGTGGACATGGTCATCAACATCGGCTGGCTGAAAAACAAGCAGTACGACGATGTGCGTGCCGACATCGCCGCGGTCAAGGCCGCGGTGGGGGACAAGGTGCTCAAGGTCATCATCGAGACCTGCCTGCTGACCGACGAGGAAAAGGAAAAGATGTGCGACATCGTTGTGGAGGCGGGCGCGGACTTTATCAAGACCAGCACCGGCTTCTCCACGGCGGGCGCCACCTTCCACGACATCGAGCTGTTTGCCCGCTGCGTCCGCGGCCGCTGCAAGATCAAGGCCGCCGGCGGCATCTCCACGGTGGAGGACATGGAAAAGTTCCTTGACCTGGGCGCCGACCGCCTGGGCACCAGCCGCGCGGTGGGCCTGCTGGCGGCCGAGTAAAGCTGCCCGCGGCGGGGACCTGCGGCGCGGCGTCCGCCGAAAAAAGACGCCCCATGATACAGTAAAAAAGGGCCGCCGGCAGGGGAGTTTCCCT
The DNA here is from genome assembly GCA_019120395.1 of Candidatus Gemmiger faecigallinarum. Taxonomy (GTDB): domain Bacteria; phylum Bacillota; class Clostridia; order Oscillospirales; family Ruminococcaceae; genus Gemmiger; species Gemmiger faecigallinarum. The sequence goes on from DWVD01000029.1 coordinate 1,999, forward strand.
GCCGGCGGCCCTGGCGTATGGGTCTGCGGTTTGCGTCAGCCTTCCGACGGCGTCAGCGTGATGGAGTCCAGCGTGGTCTGCAACTGCGCCTGGTAGGCATCCACCATCTGCCCCTCCTCGCTTTCGGGGTCAAACGGCTGGCTTTGCAGGTTGAGGAAGGCGACCGTCACCCCGTCCTGCTCAAACAGCTGGGAGGGGATGGGCTCCGCCACCGGGTCCAGCGTGGCGTAGTCGTCCGAACGGAACAGATACAGCGTGCCGATGTCGGTTTCCTGGCCGTTGCGGGAGAAAGCGAAAGCGACGCTGGTGCTTTTGACGCCGTCGCCAAAGGCGGCGTTTCCGGTTTCCAGCGTGACGTATTCAGCGACATCGGCGGGGAAGGAGACGGACAGCGAGAAAGCGCTGCCGCCAGGCACTTCCAGGTCGACGGTTTCGGTGACGGAGGACTGCTCGGCGGTCGCGGAGGACGATCCCTCGGGTTCCTCCGGCGCAGGAGTCGCGCTTTCCGACTGCGAGGCGGCAGAAGAATCCGCGTCCACAGAAGAGGATGCGTCTGCTGTCTGGCCGCCGCAGGCGGACAAAAGAAGCGCGCAGGCCAGAGCCGATGCGGCAAAAATTCCAATCCGTTTCATAAAAACCCTCCTTTTTCGGCAGAAATGCCAATTTCTATGTGCGAACAGCATACGATATTTTGGGAAGCTCGTCAATACCCACGGGACATCCTCTGTCTGAACATGTGTAAAAAGTTTGAGCACGCACAATATATGGAAAGTGCATAAAATATAGGGCATATATTGACAAAATACCGCCGAAGTATATAATTTTGTGGTAAGAGGAATCGCTTGCGGGCGCGCCGCCGGGGCAGGGCGGAGAACGGGCGCGGGCAGGAGATCCCCGGGAGGAGGCGCGCCGGAAACGGCGGCGCACCAAAACGCGGAGCAGGCGCAAGGGAGCCATGGTTTTGCTGTGTAAGCGGCAAAACTGCGAAGCGCCGAAAATCACAAAACAGGGCGGCGGCAACGATGCCAACGGCCTGTTTTGGTTGGAGTTTTGCGGCAAAGGTTTTTGTGCGCGCTCCGCCAAAGGAGGAAGGATATGAAACGCTTTTGGAAAGGCACGGCCGTACTGGGCCTGGCGCTGGCGCTGGCGGCCTGCGCCGCCGCCCCGGCAGACAAGGACGTCGCCGCGCCGGAGTTCCCCTGGGCGAATGGCTACGACCAGACCGTGGCTGCGCTGGAGGAGCAGGGCGCCGAGTTTGCCGCCGACCCCGGCGACGAGACCTACGCGCCCAATATCCAGCTGGACAGCGGCACCCTGTTCGGCGTGGAGGCCAGCGGCGTGGTGCTGGGCTTTACCCGGGCTGGAGAGCTGACCTCGGTCAGCGGCTATGTGGACGCCGCCGAGAAAGAGACCCTGCAAAACGCCATGGAGGACGCCCTGGGCGACCCGGCGGACAGCTACCAGCCGGTGATGTTCGGCCCGCCGCGGATGACGGACACGCCCGCGTTTGGCTTTTCCGCCGCGGTGAAGCGCATCGCGCCGGAGGACCACCTGCTGTGGCGCGGCGAGCAGCCGCTGTCCCGGACATGGACCGAGGAACAGCAGGCCGAGTGGAAAGCGTCCATCCGGGACCCGCTGCTGGCGGCCGGCGCTGACCTGACCAGCGAAGTGGGGCTTTCCCGCAATGAGGAATGGGGCGACATGGTCTATTATGCAGGCGAAGTGGCGCTGGACGCCTACCTGGAATATCACTGGGAAAAAACCGCTGAACTGATCCTGACGGAGGACGTCTGCCAGGTCAGGCTCACCCGCGTCTGCATCCCCATGGCATAACGGCCCGCCCGGGCAAAACCGCATACAAGCCCCCGCCCGCCGCATAGGTTTTCCTGTGCGGCGGGCGTTTTGCGCGCTGTGCAGAATCTGCAAAGGCAGGGGAGGGGCGTATATGATTCCGTCGCCGTTTTTCTATACCGTTGTCGCGGGGCTGTCCACCGGGCTGGGCGGCCTGCTGGCCGCGGCGTCGCGGCCGTCGCGGCGGGCGCTGGACGCCTGCATGGGGTTTGCCGGCGGCGTCATGCTGGCCATCAGCCTGGCGGACCTGGCACCGGAGGCGCTGGCCTTTTACGGCGGGCGGATGTCCCCGGCGGGGGCGGGCGCGGCGGCGGTCAGCCTGATGGCGGCGGGCGCGGTGACCGCGGCGCTTTTGTCCGGCCTGCTGCCGGAGGACGCCGCCCTGGCGGGGCTTTGCCAGGGGGACGCCGGGCGCGCCGCGGTGCTGCGGGCCGGCTTGGCGGTGGGGGCGGCGCTTGTGCTGCACAACCTGCCGGAAGGCGTGCTGACGCTGTTTTCCGGCGCGGCGGACCCGGCCCTGGGCCGGCGCACCGCCCTGGCCGTGGCGCTGCACAACATCCCGGAAGGGCTTGCCATTGCGGCGCCGCTGGCCTGGGCCACCGGCAGGCGATGGAAAGCCGTGCTGGCGGCGCTGGCTTCCGGCCTGGCGGAGCCGCTGGGCGCGCTGCTGGCCTGGGGGCTTCTGCGCGGCGTGCTGACGCCGGCGCTGCTCAACGGCACGGTGGCGATGGTGGCCGGCGTTATGCTGTGGGTGGCCCTGGCCGAGCTGCTGCCCCAGGCGCTGCGGGCCGGCCGGGCGGGGGCCGCGGGGGCCGCCGCGGGCTGCCTGGGCATGCTGCTTGGCGTTGCGATGTTGCGTTGAGTGTGGTATACTATAAGCAGTATGCCGACGCGAAAGGAGGGGCCGCCATGCGCTTTGCCAAACTGGTCTGTGCGACGCTGACGGCCTGCCTGCTGGCGGGGTGTTCGGTGTCGTCCATGGGGGCGGACGTCGAGACGCTGCTGCGCGCGCCGCAGCTTTCCGGGCAGACCGGCGCGGTGCAAAGCGCGCTCAACCGGTACCTGGGGGTCAACGCCACGCTGCGCTATCCGGCCAGCGGGGAATTTTTGTCCCCGTTTCTGTTCGGCGACTGGGACGGCGACGGCGAGAGCGAGGCCGCCGTGCTGTACACCTCTGATGCCAGCACCAACGTCTGGCTGGCCATCCTGGAATCGGAGGGCGAGAGCTGGCGGGTGACGCAGACCATCGAGGGGCTTTCCGGCGAGGTGGAGACCGTGACCTACGCCCACCTGCGGGACGCGGAGTCGCTGCAGCTGCTGGTGGGCTACGCCAGCGCCCAGGGCGACCGGTATCTGGTCGCCTACCTGTACAGCGAAGGGGCGCTGCAGGAGATCCTGCGCCAGCAGTACACCGAGATGATCGTGGCCGACGTGACCGGCTCGGCCGAGACGCAGGACCTGGTGCTGGCGCTGCCCACCGAGGCGGAAAACGGCGGCGTGACCCTGAACCTGCTGACCAACACGGAGGACGGCTTCCGGTCGGCCCAGACGCTCAACGTGGGGCAGGACGATTACTCCGGCTGCGCGGCGCTGCACGCCGGCACCGACGCCGACGGCAACCCCTGGCTGGTGATGGACGGCTGGACCAGCGCCGCCCAAAACAGCCTTGCCACCAGCATCATCACCTACGACAGCGAGACCGGATTTTTGGGCACCTATTACCCGGAGGGCGTCAGCGCCGGCACCATGCGCCGCCAGACGACCCGCTACGACCCGTCGCTGCTGAGCACCGACATTGACGGCAACGGCACCATCGACATCCCCCGTGAGCTGACCGACGGCGGCAACCTGACCGAACCGATGGACAGCCGGCTGAAATTCCTGCTCTGGCAGGATTACTCCGATTCGGCGGGCGGGAACTTCTGTTTTGGCATCTACGATTCGGAGTACCGGTTTTTCCTGCCGCTGCCCGAGTCGATGCACGGCAACGTGACGGTGCGGGCCAACGCTTCCGGCACCGGCTGGATGATCTGCAACGCCACCGGCAGCGTGCTGTACTGCGAGCTGCGCATCGTGGACCCGTCCGAGGCGGGCAGCGGGGATTACCTGCGCATTGCCACCATCGGCAGCCAGCAGCTGCAGTTCCGCGAGATCAGCCGCTATTACGGGCTGGACGCCGCCGACCTGCAGAAGGGGATCGTGATGTTTGAATAAAACGCCTGCCGCGCCCGGGACCCGGGCGGCAAGACCGGCAGACGGGACAGACGCTGGAAAGGAGAGCAAACATGAAACGCATCCTGGTTGTGGAGGACGAGGCAAGCATCCGAGAGATGGTCGCGCTGAACCTGAAGCTGGCCGGCTGGGAAGTGTTGGAGGCGCCCAGCGCCGAGCGGGCGCTGGAACTGCTGCACTCGGGCGGCCCCTGCGACGCGGCGCTGCTGGACATCATGCTGCCCGGCATGGACGGGCTTTCGCTGTGCGAGACCATCCGGCGCGACGACGCGGAGATCGGCATCATCATCGTCTCGGCCAAGGGGCAGGAGCAGGACAAGATCCGCGGCCTTTCCATCGGCGCCGACGATTATATCACCAAGCCGTTTTCGGTGTCGGAACTGGTGGCGCGGGTGGAGGCGCTGGTGCGCCGCGTGCACCGCAGCAGCCAGGACGCCCGCACGTCCGAGCCGGACCAGCTGGTCAGCGGCCCGTTTGTGCTGGACGAGAAAAGCCGGGTGCTGTACAAGGCCGGCCGACCCATCGACCTGACCCAGGTGGAGTTCCAGATCATGGAGCTGTTTTTCAAAAATCCCGGCACCGCCCTGGTGCGGGACAAGATCCTGGAAGGCGTGTGGGGCAAGGGCTATTACGGCGACGTCAAGATCGTCGACGTGAACATCCGCCGCCTGCGCATGAAGGTGGAGGACGAGCCCAGCAGCCCCCAGCATATCCTGACGGTGTGGGGCTACGGCTACCGCTGGAACGCATGATTTGAACCGGATCTCTGATTTTCCGCCAAAGGGGGAGGCGCAGCCAATGGCAAAAGCGGCCGGAATGACCAGCAGCATCACGCGGCGCTGGCTGCGCGGCGGCCTGCTGATCACCATGATCCTGGTGATCCTGGCGGAAGCGCTGTTCCTGTATTCCATCTACGGCACCCTGTACGGTGGGGTGCAGCAGGCGGTGTTCAACCGGTTTTCCACCATTGAAGGGCAGCTGCGCGCCACCGGCACCGCGGGCGACGCGGGCGAGACGGCGGCCACCCGCAGCCAGGCGCTGCGCCGCATCGTCGAGCTGTTTGACGAGAAGGACAAGTTCGAGTTTATGCTGCTGGACGCTTCCGGCAACGTGCTGATCACCTCCAGCGGCACTTTCTCGAAGGAACTGGACGGCGGCGACGACGTCTATCAGGCCATGACGGGCGACAGCGGGTCGGGGGTATCCACCTTCCGCACCTCGGCGGGGGAGCGTGTCATGGCCGTTACCATGCTGGTCCCCTACGCCGCCGACGGCATCACCGCCATGCGCATGGTCACCAGCCTGACGCTGGTGGACCGGCAGATGACGCAGTACACCCTGATCTCGCTGGGGCTTGCCCTGCTGGTGCTGGGCGTCACGGTCTGGAACGGCCTGTTTTTCGTGCGGTCCATCGTGCTGCCGCTGGGCCGGGTGGAGGCCATTGCCACCCGCATCGCGGCGGGGGATTTGACCGTCCGCCTGCCCCAGCCCCGCTATAACGACGAGATCGGCCGCCTGTGCGCCACCATCAACCAGATGGCCGAGGCCCTGGCCGAAACCGAACGGATGAAAAACGATTTCATCTCCTCGGTCAGCCACGAGCTGCGCACCCCGCTGACCAGCATCAAGGGCTGGGTGGAGACCATCGCCGCCCGCGGCAGCGCAGACGACGAGATCACCCGCCGCGGCATGGCGGTCATCAGCTCCGAGACCGACCGGCTGTATGCGATGGTGGAGGATCTGTTGGATTTTTCCCGCCTGCAGAACGGCGTCAAGCTGGACTGCCAGGTGCTGGACCTGGTGGCCGAGGCCACCGACGCGGCGCTGTTTGTGGAGCCGCGGATGCAGAAGGAGGGCCTGCGCCTGATCTACGAGGAACCGCCCGAACCCTATCCCGTCTGGGCGGACCCGGCGCGGCTGCGGCAGGTGTTCGTGAACATCCTGGACAACGCGGTCAAGTATTCCCGCCCCGGCGGTTCCATCACGCTGCTGCTGTCCCGCACTTCCTCCACCGTCACCGCCGCCGTGCGGGACGAGGGCAGGGGCATCTCCCCCGACGATCTGGAAAAAGTCCGGCTGAAATTTTTCAAGGGTAAAAACGCGGTGCGGGGGTCCGGCATCGGCCTGGCGGTGGTGGACGAGATCGTCCGGGCGCTGGGCGGCACGCTGGAGATCCAGAGCACGCTGGGCGCGGGCACCACCGTCAGCGTCACGCTGCCGGCCTACCATTCGGGGCAGGAGCATCTGCACGACCCGCTGCACCTGCCGGACGCGCCGCCGGGCGCTTCGCCGCCCGCCCCGGGCGGGTGACCGTCCGCAACCTTGCCGCCTGCACGGCAGGCGGCCCCTGACATTACGCTGCAAGGAGTCCCTATGGAATTGGAAAAACGACCGGAAGAAAAATTCCGCACCAGCGTGGGCGGCCAGGCCCTGATGGAGGGCATCATGATGCGCGGCCCCAAAAAGATCTGCTGCGCGGTGCGCCGCCCCGACGGCACCATCGACCTGTCCGAGAGCGAGGTGCACAGCCACTGGTACAGCCGGGTCCCGCTGGTGCGGGGCGTCTGCAATATGGTGGATAACCTGTACAATGGCTACAAATATCTGATGCACTCGGCGGACATCGCCCTGAGCGAGGAAGAACAGGAGGAGGCCGAGTCCAAGCTGGACAAATGGCTGGAGGAGCACGCCAGCCCCGCCGTGCAGAACGCGCTGATGACGGTCTCGGCCTTTTTGGGCGTGATTTTGGCCATCTTCCTGTTCACCTTCCTGCCCACCTTCCTCACCGGGCTGCTGGGCAGCGTGGTGGAGCTGGGGCGCTGGCCCCGGGTCATCCTGGAAAGCGTGCTGAAAATGGCCATTTTCCTGGGGTACATGTTCCTTTGCTCCCGCATGAAGGAGATCCACCGCATGTTCGAGTACCACGGCGCCGAGCACAAGACCATCGCCTGCTACGAGGCCGGCGAGGAACTGACGGTGGAAAACATCCGCCGCCACAGCCGGTTCCATCCCCGCTGCGGCACCAGCTTCCTGTTTTTGGTCATCCTGATCGGCATTGTGCTGTACGCGGTGCTCCCCTGGGAGAGCACCGCTCTGCGCGTTGTGTACAAGATCCTGCTGCTGCCGGTGCTGGTGGGCGTCAGCTACGAGGTCATCAAGTGGGCGGGGCGTTCCAACAGTTGGCTGGCGCGGGCGGTGTCCCGCCCGGGGCTGTGGCTGCAGCGCCTGACCACCTTTGAGCCGGACGACTCGATGATCGAGGTGGCCATCGCCGCCGTCACGCCGGTGCTGCCGGAAAACCCGGAGGAAGGCAAGTGGTAAACCTGGAAGGGCTTGCCCCCCGCGCCGCCCTGCGGGCCGTGGCCGCCGCGCTGGAAGCCGCCGGCTGCCCCGACGCCGGCTACGACGCCGGGGTGCTGTACGCGCTGGCCGCCGGCCCCGTCCATGATCCGCGCCTGGACGCCGCGCCGCTGACGGCGGACGCCGCGGCCAGACTGGCGCGGCTGACGGAACGGCGCGCCGGGCGGGAGCCGCTGCAGTACATTGCCGGCGCGTGGGACTTTCTGGACTTTACGCTCAAGGTCGGGCCCGGCGTGCTCTGCCCCCGCCCCGACACCGAGGTGGTCTGCGAGACGGCGGTGGCGCTGCTGCAGGACCGGGCGGAAAGCGCGCCCGCCCCGCGGGTGCTGGACCTGTGCGCAGGCACCGGCTGCCTGGGGCTGGGCGTCAAGCGGTTTGTGCCGGCGGCCCGGGTGACCTGCGTGGAAAAAAGCCCCGCGGCGTTTGCCTATCTGGAACAGAACGCGGCCCAGGCCCTGGCCGGGCGCGGCCTGACGGTGGAGGCGGTCTTGGGCGACGCCATGGCCTACGCCGCCGCCTGCCCGGCGGAGAGTGTGGACCTGGTGGTGGCCAACCCCCCCTACCTGACCGCCGCCGAGATGGCGGAACTCCAGCCCGAGACCGCCCGCGAGCCGGCCATGGCGCTGGACGGCGGCGCCGACGGGCTGGCGTTTTACCGGGCGCTGGCATCCGCCTGCCTGCCCTGCGTGCGGTCCGGCGGCTGGCTGGTGTTTGAGATCGGCTGGCGGCAGCAGCAGGCCGTGGAGGAGATCGGCCGGCAGGCCGGCTGGCGCGGCATTGCCGCCGGCAGGGACTACGGCGGCAACCCGCGGGTGGTACGGATGCAGAAAGCCCCGGAAAATGGACTGCAAAGCAACAACTAATGGTTGTAATTTCTCCCAAAACCGTATATAATAAAACACAGATGCGCAGGATACACCCTGACGAAACGCGAAAACGCCCAAACGGCGATCGAAAAAAGGAGAAACACAAGATGGCAGACAAAAAAGCGACCGCGACCCCCGCCAAGCGCGTGGTCCCCACGGGCGACAAAAAAGACGCGCTGGCCACTGCGCTGGCGCAGATCGAAAAGCAGTTCGGCAAGGGCGCGGTGATGAAGCTGGGCGCCAACGTTGCCATGCAGGTGGATTCCATCTCCACCGGCAGCCTGGGCCTGGACCTGGCGCTGGGCGTGGGCGGCATGCCCCGCGGCCGTATCATCGAGGTGTACGGCCCGGAATCCTCCGGCAAGACCACCCTGGCTTTGCATGTGCTGGCCGAGGCGCAGAAAGCCGGCGGCGAGGTGGCCTTTATCGACGTGGAGCACGCCTTGGACCCGGCCTATGCCCGCGCCCTGGGTGTGGACATCGACAGCCTGCTGGTCAGCCAGCCGGACACCGGCGAGCAGGCCATGGAGATCTGCGAGGCGCTGGTGCGCTCCGGCGCCATCGACGCCATCGTGGTGGACTCGGTGGCGGCCATGGTGCCCAAAGCCGAGATCGAGGGCGAGATGGGTGACAGCCACGTGGGCCTGCAGGCCCGCCTGATGAGCCAGGCGCTGCGCAAGCTGACCGGCATCATCGGCAAGACCAACACCGTCTGCATCTTTATCAACCAGCTGCGCGAGAAGGTGGGCGTCGTTTACGGCAGCCCCGAGGTCACCACCGGCGGCCGCGCGCTGAAATATTACTCCTCGGTGCGCGTCGACGTGCGCCGCGTCGAGGGGCTGAAGGACTCGGGCGGCAACTTTATCGGCAACCGCACCCGCGCCAAGATCGTCAAAAACAAGGTGGCGCCGCCCTTCAAGGAGGCCGAGTTCGACATCATGTTCGGCGAGGGCATCTCCAAAGTGGGTGAGCTGGTGGATCTGGGCGTCAAGCTGGGCATCGTGCAAAAGAGCGGCGCCTGGTTTAATTACGGCGACATCCGCCTGGGTCAGGGCCGCGACAATGCCAAGACCTTTTTGAAGGAGCACCCGGAAATCGCCGACGAGATCGAGAAGATCATCCGTGACAACGCCGACCGGCTTTTGTCCCTGGGTAAAAAGGAGACGGTCAAGCCGGGCGAGGTGATCAAGGCGGTCAAGGCGGCCGCCGAACAGCAGGCCCCCGCCGAGGCGGACCCCAAGACCACCGGCAGCGAGATGGACCTGGACATTATGGTCGACGAATAATTTCCCTGTCATGCTGGCATCATCGGCGCAGGTCCGCGGATGCCAACGAATCTTAAAATCGTTTGGAGCGGCTGCCCATGCCTCAGATCACTGCCATCAAGGAGACAAAAAAAGGCCGTCTGGCGCTGTTTGTGGACGACGAGTTTGTCTTTTCGCTGGACGAGGAGACTTTTGCCGACGCCGACCTGCATGTGGAGGACGAGGTGGACGCCTGGCGGCTGGAGGAGCTGCGCCGCAAGAGCGACACCCGCAAGGCCGTGGACCGGGCGCTGGACATCCTGGCGCTGCGGGACCACGCGGCGGGGGAGCTGTACCAGAAGCTCTGCCGCAAATTCGACCCCCACAGCGCCGCCGCGGCGGTGGCCAGGGCCGAGGAGCTGGGGCTGCTCAACGATGAAAGCTACGCCCGCCGCCGCGCCGCCGAGCTGCTGCGCAAGCGCAAAAGCCGGCGGGAGATCGCCGCCGACCTGAACGCCAAGGGCGTTGACCGGGACACCGCCGCCGCGGTGCTGGACGAGCTGTTCAGCGCCCCGGAGGACGGGGAGGGCGACAGCCCCGAGCTGGCCGCCGCTGTGGCGCTGATCGAGAAAAGCTACGCCCGCAAACTGGCCGAGGGCAAACGCCCCCAGGTCATGGCCGCGCTGGCCCGCCGGGGCTTCCCCCACGGCGTCATCCGCGAGGCGGTGGACCGCTTTGCGGGGGAGGCGGACGCCGACGAATATTGACATTGACACACCCAATCAGAACAAGGACCAAACCTATGAAACTTGCCATCGTATCCCTGGGCTGCCCCAAAAATCAGGTGGATGCCGACGTGTTCTGCCACGCGCTGCTGGCCGACGGCCACGAGACCGTCGCCGACCAGGCCGAGGCGGACGCCATCATCGTCAATACCTGCGGCTTTATCCAGTCCGCCAAGGAGGAAGCCATCGAGAACATCCTGCTGGCCTGCAGCTACAAGCAGCAGAACCCGGCGCTGAAAGTCATCGTCACCGGCTGCCTGGCCGAACGCTACAAGGGCGAGATCGCCCGCGAGATGCCGGAGGTGGACGCGGTGGTGGGCATCGGCTCCAACAAGGCGCTGCCCGCCATCCTGCGCCGCGTCTGCGCCGACGGCGCCGGCCAGCTGGAAAGCTACGGCCCCAAGACTGATATGCCGCTGGGCGGGCGCCGCGTCATCTCGACCCCGCGCCATTACGCCTACTTAAAGATCGCCGAAGGCTGCAACAACCGCTGCCACTACTGCGCCATCCCGCTGATCCGCGGCCCGCTGCGCAGCCGCCCGCTGGAGGACTGCGTGGCCGAAGCCGAATGGCTGGCCGGCGAGGGCGTGCGGGAGCTGATCGTGGTGGCGCAGGACCCCACCGCCTACGGCGAGGACTGGGGCAGGCCCGGCGCGGTCTGCGAGCTGCTGGACCGGCTGAACGCCATCGAGGGCATCCGCTGGATCCGGGTGCTGTACGCCTACCCGGAGCGCATCACCGACGAGTTCGTCGCCGCCATGCAGCGCAACAAAAAGGTCGTTCCTTATCTCGATTTGCCCATCCAGCACTGCGACGACGCGGTGCTGAAGGCCATGAACCGCCGCGGCGGCCGGCGCGAGATCGAGCAGGCCGTGGAAAAGCTGCGCGCCGGCATCCCCGGCCTGACGCTGCGCACCACGCTGATCGCCGGGTTCCCCGGCGAGACCGAGGAGCAGTATGCCGAGCTGTGCGACTTTGTCAAGACCGTGCAGTTCGACCGGCTGGGCTGCTTTGCCTACTCGGCCGAGGAGAACACCGTGGCCGCCCGCATGGAAAACCAGATCGACGAGGAAACCAAACAGCGCCGCGCCGACCATATCATGGAGCTGCAGGCCGAGATCAGCGAGAAAAAGCAGCACGAAAAGGTCGGCCAGACGCTGGAATGCGTCTGCGACGGCTTTGACGAGGAGAGCGGCATGTACCTGCTGCGCTCCAAAGCCGACAGCCCGGAGATCGACGGCAATGTGCTGACCCCCGGCGACACCCCGCTGGAGGTGGGGACGTTCTACAACGTCACCGTCACCGACAGCGATACCTACGACCTGTACGGCTATGTGGAAGGCCGCGCAGAGGATGCAGAACCTGCGGAGGGATAAGCCATGAATCTGCCCAACAAACTGACGATGCTGCGCGTGATCCTGGTGCCTGTCTTTATGGTGTTCGCGGCCTTTGGCCGCATCGGCACCTCCGATTACGACCGCACCGCCATGCTGGCTGCCGGCATCATCTTTGCGGCCGCCAGCTTCACCGATTTTCTGGACGGCTACATCGCCCGCAAAAACCACCTGGTCACCGATTTCGGCAAGTTCATGGACCCGCTGGCCGACAAGATGCTGACCACCGCCGCTTTCATCTACATGGTGGTGGACGGCATGTGCCACCCGGTGGTGCTGGCCGTCATCCTGTTCCGGGAGTTTGCCGTGGCCGGTGTGCGCATGATCGCCGCCGAGCGGGGCATCGTGATTGCCGCCAACCTGTGGGGCAAGGTCAAGACGGTTTTGCAGATGGTCACCATTATTTTCTACTATGTAGTGCAGTTCTTTGTCAGTTCCCCCGCGCTCATTGCTTTCATCCTGATCGTGCAGCTGCTGTGCTGGCTGGTGGCGGCCGCGACAGTTTTGTCCGGCGCAATCTATCTGTGGCAGAACCGCGCGTGCTTTGTCAACGCGAAATAACAGGACAGGACCGGGCGGCATGCGCACTTTTTTCACCGTATGCCGGTTGCGCCCGCCGCACGCCGCGGCTATAATAAGGTTGTATCCATGTACTGAACTACCCACCCGGCCCTGACCCGCCGGAAGGAAGGAAGCCATACCATGCAGATCTTCAACACCATGACCCGCCAGAAGGAGGAGTTCGTCCCCCAGACCCCCGGCGAATACCGCATCTACGTCTGCGGCCCCACGGTCTACAACTACATCCACATGGGCAACGCCCGCCCGCTGGTGGTGTTCGACACCCTGCGCCGCTACCTGGAATACCGCGGCAGCAAGGTGATCTTTGTCTCCAATATCACCGACATTGACGACAAGCTCATCACCCGCGCCAAAGAGGAGGGCGTCTCGATGGCTGAGGTGGCCCGGCGCTACACCGAGGAGTACCTGAAGGACTCCGACGGCCTGAACGTCAAACGCCCCACCGTGCAGCCCCGCGCCACCGACCACATCCAGGAGATTTTGGGCATCGTGGCCGACCTGGTGGCCGGCGGCCACGCCTACGTGGCCCGCAACGGCGACGTCTATTTCCGGGTCAAGTCCGACCCCGGCTACGGCAAGCTGAGCCACCTGAACCTGGACGACCTGGAAAGCGGCAACCGCGAGCTGCGCAGCCAGATGGACGACGACCTGAAGGAGGACCCCGCCGACTTTGCGGTCTGGAAGGCCGCCAAGCCCGGCGAGCCCTGCTGGGACAGCCCCTACGGCCCCGGCCGTCCCGGCTGGCACATCGAGTGCAGCGCCATGGCCCGCAGGCACCTAGGCAAGACCATCGACCTGCACGCCGGCGGCCAGGACCTGGTGTTCCCCCACCATGAGAACGAGATCGCCCAGTCGGAATGCGCCAACGGCTGCACCTTCGCCCGCTACTGGATGCACAACGGCTTTTTGAACGTTAACAACCAGAAGATGTCCAAGAGCCTGAACAACTTCTTCACCGTGCGGGAGGTGGCGGACAAGTACGGCTATGAGCCCATCCGCTACTTTATGCTCACCGCCGGCTACCGCATGCCGTTGAACTACACCGTCGATCTGATCGAGAGCTGCAAGAACTCGCTGGAGCGGCTGTACACCTGCCGCGACAACCTGGACTTTGCCATCGAGCACGCCCACGGCGATTCCGACGCGCTGGTGGAAAAGGCGGAGCAGGCCAGACGGAAGTTCATCGCCGCCATGGACGACGACCTGAACACCCCCGACGCGCTGGCCGCGCTGTTCGACTTTGTCAAGGACATCAACACCCTGTCCGACGCGGCTTCCCGCCAGGCTCTGGAGCAGGCCGCCGCCATGTTCGACGAGCTGGCCGGCGTGCTGGGCCTTTTGTACAACCGCAAAAAGGACGAGGTCCCCGCCGAGGTGATGGACCTGGTCAACCAGCGCGCCGCGGCCAAAAAGGCCAAAGACTGGCCCCGCGCCGACGCCATCCGCGCCCGGCTGGCCGAGATGGGCTGGACCGTTACCGACACCGCCCAGGGCCCCAAGGTCTCGAAGGCGTAAAACTCCATACACCCACCGATGGGGCGCTCTGCGCCCCACAGACTGTTGAAAAAGTCTAAAATCGTCGCCGTCGGCGGACATGCGCCGACGACGGCGACACCGACAGGGAAATTTTGCGGCAAATTGTGTGCGAGGAGCAAAGCGACGAGTGCGCGATTTGCCGCAAAATTTTGTCGAAGGGGATTCCAAAGGGGGAAATAGCCGCGGTAGGCGCAGCCGTGCGCGGCTGTTGCCTCCTTTGCAGCGTGTCGAGTTTCTCGACACGTTGTGGGGCGCGCTGCGCCCCATTTTCTGGTCCCGCGCCACTTTTTGCAAAGGAGGGCACGCCATGCCCAACCAAACGGATCTTGCCGGCCGCCGCCGCACCCTGCTGTGGGTGCTGGGGCTGGCCTTTGTGCTGCGCCTGGTCCTGGCCGCCGCCACCGAGGGCTATCCCTACGACATGAGCTGCTTTACCGCCTGGGGCGACAAGCTGCTGGCGGAAGGCCCCGCCAACTTTTATTCGGAAGGGTATTTTGCCGATTATCCGCCCGGTTACCTGTACATTTTGTGGCTGGCGGCGGCGCTGCGGTCGGCGCTGGGCATCGCGGCGGGCAGCGGGCTTTCGCGGCTGCTCCTGGCCGTGGTGCCCGCCGCCTGCGACTGCGCCTGCGCGGCGCTGATCTGGCAGGCGGCCGTGCGCCATCTGCCCGACCCGGCGGCGCAGCGGCGGCTGACGCTGTTTGCTGCCTTCAGCCCGCTTTTGCTGTTTGCCACCGGCGTATGGGGCCAGGTGGACGCGGCGCTGACGCTGCCGCTGCTGGCCTGTTTTGCGCTGCTGGAACAAAAACGCTGGCTGCCCGCCGCGCTGCTGTACGGCGTGGCGCTGGCTATCAAGCCCCAGGCGCTTCTGGCGGGGCCGGTGCTGGCGGTCTGCTTTTTGGCGGGCATTGCGGCCGCGCCGGACCGCACCGCCCGGCTGCGGGCGATCGGCCGCACCGCCGGCGGGGCGGCGCTGGCCCTTTTGCCGGTGCTGGCGGCCGGGCTGCCGTTTTTCGGCCCGGCCGATCTGATCCCCGGCCTGCTGTCCAAATATACCGCGACCGCCGGCGGTTATCCCTATGCCACCATCAACGCCTTCAACTGGTTTGCGGCGCTGGGCGGCAACTGGGCCGCCCAGGACGGCGCCCTGCTGGGGCCTGTCACTTGGGAAATGCTGGGCGTGTTCCATATCCTCCTGCTCACCGTCCTGCTTGCGGCGGTGGGGTGGATCAGCCTGCAGCGGGAGCGGTTCTCGCCCGTTTTGCTGGCGGCCGGGTACCTGGCGGGGGTGTTCACCTTTGCCCACAACATGCATGAACGGTACCTGATCCCCGGCGTGGTGCTGGCGCTGCTGGCCGCCGTCCGCTGGAACGACCGCCGCCTGCTGGGGGCTGCGGCGGGGCTGACGCTGACCGGCTTTGTCAACCTGTGCGCCGTCTACGTGCAGGTCGGCACCGACGACGAGTGGCTGACTTCGGCGGCCAGCGGCATTTTTACCCGCCTGACCGGCCTGGCCGAGACCGCTTTCTGCCTTTTGCTGCTGGCGGCGGTTTTCCGCATTGCCGTACAGGGCCGGACCGTGCCGCTGTGCGGCGGCCGGCCGGAAACGCAGCCGGAAGCCCCGGCCCGCCGGCTGAACGCCCTGCAGGCGAAGGCGGCCGCCGGCGGCCCGCCCCGCTGGACCAGAAAAGAGCTGCTGGCTCTGACCGCCTTGACGCTGGCCACCGGCGTGGTCAGCTTTGCTTACCTGGGCGACATGACCGCCCCCCAAAATCCGCTGGACGCCGCTTCCGGCGCGCAGACCGTGACCTTTACCATCGACAGCGACCGGGAACCCGCGACGCTGTGGGTGTATCCGGGCGTCAACTCAGGCGATACGCTGACGCTGACCGACGAGACGGGCGCCGTGCTCTACCAGGGGGAACTGGGGTCGGTGTTCTGCTGGCACAGCGTGGCGCTGCCGGCCTCCACGGGGCAGATCTGGACGGCGGAGATCTCCGGCGGGCAGGTGTTTGAGCTTTCGCTGCGGGACGCGGCGGGCAACCCGCTGCCGGTAACGACGGTATCCGGCGGCGGGGGCCTGTTTGACGAGCCTGAACTGGTGCCCGAGACCATCAGCCAGCTCAACAGCATGTATTTTGACGAGATCTACCACGGCCGCACCGGCTACGAGATGCTGCACGGGATGCCCGTTTACGAGACCACCCATCCGCCGCTGGGCAAGGACTTTATCATGCTGGGCATCGCCCTTTTTGGCATGACCGGGTTCGGGTGGCGGTTTTCGGGCACGCTGTTCGGCGTGCTGCTGGTGCCGCTGGCCTGGTGCTTTGCCCGCCGCCTGACCCGCAAAGGCTGGGTGGGCGCGGCGGCCGGCTGCCTGCTGGCGCTGGATTTTATGCGGTTCAGCCAAAGCCGCATTGCCACCATTGATATTTACGGCACCTTCTTTATCCTGCTGGGGGCGCACTGCATGGTGTGGTATGCCCAGACGGCGCTGCAAAAGGGCGTCCACAATGCCATTTTGCCCATGGCGCTGGGCGGCGCGGCCTTCGGGCTGGGATGCGCGTCCAAATGGACGGGGCTTTATGCCGGCGTCGGCCTGGCGATCCTGTATTTCGGCGTGCTCTACGCCCGCTGGCGGCAGGGGCGGCCGGATTTCCGCCGGGAGTTTGCCACGGCGGCCTGGGGCGGCGTGCTGTTCTATGTGCTGCTGCCGTTCATCATCTATCTGGCGGCCTACCTGCCCTATACCTGGCGGGATCCCGGATTCGGCGTGGCGGACTGGTGGAACTGCCAGGTGTCCATGTACAACTACCATGCCAACCTGAACGCCACCCACCCGTTCGAGAGCCGCTGGTACATCTGGCTTTTGGACCTGCGGCCGGTGTGGTATTACCAGAACAGCGGCCTGCCGGACAGCCTGCGGGGCAGCATTGCCGGCATGGGCGGGCCGGTGCTGTGGCTGGCCGGACTGTACTGCGTGCTGCTGCTGGCCTGGCGGCAGCTGACCGGCCGGGGCAGCCGCCGCGGCGCTGCGGTGCTGATTTTGTACGCGGCGCAGCTGGTGCCCTGGATGTTTGTGGCGCGCTGCACCTTCCTGTACCACTATTTCCCCAGTTCCATGTTCTGCCTGGCCGCCATCGCGGTGGTTCTGGCGGACATGCAGGACGAAAAGCGGGCCAAGCGCATTGCCATCGGGCTGACAGGCGCGTCGGCGGCGCTGTTCGTCTGGTTCTACCCGGTGCTTTCGGGGCTTCCGGTGCCCACCGCCTGGGCGGCCAGCACGCTGTGGCTGCCCAGCTGGGGATTCTACTGGGTATGACCGCCCGGGAAATGACAAGATCCTGAAAAACCCACCCGGCCCCGGGCTGGTGCGCAGAAACGCACTGCCCGGGGCCGGGTGGGTTGCTGTTAGGCTTAACCTTGAGAGGCAGAGGATGGCAAGGCTGCGGCGGAAAGCGGGATGTCCCGCGCCGCCGGCCGGATCATTCCGGCAGGTAGATGTGGTGGGGCAGGCCCTCCACGTAGATGGGGGTCAGTTCGGCCTGGATCAGCGGCATGGCGTAGGCCAAAAACTCCGGCATCATGTCGGTGTGGTCGGCGTTGATCCATTCCAGCGGGACCTTCTTTTCCAGATTGGCCACCTCGCTGATGGGATGCAGCTCGGTGGTGCACTGGTAGGGCGCGTTGGAGATGCGCTTGAGCGCCACCATCTCGCCGGTGTGGCCCTCAAACGCGGCCTTGGCGGCGGCGCCGCCCACCTGGTAGGCCTCGGTGATGTCGGTGCGGCTGGTCAGATGGCCGGCGCAGCGCTGCAGCGTCGAAAGCTCGATGCAGCGGGTCTTGGTGTCCAGCCGGCGGGCCACGGTGTTCGCCAGGAAGCGGGCGGTGCCGGTCAGGGCCTTGTGGCCGAAAGCGTCCACCGCATGGACGTCGTCGGCCAGCTCGCAGACGTAGCGGCCGTCCTCCAGTTTGACGCCTTCCGACACGGCGATGACGATGCTGGGCTTTTTCTCCTGCATGACGCGGACCTTTTCGATGAAGCGGTCCACATGGAAGGGGACTTCGGGCAGGCAGATCATGTCCACGCCCTCGCAGTCGTCGCCCTTGGCCAGGGCAGCCGCGGCGGTCAGCCAGCCGGCATTGCGGCCCATGATCTCCACGATGGTGACGTACTTGGTGCCGTAGACGGTGGCGTCCCGGATGATCTCCTTCATGACCACGCCGATGTACTTGGCAGCCGAGCCGTAGCCGGGGGTATGGTCGGTGACCATCAGGTCGTTGTCGATGGTCTTGGGCACGCCCATAAAGCGGATGTCACTGCCGGTCCGTGCGCCGTAGTCGGCCAGCTTGCCGATGGTGTCCATCGAGTCGTTGCCGCCAATGTAGAAGAAGTAGCCGATGTTCAGCTTTTCCAGGATGGCGAACAGCTTTTTGTAGACGGCTTCGTCCTCGTGCCAGTCGGGCAGCTTGTAGCGGCAGCTGCCCAGGAAGCTGGAGGGGGTCCGCTTGAGCAGTTCGATGTCCAGGTCATCCTTCAGCAGGGTGCCAAGGTCCACCACCCGCTCTTCCAGCAGGCCGGCCACGCCGTTGCGCATCCCGTAGACGGTCTCTGCGCCGCGGTTCTTGCAGCTTTCAAAGACACCGGCCAGACTCGCGTTGATGACGGAAGTGGGGCCGCCGGACTGTCCGACGATCGCGTTTTTTCCCATGATTCTTTTCTCCTTTTACATTGTGTTTTATTTATCTTGGCCGGGCAGGGCCTGCCCGGGAAAGAACTTCAGGGGGCATCGTGGACGGCCGGCAGCCGGGAGGGCCCGGGCCTTACAGGTGGACGTGGCGCGGGGTACCGTTCACATAGATGGGGGTCAGCTCGTCCAGGATCAGGGGGCGGGCATACTCTTCAAAGCTGGCTGTCACCTGCATCCCGTCGGGGGTGATCCAGTCCAGGGGTACTTTCTTTTCCAGGTTGGCCACCTTCTGCACGTCCACCGACTCGGTGACGCACTGGTAGGGATAGCCGCTCATCCGCTTGAGGGCGATCATGCGGCCGCTCTCGCCCGCAAAGGCTGCGGCGGCTGCCGCGCCGCCCACGGCGTATGCCTCGGTGACGTCGGTGCGGCTGGCCAGGTGGCTGGCGCACCGCTGCAGGGTGGAAAACTCGATGGCCCGGCTCTTGCAGCCCAGCCGCTTGTGGATCAGCTCGGACAGGTACCGGCTGGTGCCGCTGAGGATGGCCTTGTGGCCAAAGGCGTCCAGCTGGCCCGCCGTGGAGACTAAATCGCACAGGTAGGTGCCGTCGGCGGTGCGGACGCCCTCGCTGGCGGCGATGATGACGTTGGATTTCCGGCTTTGCAGCTCGTCCACCCGGGCCAGGAACGCCTCGGGGTCAAAGGGCACCTCGGGCAGCAGGATCAGGTCGGGGCCGTCGCAGTCCTCGCCGGAGGCCAGGCAGGCGGCGCCCGCCAGCCAGCCGGCGTGGCGGCCCATGATCTCGGCCACCGTCACGCTGCGGATGTCGTAGACCGACGAGTCCCGGATCACTTCCTTGAGGATGGTGGCGATGTACTTGGCTGCCGAGCCGTAGCCGGGGGTGTGGTCGGTCAGGCACAGGTCGTTGTCGATGGTCTTGGGCACGCCGATAAAGCGGACCGGGCTGCCCACTTTCTGGCCGTAGCGGCTGAGCTTGGCGATGGTGTCCATCGAGTCGTTGCCGCCGATGTAGAACACCGCGCAGATGCCATACTTGTCAAAGAGGGTGAACAGCTGGACGTAGGGCGCGCTGTCCGTCTCGGGGTCGGGCAGCTTGTAGCGGCAGCTGCCCAGAAAGCTGGAGGGGGTCCGCTTGAGCAGTTCGATGCTCATCCGGTCGTCCAGCAGGATGTCGAGGTCCACGATCTCTTCCTTGAGCAGGCCTTCGATGCCGTACTTCATCCCGTACACTTTGCCAGCGCCCAGGCTGCGGGCAGTCTTGTAGACCCCCGCCAGGCTGGAGTTGATGACGGCGGTGGGGCCGCCGGACTGGCCGACGATCACATTGTTAGACATGGTTTGCTCCTTCTTATCTTTATGCGCCTATCGCTTGCGCCGGGGCGGGCCCTGCATTGCACCGCCCCGGGCGGGACCCCGAAAGTCTGAAATCCATACAAAAAAACATTTTGCTGTGAAACGCCTTTTGGCAGGTTGTCAGAATTTGGTCCCGAATCTATTGTAACCGTTTCTTGCGTTGTATGCAAGACCCAACTTGGTTGCAGAGTGAAAAATTTTATGATAAAATCAATACACTTGCATTTCAGGATCGCTCGATCCGGCCGGACGGGGGCCTTGGCTGCCCGGCGCCCGGCAGCGATCAGGGCAGCGGTCCCGCAGAGGGCGCGCGCCGCGTGCGGCCGCCCGGCCCGCGGGGCGCTCTGCCGGAAAGGGGAAAAGGGGCGCCCGCCCTCCCGCGCAGGCGGGGCAGAGGCCGGCCCCCTGGAGTTTTTATCATGGGGATCTCACACGAATACAACTACGCCCGCCGCCGGGCCCGGCAGCGGAGCAGATACGGCAAACTGAAAGGGGCGGCCTGTGTGGCGGCCATCCTGCTGCTGTCCCTGGCCATCACCGCCATTTTGCAGACGGCTCAGGAGGAGGCCGCGCCCGCCCAGCCCGACATCCAGCCCAGCGGCACGGTGGAGGGCATTTTGGCGCCCCTGCCCATGCAGCCGGGGGAGGGGGGCGCCGCGGCCGAGGTGCTGGACTTTGGCCCGGCCCGACAGAGCCCGGGGGCCTACACCGTCCGCGCTTACGACAGCAGCGTCATCCGCCAGCCCGCCACCGGCCAGGTGGACCTGAGCTATTTTGCGGACGCGGCGTTCCTGGGCGACAGCCTGACGGTGGGCTTTACCGACTACGACATCAACCTGGGGGGCGCGCTGGTCTGCGGCTACATCGGGGCGGGCCCCGACACCATCGTCAACCGGATGACGGTCAGCCACATGACCCGCGGGGACGAGGTGGCCCTGGACGTGCTGGCGGCGGCCCAGCCCAAAAAGCTGTATATCCTGCTGGGCACCAACACCCTGACCACCGCCGGGGCCGAGGAGCGCTTTTTGACCTACTACGGGGCCATGCTGGACGCTTTGCGGGAGGCTCTGGGCTCCGACTGCGTCATCTATGTCCAGTCCATCCCGCCGGTGCGCCCCGAGGCGGCCGCCGAGCGCCCCGGCCTGACCAGCGATAACCTCCGCCGTGTGAACGAACAGCTGGCCCAGCTGGCCGACAGCAAGGGCTGCGTCTATCTCGACCTGTGGGAAGCCTTGGCCGACGGCGAGGGCAACCTGAAGGCGGTCTGCGCCGCGCCGGACGGGGTCCACCTGTCGGCGGGCAACGGCTACGGCGCCTGGGTCAACTACCTGCGCAGCCACACCCTCTACGCCGCCGGCAGCCCCTGGACGGCCGGCAGCGCCTTTGCGCAATAAACAGGAACAGGAGGGAATGGGATCGAAGAAGCAAAAAACAGAGGTTTTTTGTGAACGCAAACGCCGGAAAGGCCGC
>DWVD01000030.1 GCA_019120395.1 Candidatus Gemmiger faecigallinarum
CTACCGCGACGAGCTGGAAAAGGCCAGCGGCAGCGCCGACAACATGCGCCGCCAGATCAAGAATTATCTGGAGGATGCGGCTTCGGCCAAGATGGCGGCGGAGGAACTGCGCCGCGAAAACGATTCGCTGCGCAAGCAGGTGGATGATCTGCGCCGCCGCCTGAACCAGAGGTCCGACATTTGATGGGCGACCGGAACCAGACCAATACCGGGTCGCCCCGGCCGGAGATCCTGGCACCGGCCGGCAACGCCCAGATGCTAAGCGCCGCTGTGTTAAGCGGCGCTGATGCTGTTTATCTGGGCCTGACCGGCTACAACGCCCGGCGCAGCGCCGGCAATTTCACCCCGGAGGAGCTGGGGCAGGCGGTGGCTTTCTGCCATGCCCGCGGGGTGCGGGTCCACGTGACCCTCAACACCCTGGTATTCGGCAGCGAACTGGCGGGGCTGGCCGACGCGGTGCGGGCGGTGGCCCGGGCCGGGGCCGACGCGGTGATCGCCGACGATCTGGCTGTGGCCGCCCTTGTGCGGCAGATCGCCCCCGGCCTGGCGCTGCACGGGTCCACCCAAATGACCGTCCACACGCCGGAAGGGGTCCGCCAGCTGGCCGCCATGGGCTATGAGCGGGCCATCCTGGCCAGGGAGCTTTCGCTGGAGGAGATCCGCGCCATCGCCTCGGCCAGCCCCATCGAGGTGGAGGTGTTCATCCACGGGGCCATGTGCATGGCCGTGAGCGGCCAGTGTATGATGAGCGCCTTTCTGGGCGGGCGCAGCGGCAACCGGGGCGCCTGCGCCGGGCCCTGCCGCCTGCCCTTTGACGCGTCCGACCTGCGCCCCGGCCAGCCCGGCAGGGCCTGCCACCTGAGCCTGAAGGACATGGACCTGATCCCCTATATGGCGGACGTCATGGACGCCGGGGTGGCCAGCGTCAAGATCGAGGGCCGCCTGCGCCCGCCGGAGTATGCGGCCGCCGCCGTGACGGCCTGCCGCCTGGCGCGGGCGGGCCAGCCCTACGACGAGGCGCTGGTGCGGGACATCTTCTCCCGCTCCGGCTTTACCGACGGCTACTTCACCAACCGCAACGACGGCCGGATGTTCGGCGTGCGCACCGAGGAGGACGCCGCCCGCACCCGCGCCGCCACCCCCAGGGCGCGGGAACTGTTCCGGCGGGAGTACAGCCGCGTGCCTGTGGATTTCTCGCTGACCGTGCGCGGGGACGGCGCGTCGCTGACCGCCGCCGACCGGGAGGGCCATACCGTCACGGTGGCCGCCCCGGCGGGGGAGCCGCTGCCCGCCGCCCGCGCCGACCCGGCCCCCGCGCTGGAAAAAAGCCTGCGCAAGACCGGCGGCACCCCCTTTGCGGCGGAAAACTGCACCGTTACCCAGCAGGGCGGGCCCTGGTTTCTGCCCGGCAGCGCCGCCAACGAGCTGCGCCGCCGGGCGCTGGACGCCCTGCTGGAAGCCCGCAGCGCGCCCCGGCCGCTGGAGACCTTTTCGGTCAGACTGCCGGACTTCCCGCGCCGCGACCCGGCCGGGCCGCCCCGGCTGGCCGCCCGGTTCGAGCGGGCGGACCAGATGCCGCCGGAAGCGCAGGCGCTGGGCTGCCTGATCTTCCCGCTGGCGGAAGCCGGCCGCGTGCCGGAAGCCCTGCGCCCCAAAACGCTGCTGGAACTGCCGCGGGTGATGTTCGCCCCCGGCGGCGAGGAGACCGTCCGCCGCCGGATGCAGGACGCCGCCGCGATGCGCCCCGCCTTTGCGGGCTTTGCGGCAAACAACCTGGCCCAGTTCCGCCTGGCCGCAGGGCTGGGGCTGCCGCTGTACGGCGGCATGGGCCTGAATGTGACCAACCCGCTATCGGCCCAGGAGTGCGGCCGCCTGGGGGCGCGGGGGCTACTGATCCATCCCGAAACGCCGGTGAGCGCCATGGGGCGCATCGGCGCCGGCATGCCTGCCGCCGCGCTGTGCTACGGCCACATCCCGCTGATGCTGACCCGCGCCTGCCCGCTGAAAAACCGCCCCGACCACGCAAGCTGCGCCGGGTGCAGCCATGCCGGCCGGCTGCGGGACCGCAAGGGCAAGGATTTCCCGGTGCGGTGCGCGCTGCCCCAAAACGGCGTGCGCACCGTCTACAACCCGGTGCCGCTGTACATGGGCGACCGCCTGCGGGAACTGCCGGTGGACTGGGCCGTGGCGGCCTTTACCATCAAGAGCAAAGCCCGCGCCGCCCAGATATTGGCAGCCCTGCAGGCCGCCAGACCCTTTGACGGGGACTTTACCCGCGGGTTATATTATAGTGAGCCGACCAAAGGATAAAAGGAGGTTCCCCCATGAACAGACTGACCGACGATCAGAAACAGGCGCTGGCGCTGCTGGCGGCGGGCGCGGCGCTGGCCGCGCTGGCCCTCCATCCGCCCAAATGGCTGGTAAAAGTTTACCTGGCGGTGGAAAAAGCCGCCGCCCTGGCCGCGGGCGTGCTGCTGGCCGTGGCGGGCGCCTCGGCGCTGCTGGGACCGGACGCCGGCAAGCAGGCCGCCGCGCCGGATTACACCATCGAATTTGACGCGGACGAAAAGAATCAATAAAAACCAATAAGGAGCGACCCATGGAACCCAAGACCGTCAAATACAAGCTGCTGGACCCGCGGGCCAAAGCGCCCGCCTACGCCACGCCGGGGGCCGCCGCCGCCGACCTGTGCGCGCTGCTGGACGAGCCGCTGACGCTGGCCCCCGGCCAGCGCGCCATGATCCCCACCGGCCTGGCCATCGAGCTGCCCGACGCAAGCTGCGTGGCGCTGGTCTATGCCCGCAGCGGCCTGGCCATCAAGCACGGGCTGACGCTGTCCAACAGCGTGGGCGTGATCGACAGCGACTACCGGGGCGAGATCCGCGTCGGGCTTGTCAACCTGGGCGGCGAGGCTTACACCATCGCCCCCGGCGAGCGCGTCGCCCAGCTGTGCATCGCGCCGGTATGGCAGGCGGCCTTTGTGCAGGCCGATGTGCTGAACGACACCGCCCGCGGCGCCGGCGGCTTTGGCTCCACCGGCAGGCTGTGAGCCGCGCCGGGGCGCCAGCTGGAAATATTTTCCACTTTCGTCCCGTTGCGCGTTCTTTCGCCACCGGCATCCCCCTATACTGTAATAACGAAAGGCAAGATACACCATGGCATTGATCCTTGCATCCGGCAGCCCCCGCCGCCGGGAACTGCTGGCGCTCATCACGCCGGAGTACACCGTCCGCCCCAGCACCGTTGACGAGAGCGCCGTCACCGCCCCCACCCCCGCCCAGCTGGCCCGCGCCCTTGCCGCGGCCAAGGCGCAGGATGTGGCGGCGGCCTGCCCCGGCGACGTGGTGCTGGGCAGCGACACCGTTGTGGACTGCGGCGGCGAGGTGTTCGGCAAGCCCCGCGACAGGGACGACGCGCTGCGCATGCTGCGGGCGCTGTCCGGCCGGGCGCACAAGGTCCACACCGGGCTGTGCGTCTGCGCCGGCGGCAGGACGGCCGCCACGGTGGAGACCACCACGGTGCATTTTGCCCCCATCCCCGAGGCCGAACTGCAGGCCTACGCCGACACTGCCGAGCCTTACGACAAGGCGGGTGCCTATGCCATCCAGGGCCGGGCGGCGGTGTGGTGCAGCGGCGTCGAGGGATGTTATTATAACATCATGGGCCTGCCCGTCCACCGCACCGCGCAGCTGCTGGCCGCCTTCGGCGTCCGGTACTGACGCGCTGCCCCGCCGGGTCCGCCCGACGGAGGGAGCAGACCGCAATGGGATTTTTTTCACGCATCCTTGCATCTTTTACCAGGAGACTTCGCACTATGTTCCAGAAAGACATCGGCATCGACCTTGGCACCGCCAACACGCTTGTGTACATGAAGGGCCGCGGCATCATCATGCGGGAGCCCAGCGTGGTGGCGGTGGACACCAAGACTGACGAGCTGCGGGTGCGCAGCGTCGGCCACGAGGCCAAGGCCGTCATCGGCCGGGCGCCGGGATCCATCGTGGCGGTGCGCCCGCTGAAAGACGGCGTCATCGCCGACTTTGACGTCACCGCCGCCATGCTGCAGAGCTTTATCCGCCAGGCCTGCGGCAAGGGGCTGTTCAGCCGCCCCCGCGTGGTCATCTGCGTGCCCTCCGGCGTCACCGAGGTGGAGCGCCGCGCGGTGCGCCAGGCCGCCGCGCGCGCCGGCGCGCGGCAGGTGCTGGTGGTGGAGGAACCGATGGCGGCCGCCATCGGCGCCGGGCTGCCCACGACAGAGCCGGTGGGCAGCATGATCGTGGACATCGGCGGCGGCACGGCCGAGGTGGCGGTCATCAGCCTATCCGGCATCGTGGCCAGCCAGAGCATCCGCTGCGCCGGCGATACGCTGGACCAGAGCATCATCGCCTTTATCAAGCGCAAATACAACCTGCTGGTGGGCGAGCGCACCGCCGAGCAGATCAAGATCGAGATCGGTTCCGCCGCCCCCATGGATCCGGAGGCGACCATGGAGGTGAAGGGGCGCAACCTGGTGGACGGCCTGCCCAAGGACATCGTCATCCGTTCGGAGGAGGTGCGCGAGGCCATGAGCGAAAGCCTGCTGCGCATCGTGGACGCCATCAAAGACACGCTGGAACGCACCCCGCCGGAGCTGTCCAGCGACATCATCGACCGGGGCATCACGCTGTCGGGCGGCGGGGCGCTGCTGCGGGGGCTGGACCAGCTGGTGCAGAGCGAGACCGGCATCCAGGTCCATGTGGCCGAAAGCCCGCTGGACTGCGTGGTGCTGGGCGCGGGCGCAGTGCTGGATAACCCGGCGCTGGCCGGCCACCGCCGGGAGGAGCCCAGCTATCTGTGACCCCGCGCCGGCAAAATCACATCCTGACGTTTTGACCGCCTGTCCAGGGCCGGGAATTTTCTCCCGGCCCTGTTTTTTTGCATTTGGCAGGCTTTCCCCGCCTTTGCCGGCGTCCGGTCCCGCGCGCTTTCCGCTTGACAACCCCTGTGCCATGCCGTATGCTGAAAGGGATGGGCAGGGTCCCCGGCGGGGACGCCTGCCGGGGGACCCTGCCCGCCGCAGCAATTCAAAGTAAAGTGAGGGTAACGCCAATGAAAATGCCGGACGGATTTTTGTGGGGCGGCGCCACCGCCGCCAACCAGTGCGAGGGCGCCTACGATGTGGACGGGCGCGGCCTTGCCAACGTGGACGTGGTCCCCTTCGGGCCGGACCGCTTCCCTGTCGCCTGCGGCGAGATGAAGATGCTGGAATGTGACAGTCAGCACGTCTATCCTTCGCACGAGGCCATCGACATGTACCATCACTATCGGGAGGACATCGCGCTTTTGGCCGGCATGGGCTTCAAGTGCTACCGGCTGTCCATCGCCTGGACGCGCATCCTGCCCAACGGCGACGACGACACCCCCAACGCCGCGGGCATCGCCTTCTACCGCAGCCTGTTCGAGGAATGCCGCAAATATAGCATCGAGCCGCTGGTGACCATCTGCCACTTTGACGCGCCCATTGCGCTGATCCGCAAATACGGCGGCTGGAAAGACCGCCGCATGGTGGACGCTTTCCTCAAATACTGCCGCGTCCTGTTCGAGAATTTCGGCGGGCTGGTCAAGTACTGGCTGACCTTCAACGAGATCAACATGCTGCTGCACATGCCCTTTATGGGCGCGGGCCTGGTGTTCGAGCCGGGCGAAAACCGCGAGCAGGTCAAATACCAGGCCGCGCACCACGAGCTGGTGGCCAGCGCCAAAGCGGTCCGCCTTGCCCACGAGCTGATGCCCGGCTGCATGGTGGGCTGCATGCTGGCCGCGGGGCAGTATTACCCGCGCACCTGCAACCCAGCCGACGTGCACGAGGCCTTTGAGCGCGACCGGGACAACTACTTCTTTATCGACGTGCAGTCCCGCGGCGCCTACCCGGCATGGGCCAAAAAGCGGATGGAGGCCGCCGGCATCACGCTGGACACCCTGCCCGAGGACGACGCCGTGCTGGCGGCGGGCACCGTGGATTTCATCAGCTTCAGCTATTACTCCAGCCGCTGCGTCACCGTCGATCCCGAATATATGAGCGACAGCGCCCAGGGCAACGCGGCCTTCCAGGCGGTGTCCAACCCCTATCTGAAAGCCAGCGAATGGGGCTGGCCCATCGACCCGATGGGGCTGCGCATCACGCTGAACACGCTGTACGACCGCTACCAGAAGCCGCTGTTCATTGTGGAAAACGGCCTGGGCGCGGTGGATACCGTCGAGGCGGACGGCTCCGTCCACGACAGCTACCGCATCGACTATATGCGCGAGCACATCAAAGCCATGCTGGATGCGGTCAACCTGGACGGCGTGCCGCTGATGGGCTACACCATGTGGGGCCCCATCGACCTGGTGTCCGCCTCCACCGGCGAGATGAAAAAGCGCTACGGCATGATCTATGTGGACAAGAACAACGACGGCACCGGCACGCTGGCCCGCAGCAAAAAGGACAGCTACTACTGGTACAAAAAAGTGATCGAGACAAACGGCGAGGATCTGGGCTGACCGTCCCCTCCCGCGCGCTCCGCCAAAGCCCGCGGCGGCGTCCCCGCAAAGGGAGACGCCGCCGCGGGCCGTTTTGGGGCGCAGTCCGCCGCAGCCGTGCCGCGCCCAGCCGCCCGCACGGAACTTTTGCCCCGCTTTGCCGCACGGTCTGCACAAACCGCCCCGACGGGGCATGCCGGCAGCAGGACCGATCTTCTCCCCGCCGGAAAAGGAGCTTTTATGGCCGAACCCATTGAACTACATACGCTGGACCTGCCCGAACTGGCCCCGTTCGCCCGTCTGACCGACCCCGCCCTGCGCAGCCGGACGGAAAAGGAGCAGGGCATTTTTATCGCGGAAAGCCCCAAAGTCATTGCCGCGGCGCTGGACGCCGGCTATGCGCCGGTCTCCCTTTTGATGGAGCGCCGGCAGCTGGACGGGTCGGCAAGACCCATCTTGGAGCGGGTGGGCGATATTCCCGTCTACACCGGCAGCCGGGAACTGCTTGCCGGACTGACCGGTTACCCGCTGACCCGGGGCGTGCTCTGCGCCATGCGCCGCCGCCCGCTGCCCGCGGCGGACGACGTCTGCGCCGGCGCGCGCCGGGTCGCGGTGCTGGAAAACATCGTGGACGCCACCAACGTGGGGGCGATCTTCCGGTCGGCGGCCGCCCTGGGGGTGGACGCCCTGCTTTTGACGCCCGGCTGCTGCGACCCGCTGGCCCGCCGGGCCGTGCGCGTCAGCATGGGGACGGTCTTTCAGGTCCCCTGGACCCGCCTGGGCGGGCGCCCCGGCGACTGGCCCCATCCCGGCATGGAACAGCTGCGCCGGATGGGCTTTGTCACGGCGGCCATGGCCCTTTCCGACAGCGCCGTTTCCCTGCGGGACAGCCGCCTGGCCGGCATCGAAAAGCTGGCCATCCTTCTGGGCAGCGAGGGGGACGGCCTGTCCCTCACCACCATTGCCGCCTGCGACTACACCGTGCGCATCCCCATGTCCCACGGCGTCGATTCGCTGAACGTGGCCGCCGCCAGCGCGGTGGCTTTCTGGCAGCTGTGCGTCCCCTGATCCCCCTCCGCATACAGACAGGCAGGGCCGGCGCGGCGTCCCAACGGGATGCCGCGCCGGCCCTGTTCGTTTTTTGTTCAGCCGGTCACTCGGCCCAGCCCTGGGCGCGGCCGACGGCCTTTTTCCAGCCGGCGTACAGGCGCTGCCGCTCGGCGGCAGGCATCTCGGGCTGGTACAGCCGGTCCAGCGTCCACTGGCTGCGGATGTCGTCCAGGCTGCTCCACACGCCGGTGGCCAGGCCGGCCAGATAGGCCGCGCCCAGGGCGGTGGTCTCGCGGATCATGGGGCGGCGGATGGTGCGCCCCACAATGTCCGCCTGGAACTGCATCAAAAAGTTGTTGGCCGACGCACCGCCGTCCACCCGCAGCTCCTTCAGCGCGATGCCGGTGTCCTCCTCCATGGCGTGCAGCACGTCGCCGGTCTGGTAGGCGATGGACTCCAGCGCCGCGCGGATGATGTGGTTGCGCCCCGCGCCGCGGGTCAGGCCCAAAATCGCCCCGCGGGCGTACATATCCCAGTAGGGCGCGCCCAGCCCGGTGAAGGCCGGCACCACATAGACGCCGGCGCTGTCGGGGACTTTGCGGGCAAAATACTCGGTGTCGGCGGCCTCGGTGATCAGATGCAGCTCGTCCCGCAGCCACTGCACCACCGCGCCGCCCACAAAGACGCTGCCTTCCAGCGCGTACTGCACCCGGCCGCCCGCGCTGGCGGCGATGGTGGTCAGCAGGCCGTTTTTGCTCTCGAACATTCGGTCGCCGGTGTTCATCAGCAAAAAGCAGCCGGTGCCGTAGGTGTTTTTCGCCTCGCCGGGGTCAAAGCAGGTCTGGCCGAACAGAGCCGCCTGCTGGTCGCCCGCAATGCCGGCGACGGGCACCTCCACCCCCTGGATGTTGACGGTGCCGTACACCTCGCTGCTGCCGCGGACCTCGGGCAGCATGCCCATAGGGATGCCCAGCCGGCCGCAGATGGTTTTGTCCAAGCACAGGTTCCGGATGTCGTACAGCATGGTGCGGCTGGCGTTGGTGTAGTCGGTCACATGGACCCTGCCGCCGGTCAGCTTCCAGATCAGCCAGGTGTCCACCGTGCCGAACAAAAGCCGCCCGGCCTCGGCCTTTTCCCGCGCGCCGGGGACGTTGTCCAGCATCCAGCGGATCTTGGTGGCCGAAAAATAAGCGTCGATCAAAAGGCCGGTATGCTCTTTCACATAGGCGGTAAATTCCGCGTCCCGCTTCAGCTCCTCGCAGAAATCCGCGGTGCGGCGGCACTGCCAGACAATGGCGTTGCAGATGGGGCGGCCGGTCTCTTTGTCCCAGACGATGGCGGTCTCGCGCTGGTTGGTGATGCCGATGCCGGCCACCTCCCGCACGTCCACGCCGCTTTGGGCCAGCACCTCCATCAAAACGCCGTACTGGCTGGAATAGATCTCCATGGGGTCGTGCTCCACCCAGCCGGGGCGGGGGTAATGCTGGGTGAATTCCTTCTGCGCCAGGCCGACGATGTTCTGCTGCCGGTCGAACAGGATGCACCGGCTGCTGGTGGTGCCCTGGTCCAGGGCGATGACATATTGTTTCATGGCAAAGCCTCCTTTTGCTGCGGCAGAGCCGCCGTGCCTACATGTCCCAGACGGGCGGGCTGCTGGTGGATACCGCCGCCGCGCCCGCCCGCATGGCGGCCATCACCTCGTCCTTGTAGCGGATCAGGCCGCCGGCGATCACCGGGGTGGCGGTGGAGGCCGCCACCTCGCCGATGACGCGCGGGATGATGCCGGGCAGGATCTCGATAAAATCCGGCTTGCCCACGTTCAGCTGCCCCGGCAGCGTTTTCAGCGCCAGAGAATCCAGCATGAACACCCTCTGCACCGTCAAAAAGCCCAGGTGCCTGGCCCGGCGCACCAGCGGCGGCCGGGTGGAGATGACGCCGTCCGGGCGGCACAGCGCCGCCAGCGTGTCCACCGCAGCTTCGCGGCAGGACAGCCCCTCCACCAGGTCGATGTGCACGATGGCCAGCTTGCCCGCGTCCCGGGTGCGGCGCACCAACCGGCCCACCTCCGCGGCGCTGCCAAACAGCAAAAACACCGCCCCGCACTCGCTTTGCAGCGCAGCGTCCAGCCCCGCTTCGTCCTTGACGGCGGCGATCACCGGGCTGTCCAGCAGCCGCTGGCAGGCGGCGCCGCGCCCCTTTGTTTCCGTTTCCGTTTTGTCCACGACCTTTCCCCGCCGGCTTCCGGCGCTTTCTGCGGCCCGCGCGGGCCAAACCTGAGAACAGGAATCCCCTCTGGATAAAAACGCAAAGCGGGCCGAACCTGCGTCCGTCCCGCTCCTCACTCTAAGAACAGTCCCATTATGGCAGACCCCGCCGGGAATGTAAAGCCGCCGGCGCAAAAATTTCCGTTTTGCATTAAACAGGCGTTCAATTGTTAGTCATTTCGACGTATTTTGTCAAAGTCATTGACACAAAACTGTGCATGGTGGTAGCATAAGGGCGCAAGATAAGCTCCGGAGAAGTGTGTGGGCGTAAAGGCAGGCCGCCTTTGCGTCCCTTTTTTTCTGCCCGCGCCCGCCGTTGTTCCGAAGCAATTTTTTGGCAAAGCCAAAAGGAGGAATCATCCGTGAAACCATCGTCCACCAAGAAAAGCAAGGCAAGGTTCTGGCTGTGCATCGCGCTGGTGCTGTGCCTGATCAGCTGCATCGGCGCCAGCGCCGTGCAGACCAGCTTTGGCCAGGTGACCATCCGCGACCTGCGGTTCGAGACCGCCAGCGGACATCAGATGAGCGCGCTGCTCTTGATCCCCGACACCGCCACGCCGGAGAACCCCGCCCCCGCCATCGTCTGCAGCCACGGCTGGTACAACAACCGCGAGATGCAGGACCTGAACTATGTGGAATACGCCCGCCGCGGCTTTGTGGTGCTGTCCATCGACATGTACGGCCACGGCAACTCGGAAAATCTGCCCAACGGCACCTGGTGGGAGCCGGAAAACAACGCCAACGGCATGTATGACGCCGTCCAGATGATGGCCACGCTGCCCTTTGTGGACGCCAGCCGCATCGGCGTCACCGGCCACTCCAACGGCGCGCTGGCCAGCCGCACCGCCGTCCTGCTGGACAACGAGGCCGAGACCCCGCTGATCGCCGCCGCGCTGCTGGTCTCCAACGACGCCGTCTACACCGACGACAACGGCAATTATTACAACATGTTCGGCAGCCGGGACGCCGGCATCGTCGCCTGCCAGTACGACGAGTTCTTCCACCGCGTCAAGCAGGAGGACGGCAGCCGCAGCGCTCCGCGGGATTACATCCACCAGGCCACGGCCCAGTCCTTCCTCTACTTCGGCCAGGACCCCGCCGGCCAGGAGGAGCGCGCCAGCTACCAGATGTACACCCAGGACGTCGACGGCCAGGAGGCCATCCGCGTCATCTACAACCCCGCCATCACCCATCCCTGGGCCCACTTCTCCAAAGGCGTCGTCGCCTCCAGCGTCGAGTTCTTTGACGCGGCCCTGGGCGCGCCCAACCCCATCGACGGCAACAACCAGATCTGGCAGTTCAAGGCCGCCTTCAACGCCATCGGCCTGGTGGGCTTTATGATGTTTGCCGTCAGCCTGGCCATCGTGCTGCTGGACGCCCGTCCCTTCACCGCCCTCAAGGCCGACGGCCCCGTGCAGCCCGCGCCCGCCCTCACCGGCCGCAGCAAGGGCTGGTTCTGGGCAAGCAACCTGCTGGCCGTGGCCTTCTCCTTCCTGGTCTACATGTTCGGCTACTCCATCCTGTCCAGCGCGGTGCCGTCCTTCTTCCCCCAGTCGCCGGTCTACTTCATCGGCATGTGGAGCCTGCTGTGCGGCCTGTTCGCGCTGCTGCTCATCTTCATCGGGGGCAAGGTCACCGGCGCCAAGGTGGACGGCAAGGCCACCGGTATGCGCATCAGCGGCAAAACGCTGGGCCTGACCGTGCTGCTGGCCCTGATCGTGGCGGCGGCCACCTACGGCCTGGTCTTTTTGGCCGACTACTTCTTCAAGACCGACTTCCGCCTGTGGGTGCTGGCCCTCAAGGCCTTCACGGCGGACAAGTTCCCCATCATCCTGATCTACCTGCCCTTCTTCCTGGTGTACTACATCTGCAACAGCATCTCCATCAACTGCTGCAACTACTTCCAGATAGGCAAGCACGAGTGGGTCAACACCGCGGTCATGGCCGTCTTTAACGGCCTGGCCTGCCTGATCATGATCCTGGTCATGTACATCTGCTTCTTTGTCACCGGCTACCTGCCCAGCGAGTTCATCCCCGGCTTCGGCGGCAGCATCATCGGCATCTGGCTGTACCCCATCGTCGTCATCCTTCCGGTGGCCGCGGTGGTCTCCCGCATCCTGTACAAGCACACCCGCAACCCCTATCTGTCCGGCATCATCATGGCGCTGCTGGTCACCACCATGAGCTGCACCAACACCCTGACCCAGCTGTGATTTTTTCCATCCCGCCTTGCCGGCGGGGGAAAATCGTGGTATACTGAACGTAATCCGAACACCTGCTTCGAGTCTGAGAGCAAAGCAGATGCCGGGTCTGCCCCTGCGGTGCGCCTTTGCTCCGCGGGGGCGGGCCGCGGCGTTTGCCTTGCTCTCTTTTTTCGTCCGGCAGCGCCCGGTTTCCGGGGCGGCCGCCGGTCCTGCCAAGGAGGGATCTCATGTACGACGTCGCCATCATCGGCTGCGGCGTGGTGGGCGCTGCCGCCGCCTACCGCCTGGCCCGCTACCGCCTGCGCGTGCTGGTGCTGGAGGCCGGCAACGACGTGGCCAACGCCACCACCAAAGCCAACAGCGCCATCCTGCACGCCGGCTACGACCCGGAGCCGGGCACCAGAATGGCCGCCCTGAACGTGGAGGGCAACCGCATGGCGCTGGACATCTGCCGCAGGCTGGACGTGCCGGTCAGGCAGACCGGCTCGCTGGTACTGGCCTTTGCGCCGGAGCAGCTGCCCCACCTGCAAACGCTGTACGAGCGGGGTCTGGCCAACGGCGTGCCGGGGCTGGAGCTGCTCTCCGGCGAGGCGGCCCGCGCGCTGGAGCCGGGGCTTTCGCCCCAGGTCTGCGGCGCGCTGCACGCCCCCACCGCCGCGGTGGTGGACCCCTGGGGCTTTGCCCTTGCCATGATCGAGACGGCGGTGCAAAACGGCGTCGAGCTGTGCCGCAGCGCCCCCGTCACCGCCATCCGGCCGCTGCCGGGCGGCGGCTTTGCCCTTGCCACCCCGCAGGGGACGGTGCAGGCCCGCTTTGTGGTCAACGCCGCCGGCGTGGACGCCGACCGGGTGCACGCCCTGCTGGAGCCGGTAAGCTGGCGGACGCAGCCCAGCCGCGGCGAATACTACCTGCTGGACAAGACCGAGGGCGGCCGGGTAGGCCGCGTCATCTTCCAGTGCCCCGGCCCGGAGGGCAAGGGCGTTCTGGTGGCCCCCACCGTCCACGGCAACCTGATCGTCGGCCCCAACGCCGAGCCGGTCGCCGACCGCCGGGACCTGGGCAACACCGCCGACGGCCTGGCCTTTGTCAAGGCCCGCGCCCGGCAGAGCGTGCCCGGCATCCGCTTTGGCGAGAATATCCGCAATTTCAGCGGCATCCGCGCCAACACCGACCGGGACGATTTTATCATCGAATGGAGCAGGGCATACCCTGGCTTCCTTGACCTGGCGGGCATCAAGTCCCCCGGCCTGACCAGCGCCCCGGCCATCGGCAAACTGGCCGCCGAGCTGCTGGCCGAGGCCGGCCTGCCCCTGGACGAAAAGCCCGATTTCATCGACCAGCGCCGGGTGGTGCGGTTCCGCCACGCAAGCCCGGAGGAAAAAGCCGCCCTGATTGCCAAAGATCCCCGCTACGGCCGGGTCATCTGCCGGTGCGAGACCATCACCGAGGGCGAGATCGTCGACGCCATCCACAGCCCGGTGCCCGCCGCCACCGTCAACGGGGTCAAGCGCCGCTGCAACGCCGGCATGGGCCGGTGCCAGGGCGGTTTCTGCGGGCCGCGGGTGCAGGCCATCCTGGCGCGGGAGCTGGGCGTCAGCCCCACCGACATCCTGATGGACCAGGCCGGCAGCTGGGTGCTGTGCGGCGAGACCAAACAGCCCCTGAACACCGCCAAGGAGGTGCCCGACCATGACTGACTATAAGGCAGACTACCAGCTGATCGTCATCGGCGGCGGCCCCGCCGGCCTTGCCGCCGCCTGCAAGGCCTGGGAACAGGGCCTGCGCCGGGTGCTGGTTCTGGAGCGGGACTGCGAGCTGGGCGGCATTTTGAACCAGTGCATCCACAACGGCTTCGGCCTGCACCGCTTTGGCGAGGAGCTGACCGGCCCGGAGTACGCCGGCCGCTACATCGGCCTGCTGGAACAAACCGGAGTGGAAGTCCGGCTGGACACGATGGTGCTGCAGCTGGTGCCCGGCCGGGACGGCCGGCCCCACCAGGTCCACGCCGTCAACGGCAAACAGGGCTATCAGCTGCTTACGGCCCAGACGGTGGTGCTGGCCATGGGCTGCCGCGAGCGCACCCGCGGTGCCATCTCCATCCCCGGCGAGCGCCCGGCCGGCATCTTTACTGCCGGCGCGGCCCAGCGTTTTATGAACATCGAGGGCTACATGGTGGGCCGCCGGGCCGTCATTCTGGGGTCCGGCGACATCGGCCTGATCATGGCCCGCCGCCTGACGCTGGAAGGCGCCAAAGTGCTGGCCTGCGTTGAGCTGATGCCCTATTCCGGCGGCCTGACCCGCAACATCGTCCAGTGCCTGCAGGACTACGGCATCCCGCTCTATCTCTCCCATACCGTCACCGACATCCGCGGCCACGACCGGGTGGAGCAGGTGGTGGTCAGCCAGGTCGGCCCCGACCGGCAGCCCATCCCCGGCACCGAGATGGTCTTTGACTGCGACACGCTGCTGCTCAGCGTCGGCCTCATCCCCGAAAACGAGCTGTCCCGCGCGGCCGGCATCGCCATCGACCCCCGCACCCGCGGCCCGGTGGTGGACGAAAACCGCCAGACCAGCGTCCCCGGCATTTTTGCCTGTGGCAACGTGCTGCATGTGCACGACCTGGTGGACTTTGTCTCGGCCGAGAGCGAGCGCGCCGGGGCCGCCGCCGCCCGGTATGCCCTGGCGCAGGAGAATGCCCCCGGCGGCTCTGCGCCGGACGCCGCCCCCATCCCGGTGCAGGCCGGCGACGGCGTCAGCTACACGGTGCCCCAGCAGCTGCGTCCGGCCGCGCGCGCCGACGGCGCCGAGCTGTTTTTCCGCGTCAGCCGGGTGACCGGGGCCGCCCATATCCTGGTGGAGGGCGCCGACGGCAACCGGGTGGCCCGGTTCAGCCGCGCCCGCCTGGCCCCCGGCGAGATGGAGAACATCGCGCTGCCCGCGGCGCTGCTGGCCCGCGCCGCCGCCCCCCTGACCGTCCGCATTGAGGAGGTGCAGGCATGAAAGATTTGGTTTGTATCGTCTGCCCCCGCGGCTGCCGCCTGACGGTGGACGAGGCGCAGGACTATAAAGTGACCGGCAACGGCTGCCCCCGCGGGGCCGAGTACGGCCGCACCGAGCTGCAGAACCCCACCCGCACGCTGACCACCACCGTCTGCGTGGCGGGCGGCCTGCACCGCCGCCTGCCGGTGCGCACCAGCAAAGCCATCCCCAAAGCGCTGCTGCCCGCCGCCATGGCCGAGGCCGCCAAGCTCCGCCTGACCGCCCCGGTGGCGGCCGGGCAGGTGCTGATCCACGACCTGCTGGGCACCGGCGCCGACCTGATCGCCAGCCGCGCCATGCCGGAAGCCGTTCCCTGATCCGCCGCCCCCGCCAAACTGACCTGAGCACCGTTCTTTCTGTGCGATATGGTCAGTTTTTCTTTACTTTTTTATGAAAATGCCGTAAAATTGATTTGTAATGCTTTCACGGCGCAATGCGGTAAAGCGGAGGTCGCTCCTGCGCAAAGTGCTGCGCCCGAAAAATCTGACTAAGCAAAGGAGAACGACCGTGTTCAAGATCGTAAAGAAACGCAGCCTGAACCCCACGGTGACGGAAATGTCGATCGAAGCGCCGCTGATCGCCAAAAAGGCCAAAGCCGGCCAGTTTATCATCCTGCGCGCCATGGATGACTCGGAGCGCATCCCGCTGACCATCGCGGGCACCGACCCCGCTGCGGGCACGGTGGACATCATCTTCCAGATCGTGGGCGCCGGCACCATGCAGCTGAACACCCTGAACGAGGGCGAGAGCCTGCACGACTTTGTCGGCCCGCTGGGCAAGGCCACCGAGATCGAGGGCCTGAAAAACGTCTGCGTGGTGGGCGGCGGCGTCGGCTGCGCCATCGCGCTGCCGGTGGCCCGCGCCCTGCACGCCGCCGGCGCCAAGGTCACCGGCATCGTGGGCTTCCGCAACAAGGACCTGGTGATTTTGGAGGACGAGTTCCGCGCCTGCTGCGACGAGCTGATCATCATGTCCGACGATGGCAGCTACGGCCGCAAGGGCGTCGTCACCGCCCCGCTGGAGGAGTGCATCCAAAACGGCGCCGGTTTTGACGAGGTCATCGCCATCGGGCCGCTGATCATGATGAAATTTGTCGTGGGCGTGACCAAAAAGTACAACGTCAAGACCGTCGTCTCGATGAACCCCATCATGGTGGACGGCACCGGCATGTGCGGCGGCTGCCGCCTGACCGTGGGCGGCAAGACGGTGTTTGCCTGCGTGGACGGCCCCGACTTCGACGGCTTCGAGGTGGATTTTGACGAGGCCATGCACCGCGGCACCATGTACCGCGACTTTGAGCAGCACGCCCGCGAGGCGGAGTGCAACCTGCTGAACCAGGAGGTAAAGTGATATGCCGGCTATCCAACGCAATATGGACCCCAAAAAGTGCCCCATGCCCAGCCAGGACCCCAACGTCCGCAACAAAAACTTCAAGGAAGTGGCGCTGGGCTACACCGCCGAGATGGCCGTGAACGAGGCCAAACGCTGCCTGCAGTGCAAAAACCACCCCTGTCGTTCCGGCTGCCCGGTGGACATCGACATCCCCGGCTTTATCGCCAAGGTGGCCGAGGGCGACTTTGAGGCCGCCTACCAGGTGCTGTCCGCCTCCAGCGCGCTGCCCGCCGTCTGCGGCCGCGTCTGCCCCCAGGAGAACCAGTGCGAGGGCAAGTGCATCCGCGGCATCAAGGGCGAGCCGGTGGGCATCGGCCGGCTGGAACGCTTTGTGGCCGACTGGCACCGCGAGAACGTCCATACCCCGGTCACCCCGCCGGCCCCCAACGGCCACAAGGTGGCGGTGATCGGCGCAGGCCCCTCCGGCCTGACCGCCGCCGGCGACCTGGCCAAGCTGGGCTACAAGGTCACGATCTTTGAGGCCCTGCACGTGGCGGGCGGCGTTTTGATGTACGGCATCCCGGAGTTCCGCCTGCCCAAGGACATCGTCCAGACCGAGATCGACGGCCTGCGGGCGCTGGGCGTGGACATCGAGACCAACATGGTCATCGGCAAGGTGCTGACCATCGACGAGCTGATGGGCGAGTACGGCTTTGAGGCCGTGTACATTGCCTCCGGCGCCGGCCTGCCCCGGTTCATGGGCATCCCCGGCGAGAGTCTGAAGGGCGTCTACTCCGCCAACGAGTACCTGACCCGCGTCAACCTGATGAAGGCCTACCTGCCCGACAGCCGCACCCCCATCCAGAAGAGCCGCGCGGTGGCCGTGGTGGGCGGCGGCAACGTGGCCATGGACGCCGCCCGCTGCGCCAAGCGCCTGGGCGCCGAGACCGTCTACATCGTCTACCGCCGCGGCATGGCCGAGCTGCCTGCCCGCAAAGAGGAGGTCGAGCACGCCGAGGAGGAGGGCATCATCTTCAAGACGCTGACCAACCCGGTGGAGGTCCTGGCCGACGAGAACGGCTGCGTCCGCGGCATGACCTGCGTCGAGATGGAGCTGGGCGAGCCGGACGCCTCCGGCCGCCGCCGCCCCATCGTCAAGCAGGGCAGCGAGTTTGAGCTGGATGTGGACACGATGATCATGGCGCTGGGCACCAGCCCCAACCCGCTGATCCGCTCCACTACCCCCGGCCTGGACGCCGACAAGCACGGCTGCATCATCACCGACGGCCCCGACGGCCTGACCAGCCGGCCCTTCGTCTACGCCGGCGGCGACGCCGTGACCGGCGCGGCCACCGTCATCCTGGCCATGGGCGCCGGCAAGGAAGCCGCCAAGGCCATCGACAAGGCCATCCGGGAAAAGGACGGCGCACAGTAAGCGCAGCCGCCCTCCCGCAGCGCGTTTTGATCGGACCGATCGGACAAACCGCAAAGAAAGCCCCGCCGGGCCCTGTACAGGGCCCGGCGGGGCTTTCTTTGTTCGATTCAGCTTTTCTGCTGCGGGATGGGCGCTCAGGCCTGCATCCAGCCGTCGGCGGTGCTGCCCATCTGCTCGTTGATGGCGTCGGCGGCGGCCTCGCTGTCCGCCACGGCGGACAGATAGACCTTGATCTTGGGCTCGGTGCCGCTGGGGCGCACCATCAGCTTGGCGCCGTTCTCCAGCCGGTACTCCAGCACGTCTGCCTTCGGCAGGCCGGTGTCGTCGTTCTGGTAATCGACGACCTTGTCCACGCCGTACCCGGCAATGACAAAGGGGACCTCCGCCCGCAGCTTTGCCATGATGCCCTGCATGGTGTGCATGCCGCTTTCGCCCTCAAACGTGTAGCTCTTCAGGGCGTTGCGGTAGAAGCCGAACTCTTTGTACAGCGCGTTGACCGCGTCCAGCAGGCTCATGCCCTGGGCGGCGTACCAGGCGGCGGCCTCGCAGGCCAGCATCACGGCGTTGACGGCGTCCTTGTCCCGCACGTGGCCGCCGGACAAATAGCCGTAGCTCTCCTCAAAGCCGAAAATATACCGCTCCACATGGCCCTCGGCCTCCAGCCTGCCGATCTGCTCGCCGATGAACTTGAAGCCGGTCAGCGTGCGGCGCAGCTCGACGCCGTACTTTTTGGCGATGGGGGTGGCCATGTCGGTGGAGACGATGGTGGTCACGGCCACCGGGTCTTTGGGCATGGTGCCGTTGGCCAGCCGCGTGCGGCAGATGTAGTCAAACAGCAGCACGCCCATCTCGTTGCCGGTGATCAGCCGGTAGCCGCCCTGGCCGTCGGGCACGGCGGCGCCCATGCGGTCGCAGTCGGGGTCGGTGCCGATCATCAGGTCGGGGTGGACGGCGTCGCACAGGCGCAGTCCGGTCTCCATCGCCTCGCGGATCTCCGGGTTGGGGTAGGGGCAGGTGGGGAAATTGCCGTCCGGCTTTTCCTGCTCCGGCACCACCGTCACCTGGGTCACGCCCATGCGGTCCAAAAGCATCCGGACCGGCTCCAGGCCGCTGCCGTTGAGCGGGGTGTAGACCAGCTTCAGCTTGCTCACGTCATTGCCGGGGCGCAGGGCCAGCACCGCGTCCACAAAGTCGGACAGGCACCGGTCGGGGATGGCCTGGATGGTGCCGGCAGCGACGGCTTCGTCATAATCCACAAGTTTCGGACTGTCAAAATAGTCATGCTGCCCGATCGCAGCCAGGACTTTGGCGGCTGCCTCCAGCGTGATCTGGCAGCCGTCCGCGCCGTAGACCTTGTAGCCGTTGTACTTGGCGGGGTTGTGGCTGGCGGTGACGCAGATGCCTGCGCCGCAGCCCAGATACCGCACCGCCCAGGACAGCGCCGGGGTCGGCTCCAGCCGGGGATACAGGTAAGCGGTGATGCCGTTGGCGGCCAGCACGCGGGCGGCCTCGCGGCTGAACAGCTCGCCTTTGATGCGGCTGTCGTGGCCGATGGCCACCTTTTTGGGCAGCCCCTCGGCGTTGATGTAATCCGCCAGGCCCTGGGTGGCGCGGCGGATGGTGTAGATGTTCATGCGGTTGGTGCCTGCGCCGATCACGCCCCGCAGGCCGCCGGTGCCGAACTCCAGGTCCCGGTAGAACCGGTCGGTGACGGCGTCGGTGTCGGTCTTTACGGTTTCCAGCTCGGCCGTCAGGTCGGGGTCCTCGCCGGCGCGGGCCAGCCAGAGGTCAAGCGTTTGCTGATACTGCATAACAGATTGCTCCTTTCCGGATCTGAATGGAAAAACCAAACGGGTCTGTCTGAGATAAGCATACCGCAGCCGGCCCGGCAGGGCAAGGGGGTGGCGGCCGTTTGGGCAAATTTATTTTCTTCCCCGCCGGGCTGCGGCCGCCCCGGCCGGTTTCTCTTGTGATGCCGGGCAAAATCGGCTATAATCGTAGTGTATCGTTTGCACTTTGCCGCATGGCCGGCAACGCATTTGCAGGGAGATGGACCAATGAATATCGAATTGCAGGGTCTGACCAAACGGTTCCCCGCCCGCGGCCGCAAAGCCAAGGGCGAGACCACCGCGGTGCAGGACCTGACCTTTACCGTACCGGACGGCAAGCTGGTGGGGCTGCTGGGGCCTTCCGGCTGCGGCAAGTCCACCACGCTGAACATGATCTGCGGGCTGGAGACCCCCACCGCGGGCAAGATCTTTTTTGGCGGCGAGGACGTGACCGCCCTGCCGCCGGAGCTGCGCGGCGTGGGCATGGTGTTCCAGAACTACGCCCTCTACCCCCATCTGACCGTTTTGCAGAACATCCTGTTCCCGCTGGAAAACCTGAAAGGCGCGGCCCGCCCCACCCGCCAGCAGATGCGGGACAGGGCGCTGGAGGCGGCAAAGCTTGTCCAGATCGAGGAGCTTTTGGACCGGCGGCCGAAGGAGCTTTCCGGCGGGCAGCAGCAGCGGGTGGCCATCGCCCGCGCGCTGGTCAAGGAACCGCGGGTGCTGCTTTTGGACGAGCCGCTGTCCAACCTGGACGCCCGCCTGCGCCTGCAGACGCGGGAGGAGATCTGCAAGATCCAGAAAAAGACCGGCATCACCACGCTGTTTGTCACCCACGATCAGGAGGAGGCCATGAGCATCTCAGACTTTATCGTGGTGATGAAGGACGGCGTGCTGATGCAGCAGGGCGCGCCCCAGCAGGTCTACGACGACCCGGCCAACCTGTTTGTGGCCAAATTTTTGGGCACGCCGCCCATCAACGTCTTTGCCGGCGAGGTAAAATCCAGCACGCTGCTGCTGGCCGGCCAGAAGGCGCTGGCGGCGCCCGGCGCGCCGGACGGCGAGGTCTGGGCCGGCGTACGGCCGGAGGGCTTTGTGCCCGCCGCCGACGGCCCGGTGGAATGCGGCCTGAACCGGGTGGAAATTCTGGGGCGGGACACCAGCATCGTCTGCACCCACCCCGCCTGCCAGGCGGACACGCTGCGGGCCATCGTCCGGCCGGAGCAGCTCTCCGGCCCCATGGGCAGCACCGTCCGCTTTGTCCTCAAGCCCGAAAAAGTGTTCCTGTTTGACCGCGCCGCCGGCCAGCGCATCCGTTTTGGCGGCGACGGCACAACGGCGTAAAGGGGGCGCAAGGCATGGACCGCAATTCCAAAAAAGCCTGGCTCTACCTGCTGCCGTCGATCGTGCTGCTGGGGCTGTTTCTGGTCTACCCGCTGATCGACGTGGCCGTCTACTCGGTGGAGGAGTGCTACAACTTTGCCTCCCAAAGCTACCAGGGCATCGGGCTGTACAACTTTTCCTACGTGCTGCACGACCCCTACTTTCTGCAGGCGGTGGAAAACACCTTTGTGCTGGTCATCATCACGGTGCCGGTCTCGACCATCCTGGCGCTGGTCATCTCCACCGCGCTGTCCTCCATCAAACCGCTGCGGCAGCTGTACCAGACTGTCTATTTTCTGCCCTACGTGACCAACACGCTGGCGGTGGGGCTGGTGTTCATGGTGCTGTTCCAGCGCACCGAGTATACCGACGGCCTTGTCAACCTGATGCTGGAATGGTTCGGCGCGGGGCCGGTCGATTTCATCAACGGCCCCCACTGGGCCAAGATGTTCGTGCTGTGCTTTTACACCATCTGGGTGGTGCTGCCCTTTAAGATCCTGGTGCTGACCAGCGCGCTGGCCTCGGTCAACGACGAGTACTACAAGGCCGCCCGCGTGGACGGCACCAGCCGCACCCGCATCTTTTTCCGCATCACGCTACCGATGATCTCGCCCATGATCGTCTACCTGGTCATCACCGGCTTTATCGGCGCGTTCAAGGCGTACAGCGACGCGGTGGCGCTGTTCGGCACCGACCTGAACGCCGCCGGCATGAACACCATCGTGGGCTATGTCTATGACATGCTCTACGGCGACAGCGGCGGCTACCCGTCCTACGCGTCGGCGGCGGCCATTATCCTGTTTGTCATCGTGCTGACCATTACCTGCATCAACCTGCTTGTCACCCGCAAGCGTACCCCGGCGTAAGGAGGCGCTTTGAGCTGTGGATCACGAAGAATATGAAAAAAAGCAGCGCGCCATGCGCCGCCGGGACAACCTGCGCAAGGCGCTGACCTATTTGTTTCTGAGCGTTTGGGCCGTGGTGGTGCTGTTCCCGTTTTACTGGATGGTGCTCACCTCGCTGAAAAGCTACGCCGCCTACAACGCCGAGCACACGCCGGTGTTTTTCACGCTGGAACCCACGCTGGAAAACTACCAAAACGCCTTTACCGCGGTGCCGCTGGGCGGCTATCTGCTCAACACCCTGATCTTCTCGGTCATCACCACCGCCGTCATGGTGGTGGTCAGCACGCTGGCGGCCTACGGCTTTGCCCGGCTGCGCTTCCGCGGCAAAAACCTGCTGTTCGGGCTGTTTCTGTCCATGATGATGATCCCCACCGAGCTGGTGGTCATCACCAACTTTGTCACCATCACCAACTGGGACATGCGCAACAGCTTTATCGGCCTGATTTTGCCCTCCATCACCTCGGTGTTTTATATCTACCTGCTGAAAGAAAACTTTGAGCAGGTGCCGGACGAGCTGTACCGCGCCGCCAAGGTGGACGGCACCTCCGACCTGAAATATTTGTGGAAGGTCATGATCCCCATCTGCCGGCCCACCATCGTCACCATCACCATCCTCAAGCTGATCGAGTGCTGGAACTCCTACGTCTGGCCGCGGCTGATCACCGACGACCCGGCCTATTATCTTGTCTCCAACGGCATCCAGGAGATCCGCGAAAACGGCTTCGGCCGCGAGAACATCCCCGCCATGATGGCGGCGGTGGTGGTCATCTCGGTGCCGCTGATCCTGCTGTTTCTGGCCTTCCGCAACAAGATCATGGAGGGCGTTTCGAGAGGGGGCACCAAGGGATGAAGCACCATCGTCTGCGCCCCGCCGCGCTGCTGCTGTCCGCCTGCATGGCGGGGGCGCTGCTGCTGACCGGCTGCCACGGCAGCCGGGAGCAGGCGGCCTTCACTGTGCCGGACAGCTTTGACGCCAGCCGGGATTACGAGATCACCTTCTGGGCCAAAAACGACACCAACCGCACCCAGACCGAGATCTACCGCCAGGCCATCGAGGATTTCCAGGAGCTGTACCCCAACATCACGGTGACGCTGCGGCTGTACACCGACTACGGCGACATCTACAACGACGTTATCACCAACATCTCCACCGGCACC
The DNA here is from genome assembly GCA_019120395.1 of Candidatus Gemmiger faecigallinarum. Classification (GTDB taxonomy): domain Bacteria; phylum Bacillota; class Clostridia; order Oscillospirales; family Ruminococcaceae; genus Gemmiger; species Gemmiger faecigallinarum. The sequence continues at coordinate 23,098 of DWVD01000030.1, forward strand.
ACCCCCAACGTCTGCATCACCTACCCCGACCACATCGCCACCTACCTGACCGGCGACAACGTGGTGGTTCCGCTGGACGAGCTGTTTGCCGACGAACAGTACGGCCTGGGCGGCAGCGAGCTGGCCTTTGACGGCCCCGCGCAGAACGAGATCGTGCCCCAGTTTCTGGAGGAGTGCCGGGTCAACGGCCACTACTATGCCCTGCCCTACATGCGCTCCACCGAGGCCTGCTACGTGAACAAGACCTACGTGGAGGCGCTGGGCTTTACCCTGCCGGAGGATACCCTGACCTGGGACTTTGTCTGGCAGGTGTCCGAGGCGGCGGCCGCCACCAAAGGCGCCGACGGCGTCTACGGCGTCAACGGGCAGGAAGTGCTGCTGCCCTTCATCTACAAATCCACCGACAACATGATGATCCAGATGCTCCGGCAGCTGGACGCCGGCTACTCCACCGCGTCGGGGGACATCCAGCTGTTCAACGACACCACCAAAACGCTGCTTCTGGACATTGCGGACCACACCGCCAGGGGGGCTTTCTCCACCTTCAAGATCTCCGGCTACCCGGCCAACTTTTTGAACGCCGGGCAGTGCATCTTTGCGGTGGATTCCACCGCCGGCGCCACCTGGATGGGTACCGACGCCCCGCTGGTGGACATTGCCGAGGAAAACATCGTCCCCTTCGAGACTGCCGTCTACCCGGTGCCCCAGTTTGACCCGGACGACCCGCAGATGATTTCCCAGGGGCCGTCGGTCTGCATCTTCAACAAGGACGACCCGCAGGAGGTACTGGCCTCCTGGCTGTTTGCCCAATACCTGCTGACGGATTCTGTACAGATCGCCTACTCTCAGACCGAGGGCTACGTGCCGGTGACCACCAGGGCCCAGCAGGACCCGGAATACCAGGACTATCTCTCCCGCGCCGGCGAGGACACCGACGCCCACTACGACGTCAAGATCCAGGCCGCCCGGCTGCTGCTGGACAATTTGGACAACACCTTCACCACGCCGGTGTTCAACGGCTCCACCTCGCTGCGGGACGCCGCCGGCCAGCTGATCGAGGAAGTGACCAAAAGCGTGCGCCGCAGCCAGACGGTGGACGACGCCTATATCGACAGCCTGTACGCCGACACCGCCGCGCTCTACCACCTGGATTCGGTGGCGGCCAACGGCGCGGCCAAGGCCGACCTGGGCCCGCTGCCCGCCACCGCCGTGGCGCTGCTGGCCGCGCTGGCCGCAGCCTGGGCGCTGATCTTGCTTTACCTGCTGATCGGCTGGCTGCGCGGCCGCAAACGCCGCGCACAGGGCGGCTGAGCGGCGCGCCGGCGCGGCCGGTCTCCACGCAAAAACAAAGCCGGGCGGCGTGCCTGCCGCCCGGCAGCACGGCAAAAGCCCCTCTCTGCAAGAGGGGCTTTTGTTGTTTTTCCGGTTCGGTTCATCCGGGGATATAGGCGAGCGGATCGACCCGCCCGCTGTTGACGCGCAGCTCCAGATGCAGGTGATACCCGCCGTTCTGGCCGTATACCCGCCCGGTATTGCCCACGTATCCGATCAGTTCCCCTTTGGACACCTGCTGCCCCACGCCCACCACATAGTTCTGCATGTGGGCGTACAGCGTGTCGTAGGTGTTGCCGCTGTCGTCAGCGCCATGGCTGACCTGGACATAGTTGCCGTAGCTGGAGGACACCCGCGCCACGCTGACCACGCCGTCCGCCGCCGCACGGATAGGCGTGCCGCCGGGCGCTGCAAAGTCGGTGCCGTTGTGGGTGCGGCCCCAAGGGTCGCTGCCGTTAAAATAGGTGGAGATATACGTATAGCTGTCCATCGGGCAGATAAAGTCCAGGCTGCAGTGCATGTCCGGCGGGGTATAGTTCTCGCTCTGCTGGCGGACATAGGCGTCCAACTCGGCTTCCGCCTCGTCCAGCTTTTTCTTCAGCTCGTCGGTCAGCGTCTGCTGCGCCTGCAGGTCGGCCTCCTGCTGGCTCAGCGAGGCGTTCTGCGCCTGCAGCGCCTCGCTCATCTGGCTTTCCAGCGACTCCAGCTGGCTCTGCTGGTCCTGCAGCGTGGCCTGGGCGGTCTCCAGCGCGGTGGCCGCGTCCGCCGCCTCCTGCCGCTTGGCGGACAGTTCCTCCTCCTCGGCCTGCAGCTGGGCCAGCATGCTCTGGCACTTGTCGTTCATCTCGTCCAATACGTTGGAGAAGGTCAAAAGCTCGTACAGGTTGGTGGCCTGGCTCAGCAGCGCGATGCCGCCGCCGTCATGCATCTGCTGCATGGCGTTCATCAGGCCCTTGGTGTCCTCCCAGGTGCGGTCATGCTCTTCCTGCTTGGCGGCCAGGTCCGCTTCGGCCTCCGCAAGCTGCTGCTGCGCCTCGGCCAGC
>DWVD01000031.1 GCA_019120395.1 Candidatus Gemmiger faecigallinarum
TAACTAACCTGCAAGGCAAACCCCGCTAGGGCCAATAAAGAGAAAAAGCAGCGTTCGCGGCGCGAGAGGTCGCGGGCTTTCCCGCAAGGCAGACCGGACCGGGCCGGACCCTTTGGTTCTTTCGCCCTGCGAAAGAACAAGAATTTCCCCCTCAGGTCCTGATGTTCTTCGTAATATCATCCACCATCTCTTTAAGATGCCGGTCCTTGCCGATATTCTTCTCCATCGTGTTGATGGAATACACCACGGTGGAATGATCCCGGCCGAACTCCGACCCGATGGCCTCCATGCTCATGCCGGTGATCTCCCGGATGATGTACATGGCCATCTGCCGCGCCGCGCTCACATTGGCGTTGCGCTTTTTGCCCCGGATGTCGGCGGGCATCACATTGTAGGTGCGGGCCACCTCGTTGATGATCTTTTCAATCGTCACCGGGATGGGCTGCTGGTCATTCAGCGTGTCCTTGATGGCGGTGGTGGTCACCCCGATGCAGGGGGCGATGCCCTCCAGCATGTAGTAGGCGTTGAGCTTTTTCACCGCCCCTTCCAGCTGGCGGATGTTCTGCTTGAGATGGTTGGCGATGTACTCGGCCACATCGTCGGGCAGGTCCAGGTTGAGCAGCTCGGCCTTGCGCTTGACGATGGCCACCCGGGTCTCGAAATCCGGCGGCTGGATGTCGGCGGTCAGGCCCCACTCGAACCGGGTGCGCAGGCGCTCCTCCAGGCTCTTGATCTCCTTGGCGGGGCGGTCGCAGGCCAGCACGATCTGTTTGCCGGCGTTGTGCAGCGTGTTGAAGGTGTGGAAAAACTCCTCCTGCGTCGCCTCCTTGCCGGCGATGAACTGGATGTCGTCGATCAGCAGCACGTCGGCTTCCCGGTATTTCTGACGGAACTGCTCGGTGGTGTTGTTGCGCACCGCGGTGATGATCTCGTTGGTGAACTTTTCACAGTCCACGTAGACGATGTTGAAATCGGGATGGTTTTTCTTGATCTCGATCTCGATGGCGTTGAGCAGGTGGGTCTTGCCCAGGCCGGAAGGCCCGTAGATGAACAGCGGGTTGTAGGCGCCGGAAGGATTGGCCGCCACCGCCTGGGCTGCCGCGTAGGCAAACTGGTTGGAGGGACCCTTGATAAAGTTCTCGAAGGTAAAGTCGTACCGGCCCGAGGGCAGATCGTCCTCAGGATCGCGCATAACGGGCTTTTCCGCTTCGGATTCCGCCTGGGGCACCACCAGCTTGACTTCAATGTCAAAGCCCAGCACCGACTTGAAGGCTTCCTTCAGCAGGGTCGTGTACCGGTCGGACACGATCTGCCGGATGAAGTCGTTGCGAACAGCCAGCGTGACGCAGTTGGAGTTTTCAAAGCTGACGGCCTTCAGCCCGCTGATGTAATACTCATAGGCGGCGTCCGCCGTATGGACGCGGCAATAGTCTTTGGCCGCCTCCAGAACGTCGTTGAAAGAGTCCATTGTATTCCCCACTTCTATCGGAAATTTTCACATAGCGATACAGATACAGTATAGCACAAAAGGCTGTGGAATACAAATATAATAGATGTATTTATATTATATAAAGGCCAAAATGTCCGGCGGATGCGGCGCAGAAAAACGGAAAAAGTAAAAATGCCGGAAAAATTGCATTGTATTCGCCGGGAAAATACAGTATCATGAAGGAAAACAGACCGGAAACCAAAAGGAGGAAGAACCATGAAACAATGTTCCAATTGCGGCGCCTGGAATCAGGACGAGGCGCGTTTCTGCAGCAGCTGCGGCGCGCCGCTGCCGGCGCCCGGGCCCCAGCCCGGGTACCAGAACCCCAACCCCCGCGGGGATGCGGCGCCCGGCCCGGAAGAGGGCTACGGACCCTATGTCGCCGAACACCGCAGCGTCGCCATCTGCATCATTCTGTCGCTGGTCACCTGCGGCATCTATACGCTGTACTGGATGTACAAGCTCAACGACGAGCTGAATCTGCTGGCCGGCAACCGGCAGTTCACCAGCGGCGGCATGGTGATCCTGTTCGATATTCTGACCTGCGGCATTTACGGCGTCTATTGGGCCTACAAGATGGGGCAGAACGTCAGCCGTCTCAACGGCGACAATTATTCGCCCATCGTGTTTCTGCTGCTGGCGCTGTTCCAGTGCCAGTTCATCAACCTGGCCCTGATGCAGGACACCGCCAACAAATGCGCGTGAACCGGCCCTGGCGGCGGGTGGCGGCGCGGGCGGCGCTGCTGCTGGCCGCGGGGGCGGGCTACGGACTGTTTGCCGCGCGGTTCGGCGGGCTGCCCTGCCCGTTCCGGCTGGCTACCGGGCTGCAGTGCCCCGGCTGCGGCATCACCACGCTGCTGCTGGCGGTGGGCCGCGGAGATTTTGGCGCGGCGTTTGCCGCAAACCCGTTTTTGTTTTGTACCTGGCCGCTGCCGGCCGCCCTTGTCCTGTGGCAGGGCTGGCAGCGGGCATGCGGGCGGCGTCTTGGCAAACGGGCCGAGACCGCTGCCCTTTTGTATGCGGCCGCGCTGCTGCTGTGGGGCGCGGCAAGAAATTTGCCGCTGCTGGCCGCGGCGGCCTGAACGCCGGCGGCGCGGAAAAAGCAGGCAATTGCCGGCTTCTCCCTTTGCCGCCGCCGGAGATCCGTGCTATAATACCCGGTATCGCATCAAAATACCCGGCGGCTGAGCCGCCCCGTCCGGCCCGCCCGGAAAAGAAAGGAACCCCATGAAGATCCCAGCCAGAGGCTTTACCCACGGCGGCAAATTTCATGCCGACGATGTGTTTTCCACCGCATTGTTGAAAATCCTGCGCCCCGACATCAAGATCACCCGCGGCTTTGTGGTGCCGGACAAGTTTGACGGCATCGTGTACGACGTGGGCGGCGGCATGTTCGACCACCACTCGGAACCGCGCGAGACCCGCCCCAACGGCGTGCCCTACGCGGCGTTCGGCCTGCTGTGGCGGGTGCTTGGCCCCGGCCTGGTGGGCGAGCATCAGGCCCGCCTGGTGGACGAAAACTTTATCCAGCCGCTGGACCTGAACGACAATACCGGCGAGCAGAATTCGCTGGCCGACGCCATCGGCAGCTTCAACCCGCTGTGGGACTCGGACGACGACCCGGACGAGTGCTTCTGGCGCGCGGTGCCCTTTGCCCAGGCTGTGCTGGAAAACGAGATCGCCGCTGCAAACGCAGTCAACCGGGCCGACGCCGCCGTGCAGCGGGCCTACAAAAACGCCAGGGACGGCATTGTGGTGCTGCCCGGCTATATGCCCTGGAAAAACGGCCTGTACAAGACCGACGCGCTGTTTGTGGTATACCCCAGCCAGCGGGGCGGGTACAGCGCCCAGTGCGTTACCGACTACCGCACCCGCCGCAGCAAAGTGCCCTTCCCCGCGGCGTGGGCCGGCAAGCCGGAGGAGGTTTTGCGCCAGGTCTCGGGCCTGGGGCTGCGGTTTTGCCATCCCAGCCGGTTCCTGATCACCGCCGACGACAAGGAGCAGGCCGTCGAGGCCTGCCGCCGTGCGCTGCGGGCCGCGGGACGCCCGGTAAACGGATGACCCCGGGCGGCGGAGAGACGGCGCTTCGGCTGGGCATCGCCCCCAGCACCGAGGCTGACCGGGAACCTGACCCGCCCGCGGCCTGGGTCTATATGCTGCGCTGTGCCGACGGCAGCCTGTACTCGGGCTGGACCAGCGACCTGCGCCGCCGGCTGCGCGCCCACAACGGCGGCGCCCACGGCGCGCGGTACACCCGTGCCCACGGCGGCGGGACGCTGGCCTATGCCCGGCGGATGGAAAACAAAAGCGCCGCCATGCGCCGGGAGGCGGAACTGAAACGGATGCCCAAGGCGGAGAAGGAGGCCCTTGCCGCCCGCTGGCAGGCCGACAGCGCGGCGACCATCCGCGCCGCCCGGCCCGAGGACGCCCCGGCGATCCGGGCGCTGTACGGGTGGTATGTGCGGCACAGCACCGCCACCTTCCAGTATGGCTGCCCCACCGAGGAGGAGGTCCGCGCCGAGATCGAAAGGGTCTGGCAGAGCGCGCCTTACCTTGTCGCGGCCGGCGGCGACGGCCGGCTGCAGGGCTATGCCTGCGCCCATCCCTGGCATACCCGCGAAGCCTATGCCTGGAATGTGGAGCTGACCGTCTACTGCGCGCCCGACAGCGTGGGGCAGGGGGTCGGCCGGCGGCTGTACACCGCCCTGCTGCAGGTGCTGAAAGCGCAGGGATACTGCAACGCCATTGCGCTGGTGGCCCACCCGAATCCGGCGTCGGAGGCTTTCCACAAGGCCCTTGGCTTTGCGCGCATCGGCCGGGAACCGCGCACCGGATACAAGTTCGGGCGGTGGCTCGACCTGGATTACTGGATGCTCCCGCTGCGCCCCGGCGACGGCGCGCCCGACCCGGTGCGGCTGGACCCGCCCGGCGGCGTCCTGGAGCAGGCGCTGCGGCAGGTAAACTGCGGCGGGTGAAGCGCGGAAGATCCCCCTGAACAAAGAGAAAACAACGGGAGGAAGTTTTCCACAGTTTTGTGGAAAACTTCCTCCCGTTCCTTTTTTGGGGCGCGGGCCGCCGGCCCGACGCAGAAAAAACTCCAAGGCGGATGCATCCGCCCTGGAGCTTTCCATTATTTAAAAAAGCCGGGGCCGCTCCGGGGCAAAACCGGAGCGGCAGGCGCAGCGCCGCGGGAACGCGGCGGATGCGGGCAGGGGTCAGTCGTTTTCCTCCCACTCGCTCAGGCGCAGCAGGTCGTCCCGGCTGCCGGAAACGATCATGATGTCGCCGGCGCGGAAGGTATAATCGGGGCCGACGGTGTCCACCACCTCGCCGGCGTTTTCCACCGCGATGATGTTCAGGCCGAAGCGGGCGCGGATGTTCATTTCCAGCACCGTTTTGCCGATGAACTTTTCCGGCACCATGCGCTTGGAGATGTTGATGCTCTCGCTCAACTGGATAAAGTCCAGCACGCGGGCGGTCTCCAGCCGGTTGGCCAGCCGCAGCGCCATGTCGCGCTCGGGATAGACCACCTCGGCGCCCAGCTTGGCCAAAATCTCGCCGTGCTCGGCGCTGGTGGCCTTGGCGATCACCTGGGGCACGCCCAGGCTGACCAGGTTCAGCGTGGTCAGGATCGAGCTTTCCATATTTTCACCGATGCAGACGATGGCAACGTCGCAGTTCTGGATACCGGTCTCTATCAGGCTTTTTTTGTCCAGCGTCTTGACGACGAGGGCGTTTTCCGTGTATTCGCGCAGTTCGCGCACCTTTTCCTCGTCCCGGTCGATCACCATGATGTCGGCGCCGGATTGGGCCAGATCCATCGCCAGCGCGTAGCCGAAGCGGCCCAAGCCGACGATGCCGTAGGAGAGTTTTTCTTTTTTGCGTTTGTGGAACATAACAGGGGACCTCCAGTCCAAAATGCAAGCGGTCGGGAAAAATTTTTCATTTAAGGAATGAGGAGTTGGGGATTTTGGCGGTCCGCGCATTGCGCGCGCTCAAAACGGCGTGGAGCTTAGCCGCCGCCCTTTTTTCGATGCGGCCGCAGTCCGCCGGGGCACCTTGATTCCGCATTAGCCGATGGCCAGGTTGCCGTCCGGGTAATGGGTGCGCTCGCCGTGGCCGAAATACCACAGCGAAGCGATGGTCAGGGGGCCGAGACGGCCGATATACATGATCAGGATGGAAAGCAGCTTGCTGGCGTCCGACAGGCCGGCCGTGATGCCGGTGGACAGGCCGACGGTGCCAAAGGCGCTGACCACCTCGAACAGCGCCTGCATCGAGGTGACCTGCGGGTCAAAGATCAGCATCAGGTAAGTGCCCACGATCACAACACTCAGCGCCAGCAGCGTGATGACCGACGCCTTGCGGAAGGCGTCCCGGGGCACCGCAAAGCGGAACGCCTTTTCGCTCTTGTTGGTGGCCGCCGATTTGATGCCCTGGATCAGGGCAAAGAAGGTGCTGGTCTTGATGCCGCCGCCCGTCGATCCCGGCGAAGCGCCGATGAACATCAGCACCGCCAGCACCAGCAGGCCGGTGTCGTTGAATTCGCCCAGCGGATAGGTGGAGAAGCCCGCCGTACGGGCCGAAACGCTGTGGAAGAAAGCGCCCATCCAGGTGACGTCCTCGGTTATTTTGAGCAGCAGCGTGCCCACCACGATCAGGATCAGGCTGACCGAAAGCACCACGCGGGAGTGCATCGACAGCTTGCGCCAGCGGAAGCGCTTGGTCCAGACTTCCCGGATGACCAGGAAGCCGATGCCGCCAAAAAAGATCAGGCCGCAGGTGACCAGGTTGAGCAGCACGTCGTCCCGATAGGGGATCAGGTTCTGGAAATTGCCCAGAATGTCGAAACCGGAGTTGTTGAAAGCGGCGATCGAGTGGAACAGGCTGATGCCCAGCGCTTTCAGCGGCGGGTAATCCTGCACGAACACGATGAAGCTGAGCGCCGCGCCGGCCAGCTCAAAGATCAGGGTGGTGAACAGGATGGCTTTGACCAGCCGTACCAGGCCGCTGGCCGAGTCCACATTGGAAGCCTCGCGGATCATGGCGCGGCCCTTCAGGTTGATGCGCTTGCCCATGACGATGATGATGCCAGCGCCCACCGAGGTGACGCCCAGGCCGCCCACCTGGATCAGCCCGGCCAGGATCGCCTGGCCCACAGGGGTGAAGGTGTCGCCGGCGTCAATGGCGATCAGGCCGGTGACGCAGACCGCGCTGGTGGATGTGTACAGCGTGTCGATGTAGCGTACCTCCACGCCCTCCTGCACGCTGAACGGCATGATGAGCAGCACCGACCCCAACAGAATGACCAGCGCGAATCCCAGGGCGATCAACCGTCCCGGGGGCTGGCGCTTGAGCAGAGTGACGATTTTGTCCATAATTCCTCCCGCCTGCCTGCCGGCAGGCACACAAAAAAACAGGGATGCGGCGGTCCCTGGCGGCAGAGATCCCGCCAAAAATGTAAGGGACCGTCACAAGCTACATCATAACATATCGTATGGAAAATACCAGCCCCCCCGGCAAAAAAATCTCCGGCAGCGATTGTAAAAAATGGGGAAAAAGGGGCCGGCGCAGCCGCCCGGACCGGCGGGAGGAAAAAAATGGCAGGACCGCCCCCTGCCGGGACCGCCGCCGGCGTTACGGCGGGGATCCGGGCTGCTGCGCGGCTTTCAGCTCCCGGCGGGCCTGGCGGGGCGAACAGCCTTTATACTTTTTATAATTGCGGGAGAAGGCCGAAAAGCTGCCGAACCCGCACAGATAGGCGATCTCGGTCAGGGTGCGCCCGCCGTGCAGCAGCGGTTCCGCCCGCAGCACCCGGTAATGGTTGAGATAATCGTGGAAGCTCTTGTCGGTGGCGCTGCGGAACAGCCGGCAAAAGTGGGACACGCTCAGGTGGCTGGCTTCCGCCACCTGGCGCAGGGTCAGGCCCTCGTCGCCGTAATGCTCGGACAAAAAGCGGAAGGTCTCGGCCAGCAGGTCGATGCTGCTGGAATCCCCCGCGCTGTCCCGGCAGACCCGCTGCGGCCGCTGCCGCCACAGGTAGACCAGCAGCCGCAGCAGGCTGGCCCGGACCATCGTTTCGCAGCAGGGCAGCTCCTGCTCCAGCTCCTGCCCGATGGACAACAGGTCCTGCACGGCGGAAGGCGGCGGCTGCAGCGCCGCAGGGAAAAACAGCTCCCCCTGCAGCCACGCCCGCCCAAACTCGTCCGCGGGGTCCAGGCCGTCCAGCGCCCGCTGTGCGTCAAACTGGATCACCAGCACTTCCAGGCCGCTGTCGGCCGCGGCGGCGCACAGCGAATGGCGCTGGTCGGGGCCGATGACCGACAGGCTGCCCGGGCGCATCACAAACATCCGCTCGTTGATCTGCTGCACCGCCATGCCCCGCAGGATATAGATCAGTTCGGTCTCGCCGTGGAAATGCAGCGGCGACGCCCGTACGCCGAAAGGCCCGGTCTGCCTCTCGGCCCGGATGCCGACGGCGGGATGCTCAAACAGGATGGTGGTATGGGTGCATTTCATGGTCGGGCCTCTCTTTGCGGCAGGATGGTATAAAATGCCTTGTTTCTTTCAAATAACGTCCAAAATGCATAGAATCCATGCAAAATTTATTTCTATAATGATACCAGAACGCCGCCGTTCCGGCAAGGCGGAAAAACAGGAGGAAACCGTTATGACACAGTGGGAGCAGGAGCTTCTCCGGCAGCTGGAACAGGGGACCGTTGGCAGGATCTACCACGCCACGCTGCGGTCCATTCTGGACCGGCAGAAGCCGGACGGCTATTTTGCCGAGTCGCTCAGCGGCGCGTACGAGGGCGAATACTGCCGCACCATCGGCGCGCTGACCGAGTTGTACCTGGAGCTGGGCGAGTACCGGCGGGCCAGAAGCGCGCTGGAGTTTGTATTTTCCTGCATGGAACAAAACGAGCTTGCCCGGGTGCCCCATGTGCTGGGCCGCCGCCCGGCGGACGGGTCCGGCCAGTGGATCAGCCGGGAGGACCAGATCGACGGCCGGGCCCATGTGGTCATGGCCTTTGCCCGCTACTGCCTTTCCGCCGGGGACTGGGAGTTTGTCGCCCATCATTACCGGGCGGCCCGGACGGAAGTGGAAGCCTTTTTGGAGCAGCCCTATTTCTATTACCAGCCGGACCGGAGCCAGTGGGCCTGCACGGGGCTGCAGCTGGTATTCAACGCGTCGTTTGAGCACAGCCGGGAACACCGGCGCTGGGCGGCGTTCGACCTGTTGTCCCAGTGCTTTGTGGGGGCGGCGGGGGAGGCGATGGTCCGGCTTGCCCGCCGCGTGCATGACAACGCCTTTGCCGACTGGGCCGCCCGGCGGCTGGAGCTGCTGCAGGCAGGCGTGGCCCGGCGCCTGACCCGCACGGTGGACGGCAAAACGGTATATCTGGAGATGCGTCTGCCGGACGGCGACTGGGGCGTCCCGTTTTCCGGCATGGGCTGGGTCAACCTCAGCCCGCTGGCCGCCGGCTGGTCCGGCCTGGACCCGCAGTGGCTGGACCAGACTGTGGAACTGCTGCACCGCAGGCTTCGGGTGGACGACCCCTGCGGCAGCGGCTTTGCGGTGACCATGATGGAGGACGACGGCGCCGGCCGCCCCGTTTTTGAAATCATGGGCAAATCCATGGCCTGGGATATGGAATACGACCGCAGGACGGGCAGCTGGGAGCAGCTGGCCCAGTGGTTCGGTTTTCTGCGGGCCCACCACAGCGACGGGGACATCCTGATGGAAGATATGAAATTCGACGGCGTCCGGTGGCAGAAAGCCGACTGCGGCAACGGGGAACAGTGCTGCTGGTGGTGCTGGGCGGTGGCCCGGCTGTACCGCACCCTGACCGGAAAGTCCGCCGCCGAATGGAAGGGCAGCGGAAACTGTTGAAGGGGCAGGCTCCCGTTCCGGCCCCGTCCGCCGGCGCGCAGGCGCGGCGGGGACCGGGAACGGGGGCCTGATACCGGGGGACGCTTTCTGCGGAAGCCGCGGAGGCGTATTTTCCCCCCTGGGGCGGCATGTGCGCCGTCCCGCCAAAAAACTTTTATCCAACAAGGAGACAACGACCATGAAAAAAGCAATGCTTCGCGCAGGCTGCCTGGGCCTTGCCGCCGCGCTCCTCACCGGCTGCGGCGCCGCGTCCTCCCAGCCAGGCTCCCTCCCGGAAACGACCGGTTCGTCCGCCGAGACGGCCGCGCCTGACGACGGGACCATCCCCACGCTGAAATGGATCCAGCCCGGCAACGGGATGCCCCGGAACTACGACGCCTGGCAGGCGGAGGTAAACCGGTATCTGGAGGAAAAGATCGGTGTCCATCTGGACGTCGAGGTGGTCCTCTGGGGAGACTGGGACAACCGCCGCAACGTCCTGGTCAGCACGGGCGGCGATTACGACATCATGTTCACCGACTTCAAGACCTATGCCAGCGACGTGGCGATGGGCGCGTTTCTTGACCTGACCGACATGCTGCCTGCGTATCAGGAGCTGTACGGCATGATCCCGGAAAACTATTGGCTGGCTTCCAGCGTGGACGGACGCATCTATGCGGTGCCCACCCTGAAGGACAGCTCGATGACCCAGTATTTTATCTGGGACCAGTCCCTTCTGGACAAATATTCGCTGGATGTATCCGAAGCCCACAGCTTGGCCGAGATCGACCCGGCGCTGCGCGCCATCCACGAGGGGGAGGGCATGCCCAGCTTTATCCTGAGTCAGAACGGCGTGATCCCCATTTTGAACGTGTACGATCAGATGGGTACCGGCCTGCCTGCCATCGGCGTGCGCTATGACGACGAGACGGCCACCGTCGTCCCCACGCTGGAACAGCAGGATGTGCAGGAGTCTCTGGCGCTGCTGCACCAGTGGTATGTGGACGGGATCATCAATGTGGACGCGGCCATCCATGAGGAGGACACCGCCCCCAAACCCTGTTCCTTCGGGCAGGGCTGGAGCCTGGCTGCCAAGACCACCTGGGGTCCCAATATGGGCATCGAGGCGACCGCGGTGCAGTGGGGCGAGACCATCGTCTCCAACGATACCGTCCGCGGTTCGCTGAACTGCATCTCGGCCAACTGCGCCTACCCGGAAAAGGCGCTGGAGCTTTTGCAGCTGGCCAACACCGACACCCGCCTGCGGGATATGCTGTATTACGGCCTGGAGGGGGAAAACTTCCAGTACACCCAGGACGGCAAGGTGGAAAAGCTGAACGACGACTGGTCGATGGCCGGCTACACCCAGGCCACCTTCTTTAACGTGTCCCTGCTGGCCAGCGATGAATTCGACCAGTGGGCCGAGGTGAAGGAACTGAACGAGAACGCGGTCCCCTCGGTGCTGCTGGGCTTTGACTTTGACGCTTCGGCGGTGAAGGATGAACTGATGAACTGCACCAGCATCTACAACCGCTACAAGAGCGAGCTTTTGACCGGCACGCAGGACCCGGCCGTCGGGGTGCCGGAGATGATGGCCGAGATGCGCGCCGCCGGATTTGACCAGATCCTGCAGGAAGCGCAGGCCCAGGTGGACGCCTTTATGCAGAGCAAGGCGCAGTAAGGCGGCGTAAGCGCAAACGGACCGTCCTGCCCGGAACAACAGGAAACAGCATAAAAAACAGCGGATCGCCGCCTTTCCCGGTTGAAAGACGGCGATCCGCTCCTGTATAATAAAAATAACTTCTTTTACCGGATACCGTGCCGCCCCCGGCGGCATAGACAGGGAGGTGCTTACCATGAAAAACAGGATGGCACGGATGATTTTGCCGGTCCTGCTTGCCGCGGCGCTGCCGGCCTGCAGCGCGCCGCGGCCGCAGCGGACCGGCGCGGCGGGGCAGGCGGTCCCCTCTCCGACGCCGGCGGCGTCCGGGGCGCCCTCCGATGCGGGCAGGGAAGAAACGGCAGGCGCGGCCGCACCCGCCCTGCCCCTGACGGCCGACCGCCTGACTTGGGCGTTGGAACCGGACTGCCCTTATCAAGAGGTGGAACCGCTGCGGGGCAACAGCTTCAGCGACCTGGAAGGACCTTACAGCGACGGCACCGAGCTGGTCAACGGCTGTTTTTACGAGATGAGCTTCCCCGGATACTCCAACCTGCCCCAGTATTATCGGGTCCAGCTGGCCGACGGCAGCTGGCGGCTGTACTATATGCCCGACCACATCGACAGCGGCAGCATCCCCATGGACCCGGAGGAAACGGCCCTGAACCCCCGCTACGATGCCACCGGGATCCTGAATTATGCCGAAGCGGCCGCCAAGGGGATCTGCCCGGTCTACCCCGCCCCTTGGCATCTGTTTGCCTGGACCGAGCGGGGCAGCGGCAGCACCGCCGTGTACTACGATACCCACACCGGGCAGGGGGTCCTGGAGGGAGGCTTTTACAGCCTGAACCTGCAGCCGGTGGCACAGGCGGGCCTCCACAAGCCGTACCCGGCGGGGCGGCTGAGCACCGAGGGGATGGACCAGGACGCCCGGTATGCGGTGGAGATCTCCATCGACGACGCGGATTTCCAGCACAACCGGGACGCCATCGACGCGACCCGGCAGGAATACCCCAAAGCGTACGTGGGGACCGACGGTCAGCTCATTACGGACTTTGTCTACGACCGCGCCGAGGATTTTTCCGAAGGGATCGCCGCCTGCATGCGGGATGGGAAATGGGGGTACATCGACGCCCAGGGCAACGAGATCACCGGGTTTGTCTATGACGGCGTATGGGCGTACAGCGGACCTTTTGACGAGACGCTGGGCGAATACGGCGGCTATCCCACCGAGTATGCCGCCTACCCCTGCACCAGCGACACCATGGTGGTATGGCAGGACGGCCAGGTGGGGCTTTTGTACAGGGACGGCACGCTGCTGATCGGATTCGGCCAGTTTGAGGACATGGCCCCCGCCTATAACAATGAGCTTTGGGCCAGGCAGGACGGAAAATGGGGGCTGATCGACCTGGCCGCGGCCAAGGAACAGGCCGGGCTGGACCCGGAGCTGACCGTTCCGGCCAAGGGCGCAGTGCCCGACCCGCCCTATGAAAATTACGCCCTGCAGCAGCTGGAAGGCAACGGAGACGCCAAACCGGATTACCCCGCCACGCGCAGCCAGCTGGGCGAGATGCTGCAAGGGCGCGCCGCCGCGGCGGCGGTCGGCGCCGATACCCCCCTGTATGCTTCGCCCGACGCTGGCACGCAGCCGAAGGCTGTCGTTCCCGCCGGCCAGTCGGTGCAGGTGCTGGGCATGCAGCAGTTTGTCCCCGGCTGGATGTATATTTCCTGGTATGACACAGAACTGACCGGCGGATGGGTCCCGGCTGACAGCCTGAACTGGAACTGAGGCCGTCCCGGCGCCGCGCCGGGCAGCCGAAACAAAACGCGCCGTCCCCGCAGCCCGCAGAAGCGGTGCGAGGGGACGGCGCGTTTTTTGGCTGCGGCAAAGGGCGGGAACGGCCCTGACAGAGGTTTATGGCCGGGACTGTTTTTCCAGCATGATCTGCAGGATCACCTGATCTGTGGTCTGCATCCCCTGGTTTGCCAGGCGGCCCAGGTTTTTCAGGGTATCCTCGGCGCAGGGGGAAACGATGCCGTCCTGGCCGCCGACCGCACTGCCGTGCAGGGCGAGCATGGCCGCCTGCATCGCGGCCAGTACGCCGGTGACGATTTTTAAAGAGCAGCTGCTTTTTGCGCCGTCGCAGATCAGCCCCGCCACGTTGCCGGCGACATTCTGCACCGCGCGGCAGGCGTCGCCCAGGGAACCGCCGTACAGGTATACCGCCGCGCAGGCCACCCCCGCCGCGGCCGCGTTGACCGCGCCGCACAGCGCCGACAGGCGGCCGGTATATTGTTTTGCTTCGATCGCCACCAGCTGGCACAGGGCCACGGCGCGCAGCGTGCGCGCCTGGTCCGCGCCCCGGCGCCGGGCCAGGACCGCCGCCGGCAGGATCGTGGCGATCCCCTGGTTCCCGCTTCCGGTAACGGTCATAACAGGCAGCCGGCAGCCGGCCATGCGCGCGTCCGCCGCCGCTGCCGCCAGCGCTGCGGCGGCCAGAAACGGGTCGCTGCCGCCGGCGCTTTTTTGCCGGTCCAGCAGCCGGCGTCCCAGCTGAAGGCCGTAAGGATTGCGAAGGCCCTCCTCCGCAGCGCGAAGGTTCATGTCGATTCCCGCCTGCAGAAATTCCAGATCCCGGGCGGGGACGTCGTGGATAAAATTCCAGATCTGCTCCAGCGTCAGCGCAGGGAGATCCGGGGTTTCCGTCTCCGACTCGGATTCTGCCGACGAAACAAGGACTCCGTTTTTCCGCCGCTCCGCCACATGGGTGTGCTGGCCGCAGATCACAACGGACCCCTCGTTTCCGCCGCCTGCGGCAACGGCGCGGATGTACAGCTTTTTGTCAGTGTCCGCCAGATTGATCCGCACAAGGCCCTTTTCCAGCAGGCGGCGGGCCTTTTGCTCGTCCTTTGGCGTGACGTCCCGCAGCACTTCCAGGCCGTAAGCGGGGGTTCCGGCCACCCATGCCAGGGCTGCCGCGATCTGCCCGCCGACAAGCGTGCTGCCGGGGATGCCCACGCCCATCGCGTTTTTCAAAATATTGGGGCTGACATACAACGTCAGGGTGTCGCATCCGCCGCCGAGCAGCTCCACGGCCAGGGCCGACGCATAGGCGATGGCCATTGGCTCGGTGCAGCCCAGAGAGGGAACGTTTTCCCGCACCAGCAGATCTATCAAGTTTTTGTTGTCCATTTACTCTGCTCCTTTGTTGACGGGCATTTCCGCTCTGCAACAAAGATAGCAGTTTTTTTGGTCTGTCTGCCGCAAAAACTGCGGAAAAAATGCAAAAACGCACATGGCGGGCGGCGGCAAAAAGCGGCGGATGGAAAAGGTAAGGCGCGGCCTAGTGCTCCTGCTTTTTGCGCGTCATTTTGATCCGCCACTGGCCGGGTGTGGTCTCGTACTGCTTTTTGAACTGCCGGGTAAAGCTTGTGGGGGTGGCGAACCCGGCCTGGTTCCCGATGTCAAGCACCGAATGGTCGGTGTACAGCAGCATCCCGCAGGCGGCTTCCAGGCGGATGCCCTGCAAATATTCCAGCGGCGAACAGTTCATAATAGTTTGAAACAGCCGGCGGAGATGGGTGGTGCTGATGTGGCACAGCTGAGCCAGCTGGGGCACTGTGACGGGGTCCATATAATGCATGCTGATCCATTCGATGGCGGGGGTGATCAGCTGCAGGCTGGCGGGCAGAATCTCGGAATCCTGGCGGGAAGGCTCTTCCGCCATGCGCATGACCATCTGGATAAAGGCTTCGGTCAGGGCGCATAAATGTCCTCATCGGAAGTGAACAGGAACATGACCGCAAAGAAAGCAGGCGTGTCCCGGCGTTTGCTGTGGCCCAGGTGGATTTTCACACCCTCCATGCGCTGCCGGTGGCGCTCATCCTGCCAGAGCATACCGGGGAAATCCCGGATCAGCGGTTCCAGGCGGGCCATCAGGCGCTTATCGTGGGGAAACATCTGCCGGACCACCTCTGCATATCGTCCCGCTTTTTGTAGTGATGCGGCGCCTGGGATGGATCAACAGCATGCTCTCGCTGATCATTCCGCGGGCGGCCACCGCGGTGGGAATCTTTTATATGCGCCAGTATATCGGCGCGTTCCCGACAGACATCCTGGAGCAGGCCCGGATCGACGGATGCAGGGAATTCGGCATCTTTTGCCGCGTGGTCGTGCCGGGCATCACGCCCGCCCTGGCGTCCTGGGGCGCGATCTCTCTGATCGCCCGCTGGAACGATTTCCTGCTGCCGATGGTTTTCCTGCGGGACCCGGAAAAACAGACGCTGATGGTGGCGATCTCGCAGCTGCCTGTCAGCGACGGGCTGTCCACGCCGTGGCCGGTGGTCATGGCGGGGATCGCCATTGCGACGGTGCCGCTGCTGGTGGCCTTTGTGATCTTGCAGAAATATGACATTGCCGACCTGATGGCAGGCTCCACCAAGGGATAAAAGCCGGCCGTCCCCCCGTTCCCTCAATTGGTATACGCCATTCTCCCAAACACACAGGAGGTTTTTTACCGGCAAAAGATCTGTGACCTGCTGCAAAGCATCGAGCAGACCCAGGCGGAAGCGATCTCCCGGGCGGCAGAACTTCTGTGCGAGGCGATCCGGCAGGGCCGGCGCATCCATGTGCTGGGGACCGGCGCACACTCGCAGCTTGCGGCGGAGGAGGTACTGTGGCGGGCGGGGTGCCTTGCGGCCTGGAACCCGATCCTGGACCCGGGCACCAGCCTTCTTCACGGCGCAAAGCGCAGCGTCAATTTTGAATGTATGCCGGGCTACGGCGTCCGCGTTCTGGACGCCAACCAGGTCGGGCAGACACAGGGGGAGCTGCTGATCCTTGTCAACGCATACGGCATCGACCCCATGTCGCTGGACGTTGCGCTGGAATGCCGCCGCCGCGGCGTGTATACGATCGGCGTCACCTCGCCGGCCTATGGCAGGGCGGTCCCGGCGGACAGCCCGCTGCGGCATCCCGGCGGGCGCAGCCTTTACCAGGAAGTGGACCTGCTGATCGACAGCCGGGTCCCCCTGGGCGACGCCGTGCTGGAGATCCCCGGGTTTGGTCAGCCGGTCGCCTCGGCGTCCACCATCTGCAACTGCTTTGTGATGAACGCGCTGGTGGCCGAAACGGTCCGGCGCCTGGTCGAGGCAGGGGAGGAGCCGCCGGTATTTATGAGCGCGAACCTGCCCGAGGGCGATGCCTGGAACGCGCGCTGGGAACAAAAATATGGTCCCGCCGCCAGATACATGCTCTAAAACAGCCATTTTCTTCCTTTTTTATTCACAGCAAGGCAAGGGCCGCCCCGTTTGCCCACGGGGCGGCCCTTGCCGCTTTGCACAAAGGCGAGCGCGCCGGCTGCCGGAGCGCAACAGCTGGTACAGGGCCGCGAAGCGCGGCGATAGATCACAAAAAGCCGCCGGAGAGCTGGAATTGATAAACAAAAAAGCGATGGAACGCAATGTTCCATCGCTTGGTGGCTGCCCCTCTCGGACTTGAACCGAGGACACCCTGATTAACAGTCAGGTGCTCTACCATGTGTACCGTGGTGAGGGGCTAATGCTACACAAAAAATATCTTTAAAGCGACAAAAAATGGGCGACATCGGTAAGGGTTGAGAAAATTATGCGGATAAAACTGCTGAGAAAACAGCCAAATGGTAGGTTCCAGAAAGCAAACCAGCCAACGAACTGAGACTAATATTATAATAGCAGACGGAGAGAATATTGCAAGTCGCATTAACCGACGAAAGGGGGGGACATCACGTTATGAAGATCGGAGCAAAGATGCGCCAAATTCGTCAACACCGGCACATGACGCAACGTGAGTTAGGAGAGAAGATTGGATTGGGAAAGAACGGGGCAAATCGTATAGCATGGGGATTTGACCGGTGATTCTGACTGCCATAGCCGCCGAATTGCTGTAAAAGGGAGAACAAGGGTCAATCAAAGCGTACGTACGTACACGATTCAGCGCCGCCATTCCTCCGGCACATCTTCCGGTACGTACGTACGCATCGAATCGCCGGAAAACACTGATATATGATTTCTCACCAATACTTCAACCCCCAGAAAACCACGCACCCGCCGTCCGGCTGCGTTGGTCACATTGTTGCAGTATTCCAGATTGTAGCGGCTCTGGCAGGCGATCAGGGCTTCGCTGAAGCTGCGGGGTTTCAGGGCAGGCAGGTTGTTTTCGGTACAATAAATCTGGTATGCCTCGTACAGCTCTTTGGAGCTGGCAGATAGATTAGCTTTCAGGCGAACATACCCGTCAGAATCCAGAAAATCATAGACATTGTTGTTGTCCCGTTTGACTGCTTCCCGGTTGTTTTTGGTGCGCTGGCTCTCGGTGAACTTGAAGTTGTTTGCGGCCAGCCGCTGCAATCCCTCAAAAGCCCACAGCAGAATACCCTCCACCTCGGCTTTCATCTTCTCGGCAAGGTCAGGATCATCCACACGGCCAGCCGGTTTTTCTTTCGTGGTCAGCACCAGCTGGCGGCGATAAAACCCGTCGCTCCGGTCAAACAGCGCCTGCAAATCCCCGTTGGAGAAGGCCAGTAGCCGGGCGCACATCCATCCCTGA
>DWVD01000032.1 GCA_019120395.1 Candidatus Gemmiger faecigallinarum
GTTGCGCGGGAGCTGGTATCCACCTATAAGGCCACCACCGTTGTGGATACCGTCCTCTGCCTGGACGGCACCGAGGTCATCGGCGCCTGCCTGGCCAGCGAGCTGACCCGCGACGGTTTTGTCAACATGAACGCCCATCAGACCATCTATGTAGTCACGCCGGAGCATACCACCGGCAGCCAGCTGCTGTTCCGCGAGAACCTGGCCCCGATGATCACCGGCAAGCACGTGCTGATCCTGGCGGCGTCGGTCACCACCGGCTACACCATGAAATCGGCCATCGAGGCGGTGCGCTACTACGGCGGCGTGGTCGCTGGCCTGACCGCCATCTTTGCTACCGTCAAGGAGTGCGAGGGCTACCCGGTCATGTCCATCTTTGACCCCACCGACCTGCCCGATTACCAGAGCTACGATTCCCACGCCTGCCCCTTCTGCAAGGAGGGACAGCGCATCGACGCGCTGGTCAACAGCTACGGGTACTCCACGCTGTAAAGGGCGGGACCTGTACACCCGATCGCAAAACCGATACAGCCGGCCGCGCGCCCCGTTTGAATACCGGGGCGCGCGTTTTTTGCCGTCCGCCGGCGGGGAGGAAATGGGGCTGCGCCGCGAAATACTTGCAATCCGGCCGGATATGGGGTAATATTGGTAAGGAATTACTGCAGGGAGGTGTACCCCACATGGCACAAAGCCATCGCCGCCGCGCTGCCTCTGAGAGCGGGAGCCAGCCCGCGCCGCTGTTTGCGGAAGGCGGTCCCGCCTTCTACGATCAGGACAGGGACGAGGATTTTTCGCGGCGCAGCGCGGACCGCAAACGAAAGCGCCGCGGCAAACGCAAAAAAGCCAGCGGCCGGGATATTCTGTACAATATCGCCATCGCCATTTTTGCGCTGGTGTTCTTGGTATGCGCAGGGCTGCTGGTCAAACGATACCTGGACGACCGCCAGCTGGAAAGCGAGATCACCGAGCTGGAAAGCCTGATCGACGATACCGCGCAGACCGCCCCGGCGGAAGAGGGCGGGGAGGTCCAGACAGAAAGCAACGCGGCCAAGTTTGCCCGGCTGCTGGAACGCAACTCGGATTTTGTGGGCTGGATCAGCATTGAGGATACCAACCTGAGCTTCCCGGTGATGCAGTCGGTGGACCGCCCGGATTTTTACCTGGACCACAACTTTAACGGTGAGTACGATGTGTACGGCGTGCCTTATCTGGACGAAGACTGTGTGCTGGCGCCGGAAGGGCAGAGCAACAACTTTATCATTTACGGTCATCACATGAAGTCGGGCACGGTGTTCGGCAGCCTGCCGAACTACCGCAACGCCTCCTACTATCAGGAGCATCCCTATGTGGAGTTCGACACGCTGTATGGGGACGCCACCTACGAGGTGTTCGCCGCGTTTGCCATCGACGTTGTCACCGACAGCTTTGCGTTTAACACTTACATCAACATGGACGAGGCGTCGTTCGAGGAGTTCGTCAGCCAGGTCAAGTCGCGCAGCGATGTGGACTCCGGCATCACGCCGGTGTACGGGGACCGGCTGCTGACCCTTTCCACCTGCGATTACTCCAGTGATAACGGCCGCTATGTCGTTTGTGCGCGCAAGGTGGAGCAGTAAAGGACCATCAAAACTGCGCAGGCCCCGCATCCCGGGGCCGCGCCGCGGCGGGGCGGCCGCTGTTGTGACGCGGCCGCTCCGTCTGTTTTGTTTTCCGGCCTGTCCCGGCGGCGCGGCCGGAAAGGATGCCGCGCGCCGCCGCATATACTGAGGCATGAAATCCATTCGGAAACGGGAGGGAAAGAACCATGTGCGGAATTGTAGGCTTTACCGGTGCGGCGCAGGCCGCGCCCATTCTGCTTGACGGCCTGGCCAAACTGGAGTACCGCGGGTACGACTCGGCCGGCCTGGCGGTGGAAAACGCCGCCGGCAAGATCGAGGTGGTCAAGGCGAAAGGGCGGCTGCGTGTGCTGTCCGAAATGACCGACGGGGGCAGCACGGTGCACGGCGCCTGCGGCATCGGGCATACCCGCTGGGCCACCCATGGCGAACCCTCGGCGCTGAACGCGCACCCGCATTATTCCCGCGACCAGAAGATCGCCGTCGTACACAACGGCATCATCGAGAATTATCAGGAGCTAAAGGACCGCCTGGCGGCCCGCGGCTTTGCGTTTGCGTCCCAGACGGACACCGAGGTGGTGGCCCAGCTGGTGGACTATTATTACTGCGGCGAGGCCGCCGGAGATCCGCTGGACGCCATTACCCGCATGATGCTGCATGTGCGCGGCAGCTACGCTTTGGGCGTGCTGTTTGCCGACCAGCCCGGCGTGATCTATGCAGTGCGCAAGGACAGCCCCCTGATCGTCGGCCAGGCGGAAAACGGCAACCTGATCGCCAGCGACGTGCCCGCGCTGCTCAAGTACACCCGCACCGTCTATTACATCGACAACATGGAGATCGCCCGCCTGGCGCCCGACTCCATTGAGTTTTACAACATCGACAAGGAGCGCATCGAAAAGACCCCTTCCACCATCGAGTGGGATGCCGAGGCGGCCGAAAAGGGCGGCTACGAGCATTTCATGATGAAGGAGATCCACGAGCAGCCGGCCGCCGTGCGGGATACCCTGTCGCCCCGCATCAAGGACGGGCGCATCGACCTGTCCGAGATCAGCCTGGACGCGGAAACCATCCGCGGCGTCCGCAGGCTGTATATCATCGGGTGCGGTTCCGCCTACCATGTGGGCGTGGCGGCGCGCTATGTGTTCGAAAGCCTGGCCCGGGTGCCGGTGGAGGTGGACGTGGCCAGCGAGTTCCGCTACCGCGACCCGGTGCTGGAGGACGACGCCCTGGCCATCATCATCAGCCAGAGCGGCGAGACGGCCGACAGCCTGGCCGCCCTGCGGGAATGCAAGTCCCGCGGCGTGCGCACGCTGGGCATCGTGAACGTGGTGGGCAGTTCCATCGCCCGCGAGGCGGACGCCGTGCTGTACACCTGGGCGGGGCCGGAGATCGCGGTGGCCACCACCAAGGCCTATTCCACCCAGCTGGCGGCGGTCTATCTGCTGGCCACCGAATTCGGGCGGGTGCGCGGCGTGCTGGACGACGCGCAGTATGCGCGCCTGGTGGAGGAGCTGGAGGCGCTGCCGGAGAAGATCGAAAAGACCCTCTCGGACAAGGAGCGGATCCAGTGGTTTGCCAGCAAGTATGCCGCGGCCAAGGACGCTTTCTTCATCGGGCGCGGACTGGACTACGCCGTGGCGCTGGAGGGCAGCCTGAAGTTCAAGGAGATCAGCTATATCCATTCCGAGGCGTTTGCGGCCGGCGAGATGAAGCACGGCCCCATCTCGCTGGTGGAGAAGGGGACTCTGGTCGTGGGCGTGCTGACCCAGCCTGAGCTGTACGAAAAGACCATCTCCAACATGGTGGAGGCAAAAAGCCGCGGCGCGTTCCTGATGGGGCTGACCACCTACGGCAACTATAACATCGAGGACACCGCAGGGTTTACCGTTTACGTTCCGCGCACCGACCCGCACTTTGCCACCAGCCTGTCGGTCATCCCGCTGCAGCTGCTGGCCTATTACGTCAGCTGCGCCAAGGGCCTGGACGTGGATAAGCCCCGCAACCTGGCCAAGAGCGTGACGGTGGAGTAAGCCGCCGCGTCTGCGCGCAGGATATACAAATCCGGAAAACTATTTTTGTGCAACATTTGCTCCGCTTGCCCAGCCTGACCGGCGGCAAACGGAGCGAACTTGTGTTATAATACACAGAAAAGGCTTTTGCTTGCGGTGCGCCGCCATGGCGGCGCGGGGACCGCGATGCCATAGAGAAGGCGGGGGGCGATGCGGCCGGCGGCGCATGCCGCACGGGGCCCTGCCGCGGACGTTTTTGCCCGGCGACCGGCTTTGGCCGGGGCTGCATGGCCGGGAGATGGGGATATAACGGAATGAAACAAGATAACCGACAAATCATCAAGGGCCTGCCGCGCCGCATTGCGCTGATGTGCCTGGACTGCGGGCTGATCGTGCTGTCCTACCTGATTGCCATCATGCTGCGCTTTGACGCCGAAAACGCCTATATGCGCCCCGGCGTCATCGAGACGATGCTGCCCTGGCTGCCCTGCATCCTGCTGATCTATATGATCGTGTTCTGGTTCGGCGGGCTGTACGAGATCCTGTGGGAATACGCCGGCGTGCGGGACCTGGCCCAGCTGACGCTGCTGGCCGGGCTGGCAACCGGCATCGTCATGCTGATCGACCTGATGCTGGAAGGCGTTTTGTACCGCACGGTGCTGGTGCTGGGCGCCGTGTTCATTGTGGCGCTGGTGGGCGGCGTGCGCTTTTTGTGGCGCGGCGTGCGCAGCCTGGCCGCGCAGGCGCGCAACAACAAGCAGGACCGCCGCCGCAAGGGCGAACGCGCGGCCCCGCTTTTGATCGTGGGCGCGGGCAACGCCGGCGCCTGGGCGGTCAACCTGTGCAAAAACAAAAACCGCAGCTTTGGCGACCCGGTCTGCATCGTGGACGACGACCTGACCAAAAAAAACCTGCGCGTGCAGGGCGTGCCGGTGCGCGGCACCATTTCCGACATCCCCGAGCTGGTGCGCAAGTACCATATCGTTGAGATCGTCATCGCCATCACCAGCCTGAAAGGCGAGCGTCTGCGCGAGATCATCAACCTGTGCAACTCCACCCACTGCCGGGTGCGCATGCTGTCCGACCCGCAGGCGGTGGACGAAAACGGCAATCCCACCGCGCCGGGGTCCGGCCTGCGCGAGCTGAACACCGCCGATTTCCTCTCCCGCGACGAAGTCCAGCTCAACAACGCCCAGATCTCCGAGTATCTGCACGACAAGGTGGTGCTGGTGACCGGCGGCGGCGGTTCCATCGGCAGTGAGCTGTGCCGCCAGATCATCCGCTACCGGCCCCGGCAGCTGCTGATCTTTGACATCTATGAAAACTGCGCCTACGAGCTGGAGATGGAGCTGCGCAACAAGTACGGCAGCAATGTGCCCATTGTTACGCTGATCGGCTCGATCCGCGACAAAAGGCGCCTGGACGAGGTGTTCGAGGTCTACCGGCCGTCGGTGGTGTTCCACGCGGCCGCCCACAAGCATGTGCCGCTGATGGAGCTCAGCCCGGCCGAGGCGGTCAAGAACAATGTGTTCGGCACCAAGAACCTGCTGACCTCCGCCGCCGAGCACGGCGTCGAGCGGTTTGTGCAGCTTTCCACCGACAAGGCGGTCAACCCCACCAACGTCATGGGCTGCACCAAGCGCATCTGCGAAATGCTGATCCAGACGTTTGCCCAGAATACCTCCATGAAATGCATGGCGGTGCGGTTCGGAAATGTGCTGGGCAGCCACGGCAGCGTCATCCCGCTGTTTGAGGAGCAGATCAAGCAGGGCGGCCCTGTCACCATCACCCATCCGGACATCGTGCGCTACTTTATGACCATCACCGAGGCGGCCCAGCTGGTGCTGCAGGCGGGCGCGCTGGCCAAAAGCGGCAGCATTTACGTGCTGGATATGGGCGAGCCGGTCAAGATCATGGACCTGGCCACCCGCCTGATCCGGTTTTACGGCTACGAGCCGGGCGTGAACATGGAGATCAAGGTGACCGGCCTGCGCCCCGGCGAAAAGCTGTACGAGGAACTGATGATGGACGCCGAGCAGGACAAGATGGGCAAGACCGCCCACGACAAGATCTTTGTTGCGCCGCCCATGGAGATCGACCTGGCCCGCTTTTACACCCAGCTGCAGGAACTGCAGGAGCACCTGGAAAACAAGGACGACGCGGTGGTGGAACAGCTGCAGCGGATGGTCAGCAGCTACCACCCCAACCGCCATGTCAACGAGGACCACTCGGTCAGCGCCAAGCGGGGCGACACCGGCATGCTGGACAAGGCCGAGATCGCAGGGGCGCTGAACGGGCGGCGGGAACCCACCGTCCCGCCCGGCGCGTAAAGGAAAGGAAGGAACGCCATGTACCAGACCTGTGTCAAACGCATCCTGGACTTTCTCCTCTCGCTGATCGGGGTCATTGTGCTGGCCATCCCCATGGGGCTGATCGCGCTGTGGATCAAGATCGACAGCCCCGGCCCGGTGCTGTTCCGCCAGCGCAGAGTGGGGCGCTACCGCACCCATTTCAATATTTTGAAGTTCCGCACCATGCGGGGCGATACCCCCCATGACGTGCCCACCCATCTTTTGAAGGACCCTGACTCCTATATCACCAAAAGCGGCGCTTTCCTGCGCAAGACCAGCCTGGACGAGCTGCCGCAGATCTACAACATCCTGGCCGGGCAGATGAGCATCGTCGGCCCCCGCCCGGCGCTGTACAACCAGTACGACCTGATCGAAGCGCGGGAGAAGGTGCACGCCAACGACGTGCGCCCCGGGCTGACCGGCCTGGCCCAGGTCAACGGCCGCGACGAGCTGCCCATTGACGTCAAGGCCCGCTATGACGGCGAATATGCTGCCCATGTGACCTTTGGCATGGATGCGTCCATCTTTTTCCGTACCATCGGTTATGTGTTCCAGCGCCGCGGCGTGGTGGAAGGCGGCACCGGCGCCATGGACGACCGCAAGGACGGGGACGCCTGACGCCCCCCGCCGGCCCGCAGGCAGCAGTCCCGAAAGTGACCCTGCTGCCGATTTTTTTGCGCGCCGGCGCGGCCCGGACAGGCGCCGCACGGCGGTAAGACATGGGCAAAATGACGGACGGCCCCGCAGAGGGCGGTATCCGTCGGTTTGCCTGCCGCGTACAGCTCCAAAAATTTATACAAGAAAAACCAAATATTTTCGGTGAAATATGTTGCAAAACACAAAGAGATTGTGTAAAATATACATCAGGAAGTTTGGTATTTGGTAAATTTCACAACTGTTCAAGCCCGGGGGCGCTGCGCAAAACTGCACAACGTCCCCAACTGCCGCGCTTTTGCAGGTCCGGGCTGTACAAATTGCTAGGTAAGGAGAGGCTGTTATGGCAAACAGGGTGTTCCAGAACGTGGTATACCAGATGAAAGATGCGGTGGACCGTGTCGTCGGCGTTGTGGACGAGACCGGCGCAGTCATTGCCTGCTCGGAACTGGGCCAGATCGGCGAGGTGCGCGAGGGTTTTGCCGCCCAGCGGCTGACCTCCGGCGACGCCTTTGTGCGCGACGGCTGCGCCTATCATCAGTTTTCGGGCGCAAAGCATAACGACTACGCCGTGTTTGTCGAGGGCGCGGACCAGACGGCCGAGCAGTTCGCCTCCATGCTGGCCATCAGCCTGCAGAGCATCAAGCAGTACCACGACGAGAAATTTGACAAGACCAACTTTATCAAAAACGTTGTGCTGGACAACATCCTGCCCGGCGACATTTACGCCAAGGCGAGGGAACTGCATTTTGTCTCGGACGTGCAGCGGGTGGTATTGCTGATCCGCGTCACCAGCTCCAACGATATTTCGGCCTACGATGTGGTCAGCAGCCTGTTCCCGGACAAGCAGAAAGACTTTGTCTTTAACATCAGCGAGACGGACACGGTGCTGGTCAAGGAGATCAAGCCCGACAACAGCACCCGCGATATGGAAAAGCTGGCGGCGTCCATCGTGGACACCCTTTCGGGCGAGCACTACATCAAGGCGGTGGTGGGCATCGGCACCCCCATCAACAACATCAAGGACCTGGCGGCCAGCTTTAAGGAAGCGCAGATCGCCATGGAAGTGGGCAAGGTGTTCGACACCGAGCGCCAGGTCATCTCCTACGACCATCTGGGCATCGCCCGGCTGATCTACCAGCTGCCCACCACCCTGTGCGAGGCTTTCCTGCGCGAGGTGTTCAAGCAGGACAGCATCGACTCGCTGGATTCCGAGACGCTGTTTACCATCCAGCGGTTCTTTGAGAACAACCTGAACGTCTCGGAGACCAGCCGCGGCCTGTTTGTACACCGCAACACGCTGGTCTACCGCCTGGAGAAGATCAAGAAGCTGACCGGCCTGGACCTGCGCAAATTTGACGACGCCATCGTGTTCAAGGTGGCTTTGATGGTCAAAAAGTAC
This sequence comes from Candidatus Gemmiger faecigallinarum, assembly GCA_019120395.1. Taxonomy (GTDB): domain Bacteria; phylum Bacillota; class Clostridia; order Oscillospirales; family Ruminococcaceae; genus Gemmiger; species Gemmiger faecigallinarum. The sequence continues at coordinate 8,033 of DWVD01000032.1, forward strand.
CTTTCTGCAAACCCGGCCAAATATTGAGCCGGGCGCGGGTCCCTGCGGCCCCGCCCAATATGGACCTATCCCGCCGGCGGGCTGGCCGGCGCGGCCTGAGCACGGCGCTTTCCGGTGCATACCGGAAGGCGCCGTGTCTGCATGGAAGCGGGGCGCAGCCGCGCCGCAGGCGCCGCGCGGGCGGCCGGCCGGAAAACGGCAAAAAAATTTACAAACTTTCCACAAAGGGAAAAACGTCGGAATCGACACAAATATGGGCGTTCCGATGGCAAATATTGGCGGGGCCGGCGGGGGCGGCCATCTTGACGCAGGGGCTTTGAACATGGTAAGCTAAAATACGTATGAACCATCCCGCCGCAGACGCGCCGTCCGGCGCGCCCCGCGCTGGGGGCGGCGGATGGGGGAACGGGTAAGCCAGACAGGATGCGCAACGCGAGGATACAGGAGCAGCGGAATGATCGACTTTGAACATGTTACAAAGGTGTACGAGACCCAGAACGACGAGAACGTTGCGCTGGAGGACATTAACCTGCACATCGACGACGGCGAGTTCGTGTTTGTGCTGGGACATTCGGGCGCCGGCAAATCCACCTTCCTCAAACTGATCCTTTTGGAAGAAAAATGCACCGAGGGTTCGGTCATCATCAACGGCCAGGACATCGGCCGGATCAAGCGCCGCAAGGTGCCTTACATGCGCCGCCAGATGGGCGTGGTCTTTCAGGATTTCCGCCTGATCCCCACCATGACGGCCTACGAGAACGTGGCGTTCGCCATGCGCGTCACCAACATTTCGACCCGTCAGATCAAAAAGCGGGTGCCCTATGTGCTGGGCCTGGTGGGTCTGGGCGACAAGATGGACCGTCTGCCGGACGAGCTTTCCGGCGGCGAGCAGCAGCGCGTGGCGCTGGCGCGGGCGCTGGCCCACAGCCCCAAGCTGATCATCGCGGACGAGCCCACCGGCAACATCGACCCGGAAATGAGCTTTGAGATGATGGAACTGCTTTCCGCCATCAACAGCGTGGGCATCACCGTGGTGGTGGTCACGCATGAGCACGAGCTGGTGCGCCGTTTCCACAAGCGTGTGGTCACTTTGTCCCACGGGCGCATCGCGTCGGACACCGCCAACCCGGACGTGGCCCGCCAGTTTGCAGCCATGGGCGGAGAGCTGCCCCGCGAATTTGATTTTTCCCAGTGAGGCCGGCGCCGCCCCGGCGCGCCGGCGGGCGGCAGCTGCTGCGGGGACCCGCCGCGGCGGGGCGGCCCCCGCTTTTGGAAGGTTGTTTGATTTTTACCGTCGTGAAATGTACTGAGGGGGACACCGCAGCATGCGATTTTCCAGTTTTACCTACCTTGTCCGGCAGGGCCTGCACAATATGCGGGCCAACCGGCTGATGACCCTTGCCTCCATGGGCGTCCTGACCGTCTGCATGATCCTGATCGGCGTGGCGTACCTGCTGGGGGCCAACGTGGACGCCATTGTGGAGTATATCGGCGAACAGAACGAGACGATCGTCTACCTGCAGGACGGCCTGTCCGAGGAGCAGATCGCCTCGGCGGATACGGCCATCCGATCCACGCCGGGCGTCGTGTCGGTAACGTATGTCTCGCCGGAACAGGTCCTGGAAAGTTACAGCTCGGTGCTGGAAGGCTACTCGGACATGTACGAGGCGTTTGCCAACGACAACCCCTTCTCGGCCAACTACCGCGTGGTCATTGAGGACATTACCCAGCTGGAGCAGGTCTCGGCCCAGCTGGAGCAGATCGAAGGCGTGGAGAGGGTCCGCGCGCCGCTGGAGCTTTCCGACGCGTTCACCTCTATCCAGCGCGTCGTCACCGCCGTCAGCTACGGCCTGGTGATCGTGCTGGCCATTGTCAGCATCGTGGTCGTCAGCAATACCATCCGCATCACCGTGTTTGCGCGGCGCAAGGAGATCGCCATCATGAAGCTGGTTGGCGCGACCAACGGCTTTATCCGCTTCCCCTTCTTTGTGGAAGGCACGACCTCGGGCCTGATCTCGGCCGTTGTCGCTTCCGGCGTGGTCTGCGGCGGGTACTATGCGCTGTGCGACTGGTATGTGGCCAACCCCAGCACTTTCTCGCAGATGTTCGGCGGACAGCTGGTCCCGCTGGGAAGCGTCTGGTATTATATCGTGATCGGCTTTTTGCTGCTGGGCTTTATCCTGTGCGGCATCGGCACCGCCGCCAGCATCCGCAAGCATCTGGATGTGTGATGCTGCGGGCGGGCGCCTGCGGCTGCAGGGCCTGACACCAAGCAAAGGGGGGCATTTTCCCGTGAAACATAAAGCCGCCGTGCGCGTCGTCTGCCTGTGCATCGCCGTGCTGATGTGCGTGACGCTGTTCGGTTCTGCGGTCGCTTCTCTGGCAATGCTGTAAGCGGCCGGCGCAGTGGTAAACAAAGGGGAGAACGACGGTACATGAATAAAAAAATCAGTCTTGGCGTGGCGCTTACCATCATGCTGATCGCCATGGCGGTGACCTTTTCGGTCACGATGGCATTTTCGATGAATATGTTCAACAACAGCGTCACCAGCGTCAAAAGCCGTGAGCGGATGTATAACAAGCTCTCGGAGGTGGACCGCTACGTGCGCGCCAACGAGTATTTCGAGATCAACGAGGACACCCTGAACGACACCATCGCTTCCGGCTATGTGCTGGGCATCAGCGACCGGTATGCGCGGTACTATTCGGCGCAGAGCTACAACGAGCTGGTGGGCACCCAGTCCGGCCGCCTGATGGGCATTGGCGTGGACGTGGTCAAGGACGCCTCCTCCAGCTATGCCCGCATCATCCGCGTGTATGACAACTCGCCTGCGGCCGAGATCGGCCTGGAGGAAGGCGGGTTCATCACCTCCATCGGGGAGACAAGCCTGCGCAGCCTGGCGGATACCTCCGCCATCAAGTCCGCCCTGCTGGGCGAGGAAGGCAGCACCGTCACCATCGGCTATCTGACGCCCGACCGCACCGAGGAGAGCTATACCATCACCCGCGCCAACTATACGGTCGGCACGGTGTTCGGCCAGATGATCGGCAACAACTGCGCCTATATCAAGATCGACGACTTTGCCGCCAACACCGGCACCGAGTTCCGCAGCACGGTGGACAGCCTGCGCGGCCAGGGCGCCGAGAGTTTTATCTTTGATTTGCGCAACAATGCGGGCACCAGCCTGAACGCGGCGCTGATCGCCGCCGACTACTGCGTGCCTTCCGGGCTGATCGCCCAGAGCCAGGCCAAGGACGGCACCACCGAGGACCTGCGCGTTTCGGACGACACTTCCATCTCTCAGCCGATGATCTGCCTGGTCAACGGCAGCACCGCCGGCGGCGCAGAGCTGTTTGCCAACGCGCTGCGCAAGATGGGCGGCGCGGCCCTGGTGGGCAGCGCCACCGCCGGCCAGGGCGTGGTGCTGTCGGAGCCGCAGAGCCTTTCGGACGGCAGCGCGGTGGTGATCACCGTCGGCCTGCTGCTGGACAACGAGGGCCAGAGCTGGGACGGCACCGGCCTGACGCCGGATGTGGACGACGCGCTGACCTCGGACGAGCAGAGCAGCTTCTACAACTTTACCGTAGACACCGACCCGCAGATCCAGCGTGCGCTGACCACGCTGCAGTCGATGGCGGGCTGACCACAGCAGACAAAGCGGTGTGCCGGGATGCCGCAGCGCCCGTCACACCGCATTTTTGCGCATTTGCACAACGGCAGGAGGGGACCCCATGCCCGCTTTGACAGACCTTTCCACCATCCGCAGCCTTTGCGACCGGTATGGCTTTTCGCTCTCGAAAGGCTTTGGACAAAACTTTATCATCAATCCCGGCGTCTGCCCCCGCATTGCCGAGGCGGCGGGCATTGGGCCGGACTGGGGCGTGCTGGAGATCGGCCCCGGCATCGGCGTGCTGACCGAGCAGCTGGCAAAACGGGCGACGCGGGTGGTGTCGGTGGAAGTCGACCGCCGGCTGTTCCCGCTGCTGGATGAGACGCTGGCAGGCTATGACAACATCAAGATCGTGGAAGGCGACGTGCTGAAGGTAGACCTGCGCGCCCTGATCGGGCAGGAGTTCGCCGGCCGGCCGGTGGCGGTCTGCGCCAACCTGCCTTACTACATCACCAGCCCCATCCTGATGCGTCTGCTGGAGGAGCGCCTGCCGGTGGAAAACATCACCGTCATGGTCCAGCGGGAAGCGGCGCAGCGGCTGTGCGCCCGGCCGGGCACCCGGCAGGCGGGCGCCATCAGCTATGCGGTGGATTATTACGCGCAGGCCAGGCAGCTGTTTACCGTGCAGCCGGGCAGCTTTTACCCGGCGCCCCGGGTGACCAGCGCGGTCATCCGCCTGGACGTGCGCAAGGTCCCGGCGGGAGACCTGGATCCGGCGGCGGAGAGGGCGCTGTTCGCCATCATCCGGGCGGCCTTCTCGCAGCGGCGCAAGACCGCGGCCAACGGTATCTCGGCGGGGCTTCGGGCCGACAAAACCGCCGTGCAGGCGGCCCTGGCTGACGCCGGCCTGGACGCCCGCCTGCGCCCCGAACAGCTGACGATGGAAAATTTTATCGCGCTGCAGAGCGCGCTGGCCGAACGGGGCATCCCGGCGGCCGTGCGGGACCCGGACGGGGCGGGGATGTGAAACTTTCCCGGAGCCGGCGCGGGACGGCCGCGCACCTTGCATCCGGCGCCGGGAATGTGGTACACTGTACCTGACAAGTTTTGCCGTTTTGCCGCGTTCGCGCGGCGGACATGATATTGTTGTGTAAAATTCTATTTTTGGATAAGGAGAGTTGCCCAATGACGGAGCAAGCGATTCTGGAAGCAGTGCAGGAGATCTTCCGCGATAATTTTGACGACGATACCCTGGTGATCACCCGTGACACCTGCGCCGACGACATCGAGGACTGGGACAGCCTGGAGCAGATCAACCTGCTGACGGCCATCGAGAAAAAGTTCCAGATCAAGTTCAAGCTGGCGGATGTGCGCGGCCTGAAGGACGTGGGCGACCTGCTGGACCTGGTCAAGCGGATGGTCGGCTGAGCAGACGCGGGGGAGCGGCCGCGCCGCGCCCCGAAAAAACAGCAAACAGCCGGAGGGCGGGCCGCGCGCCCGCCCTCTGCCGTATCAAAACGGGAATTTGCCGGCGTCCCCGCCTGAGGGGGCGGGCTGCCGGCTGCCACGGAGGGACGCTGCGATGAACCACTATACGCTGGCCGAGATGAGACCCGGCCTGACAGAATCGTTTACGGTGACCGTTACCCAGCAGATGATGGATCGGTTCCTGGAGATCACGGGGGATTGTTCGCCCATCCATGTGGACGCGGACTACGCCAAAGGCCGCGGATACCCTGGCTGCGTGGTCTACGGTATGCTGGGGGCCAGCTTTTTCTCCACGCTGGCCGGCGTCTATCTGCCAGGCGAGCACTGCCTGCTGCACGGCGTCGAGTGCAAATTTGCCCGCCCCATCTTTGTGGGGGACACGCTGACCATCACCGGCACCGTCGCCGGCGTGAGCGAGGCGGTGGCAGAGACGGAGATCAAAGCGGTTATCACCAACCAGGATGGCAAAAAGGTCACCCGCGGCGTCATCCGCGCCGGGCTGGCCCGGTGACGCGGCCCCGACAACGCATGACAGGAGGCAAACCATGGCATATACCTATCTGATCACCGGCGCCACCAGCGACGTCGGCACCGCATTGATCCCACGCCTGCTGGCAAACGCCCCGGCCGACACGCTGGTTCTGGCCCAGGGCTGCGGCGATGTGGAAAAACTGGCCCCGCTGGTGCAGAAGTACCCGGGCCAGGTGCGCCCCTTTGACGTGGACCTGTCCGACCGGCTGAAGGTGGACGCCTTTGTCCGCCTGCTGGAGCAGACCGCGCCGGCTCCCACCCATTTTGTCCACCTGCCGGCGCTGCCGGTGGTGAACGCCCGCTTCAAAAATTTTGACGAGGAGCGGTTTGCCCGGGATATGAACATCCAGCTCAACAGCGCCATCGCCATCTGCCGGGTGTTTCTGCCCAAAATGGCCAGGGCGGGGTTTGGCCGGGTGCTGTTCATCCAGACCAGCTATACCATCGGCTGCCCGCCCAAAAACACCGCGGCCTATGTGGTGGCAAAAAGCGCCCTGGGCGGCCTGGTCAAGAGCCTGGCGGTGGAGTACGCCCCCAAACATGTCACCGTCAACTGCGTGGCCCCCAGCATGATGGAGACCAATTTCCTGAAAGACACCCCCGACCTGATCGTCCAGGCGGCCGCGGCGGACAACCCGATGGGACGCAACGCCACCCCCGCCGACGTGGTGCCGGCCATGGCGTTTCTGCTTTCGGACGAGGCGGGCTTTATCACCGGCGTGACGCTGCCCGTCACGGGAGGGTCGGCCATTGTCTGAGGTGACTTTCCGGCTGGCGCGCCTGGGCGAGGACGCCGCCATCATCGACTTTATCAACCGGCATTTTGACATGCGCCTGCCGCTGGTCAACCGGCCGGAGTATTACCGGTATTATTACGCCGGCCGCGGCGGCGTGCCGCAGTTTGCGGTGGCGGAGCAGGACGGCAGCTACCTGAGCGCCGCCGGCTATATCCTGGCCAACACCGGCGCCCGCCCCGACGTTTGGGTGTCGGTGTGGGTGGCGGTCAAGGGGCACAACGGCGTCGGCCTGGAACTGATGAACGCCCTGCCCGGCCTGACCCATGCCCGGGTGCTGGCCTGCAACAACATCCGCGCCGCCACCTGCGCCATGTACCGCTTTTTGGGCTGGAAGGCCGAGCGGATGAGCCACTATTACCGGCTGGCCGACTGGACGGAGTACCGCCTGGCGGAGCCGGGGCCGCGCGTGATCCTGCCGGTCACCGGCGCGCGGGTGCTCAAGCATGTGGATTCTGCCGCAGACCTGATCCCGCTGGGCATGCCAAAAACAAACCACACGCCCCGCAAGGACATGTGGTACATGATGCGGCGGTATTTCCATTTCCCGCACTTTCAGTACGATGTGTGGGCGGCGCTGAACTACGGCAGGACGGACGCCTATGTGGTCACCCGCACGGTGCCTGCGTCGGACACCGGCAGCGTGCCGGTGCTGCGCCTGGTGGATTATATCGGCCCCGACGATTTGCTGCCCCAGCTGGGGCGCGCCATCGACAATATTCTGCAGCAGTCCGGCGCCGAATATCTGGACTGCTACAATGCCGGCATCCCCGCCGAGATCTGGCGCAGCGCCGGTCTGGTGGAGCGGGAACCCGGCGACGGCGTGGTCATCCCCAATTACCTGACCCCGCCGCTGCGCGAGAACACCGAGTATTACTATTTTACCAGCGAGCCGGAAAATTTCGTCATCTTCAAAGCGGACGGCGACCAGGACCGGCCCAACCTGCCGGCGGACGGCTGAACCGGAGCGGGCAAGACCCGCCGGGGGCGGCCTTACCAGCCGTAATCCTCCAGGCGCTTTTGCAGTTCGGCTTCGTCGGCCACGGCCACGCCCTGCTGCAGGGCCAGGAAATCCTGCTCCGGCAAAAGCCGGGTGTAAATGTCGTATTCGGCTAGCGGGCCGGTGCCGTCGGCGGCGTACAGGGCCAGCCGGCCGCCGTTGTCCCGCAGCAGGTAACCCTGCGGCGTCTGCTGCCCCTGCCGGGCGGACAGCGCAAACCATACGGCGGCCGCCACGATGCAAAGCAGGGCCAGCGCCCCCAGGAGCGAGCACCACAAAAGCTGCCCGCGGTTTTGTTTCCGTTCCATCGCAATGCCCCTTTCCCGGTTTGGCGTAAAACGCAAAAACCGACGTCTGTACAAACAGTATGCCCCGCAGAAGTATGCGCCAGTCAGCCAGGGCTGTGAATTTTTCATGGATGGCTGTACTTTTGGCAATACTTTGTGCTATAATGCAGTTTATGGTAAATGCCATTTTTCCGTGACGGCGCCCTGCCGCGCCGCCGCGCTGCATGATGTTGCAAATACAAATCCCCGCAAAGGAGGCGGTCCCCATAGACCCCAAAAAGCCACGGCATATCTCGGTGGACGGCGCCAAGGCGCCCGACCCGCAAAACGCCGAAACATCCGGTGCAGGCGGAAAAAAGAAAAAGAAGAAGTCCCGCAAGCATTTTACTGTGTGGGGTTATATCTGGCGCACCTTCGCCTGCCTGTTCTGCCTGTGCATCATGGCCTGCAGCGTGGCCGGCGTGGCGCTGGCCATGTATATCGTGCAGGTCACTGCCGACGACAGCGAACTGGACCTGGACAACCAGCGTTTGAAGGAAGTGACCATCGTCTACGCTCAGAACCGCGAGACCGGCGAGTGGGACGAGTACGCCCGCTTTAAAGGAACCGACAACCGCGAATGGGTCACGCTGGACCAGGTCCCCGAGGATCTGCAGAACGCGGTGGTCGCCATCGAGGACAAGAACTTTTACAACGAGCCGGGCGTCAACATCACCCGTACCATCGGCGCGGCCCTCAATGAGTTTACCGATAACGCCATCTACGGGCGGACCACCGGCGCTTCCACCATCGAGCAGCAGCTGGTCAAGAACCTGACCGGCGACGACGACGACTCCGGCATGGCGGGTTATCTGCGCAAGGTGCGCGAGATCTTCCGCGCGGTGGGCCTGTGCAACCGTTACAGCAAGGAGACCATCCTGGAATCCTACCTGAACACCATCCCCCTGACCGGCCAGATCTACGGCGTGCAGGTGGGCGCCCAGACCTATTTTGGCAAGCAGGTGTCGGAACTGACGCTGAGCGAGTGCGCGGTGCTGGCTTCCATCACCAACAACCCCACCGCCTATAACCCCTTCACCAACCCGGAAAACCTGATCAGCCGCCGCAACCATGTGCTGTGGGAGATGCTGGATCAGGGGTATATCACCCAGGCGGAATATGACGCGGCTACGGCCGAGTCCATCACGGTGGTGGAGGACTCTGCCTCCACCGAGACGGCGACCGTCACCTCCAACAACTCCTACTTTACCGACGCGCTTTACTGGGACCTGGTCGAGGCGATCCAGGAAGAGTACGGCATGACCGAGGAGGAGGCCCAGGCCGAGGTCCTGGGCGGCGGCCTGCGCGTGTACGCCACGGTCGACCCCGAGATCCAGACCTCGCTGGAAACGCTGATGCTCAACGAGGACGACGAGATCTTCCCGGCCCTGTGGACCGAGGAGGAGATCCCGACGACCATCGAGGCGGGCAGCGAGATCCAGTACAACGATTCCGGCCTGCCGGTGATGACCAACGCCAACGGCGATGTGGTCGGCGTCTATGACGTGGACGACATCCCGGTCTATGAGGACGACGGCGTTACCTTCAAGACCACTGTGGACGAGGACACCAACACGCTGATCTTTTACCAGCGCGTCCGCACCCAGGCGGCGGCGGCCTGCGTCGACTACGACGGCCAGGTGCTGGCCGTGGTGGGCGGCCTGGGCGAAAAGAAGAACGACCTGGTCTTTAACCGGGCCATTGAGCCTCACCAGACCGGTTCGACCGCCAAGCCCATTGCGGCCTACTGCCTGGCGCTGGACAACAACCTGATCACCTATTCCTCCCCCATGATGGACGCCCCGGTGTATACCGCTGCGGACAAGAAGGTGTTGAAGGCCCAGTACAGCTGGATGGACCCCTATTCCGCCGAAGCGCAGAGCCGGAGCGACGTCTGGCGCGACTGGCCGGTGAACTACGGCGGTTCGGGCGGCAACGGCGCTACCGTGCTGGTGTACGACGCGCTGCAGCGCTCGTTGAACACGGTGGCGGTGCGTGTGGGCCAGCTGGTCGGCGCCGAGATGATGTTCAACTTTGTGCACGACACGCTGCAGTGCGATCACCTGGACCCGCAGTACGACATTGATTATTCGCCCATGGTCCTGGGCGGCCAGACCTACGGCCTGACCATGGTGGAGCTGGCGTCGGCCTATACCATTTTCTACGATGGTACCTTCACCACGCCCCACTATTTCACCGAAGTCACCGATGCCGACGGCAATATGTATCTGGACAACAGCAAGCGGATCTCGACCACGCAGGCCATCAAAGAGACCACGGCCACCATTATGAACCGCCTGCTGCAGAACGTTGTCAAGACCGGTACCGCCGCCGGACGCGCCCCTGTGACGGAGAACAACATCCCTTCCGCCGGCAAGACCGGTACCACCACCGACTACAAGGACTACACCTTTGTGGGCATGACCCCCTACTTTACCACTGCGGTGTGGTGGGGCTTTGATCAGCCGAAAGACATGTACTCCATGGGCGGCGAGGGCCAGAGCGGCCGTCCCACCCAGTACCTGTGGAAGTACCTGTGCGAGGATGTTCTGGCCGACGCCGAGTACAAGGACTTCCCGATGGCGGATGGCGTCAAGACCTATCAGTTTGACCCGTCCAGCGGTTCCATCGTCTCCAGCGGCGGCCTGACCGGTTATTACACCGACGACAATCTGCCGGAGGCCTATGTGGACCCGACCGCGACCGATCCCTACGCCGCGGCGGCCCAGGATGCGGCCGCCGGGACCCCCGCGGCCTGACCGCGCAGGCTGACAGCCACAATTGAAAACGGCAGCGCCGTGCGGGCGCAGACAAAGCAGCGAAACGCTGGTCTGGATGCCCGTGCGGCGCTGTTTTTGTGCGGCTGTCCTGCATGCAAGGACAATGTGCCGGCGCGGGACCGACATTGCCGTGTACCGTGTGGGACAAAACGGCCAAAAACAGAGCAAAAAAGAGAAACCGATTGTGACAGTTGCCGAAAAGGCGGCAGATGTGCTGAAAATCCGGCAATTTTGCTTGCACACTGCGTACAGTCGTGGTATGATAATCCTTACCTGAAAAACATTTGTGCATGGGGAGGAAACAAAACATGAGCGAGCGCCGCTTCCTGCTGGTGGATACCTCGGTGCTGCCCGACGTATTTTTGAAGGTCCTGGAGGCCAAGCAGCTGCTGGCTTCCGGGGAAGTATCCAACATTTCGTCCGCTGCGCGCCGCGCGGGGATCTCGCGCAGCGCGTTCTACAAATACAAAGACTGTGTGTTCGACGCCGAGACAGGGCGTGAGACCATCACGGTCATTGCCACGCTGCTGGACAAAACCGGCGCGCTGCAAAGCCTTTTGTCCGGGATCTCGTCGGCGGGGGCGTCCATTGTGACCATCACCCAGTCCCGGCCGGAAAACGGCACCGCCCAGGTGGAGGTGACGGTCCGCACCGGCATGATGCAGATGACGGTGGACAGTCTGCTGACGCACCTTTCGCGCCAGCCGAACGTCGTTGAAGTGCACCGCGGCGCCTGACAGCCGCGGTCTGACCCGGCCCGGCAGCGCCCGCCCGCTTTGGCAGGGGCCTGCATGGGGAAGCCGAACGGCGCCGCCCGCAAGGCGGCGCCGCACAAGAGGGGAGAGGTATCTTATGGCTAAAATCGCGATCCTTGGGTTTGGCACTGTGGGCAGCGGCGTGCTGGAGGTCTGCCGCAAAAACGCGGCCTCCATCGCCCGCCGCGCCGGCGAGCCGGTCGAGGTCAAGTACATCCTGGACGTGCGGGACTTTTCTGACAGCCCCGACGCCGCGCTGTTTGTCAAAGACCTGGACGTGATCCTGGCCGACCCGGAAGTGCGCGCCGTGGTCGAGACCATCGGCGGCACCAGGTTTGCCTATCCGTATGTGCGCCGCTGCCTGGAGAGCGGCCGCAGCGTATGTACCAGCAACAAAGAGATGGTGGCCACCTACGGCGCCGAGCTGCTGGCCCTGGCGCGGGAGCACGGCGCGGCCTTCCTGTTTGAGGCCAGCGTGGGGGGCGGCACGCCCATCATCACGCCGATGCATCAGTGCCTGGCGGCCAACCACATCAGTCGCATCGAGGGCATCGTAAACGGCACCACCAACTTTATGCTGACCAAGATGAAGCGGGACGGCATGCGCTTTGACGAGGCGCTCAAGCTGGCCCAGCAGCTGGGCTATGCCGAGACCAAGGACCCCGGCGACGACGTGGACGGCCGCGACGCCTGCCGCAAGATCGCTATCCTGGGCAGTCTGGCCTGCGGGCGGCATATCTATCCGGACAACATCCCCACCCGGGGCATCCGGGAACTGACCCCGCTGGATGTCCGCGCCGCTGAAAGCCGAGACTGCGTGGTCAAACTGATCGCCTGGTACCGGGAGGAAGCGGACGGCAGCCTGGCCGCCGGGGTCGAGCCGATGCTGGTGCCGGAAGGCAACCAGCTGGCCGGCGTGGACGACGTTTTCAACGCCATCCTGGTCCGGGGCGATATGCTGGGCGACGTGGTGTTCTACGGCAAGGGCGCGGGCAAGCTGCCCACCGCCAGCGCCGTGGTGGCCGACGTCATCGACGCGCTGAAGGAAGGCTCGGCCGTGCACGACAGCCTGTTCTGGCAGCCGGCGGAAAAGCTGGACCACATGCTGCCGGACAACGCCGCTTATACCTGGCATCTGCGGGTGCAGGGCGGGGCTTACGGTTTCCGCCTGCCGCTGGAGCCGGTGCGCAGCGAGGGCGGCGAGACGGTTTACCGTGCGGACAACGCCACCCCAGCCCAGATCAGCGAGCTGGCCGCCGAGATGCAGGCCCGCGGCTGTCGGATGCTGCTGGCCATGAAGCAGCTGGCGGACTGAGCCGTCAATTCACGCCGGAAGGAGTTTCCACATACCATGATAACAGTCACCGTACCTGCCACCAGCGCCAATGTGGGCGCGGGTTTTGACGCGCTGGGTCTGGCGCTGTCCATGCACAACGTTTTTACCTTTGAGGAATGCGATCACATCGACATCACCTCGGTGGACGGCACCCACGTGCCCGCCGGCAACAACAACCTGGTCTACCGCAGCGCCCGCGCCGTCTACGACCAGCTGGGCATCCCGCTGCCGGGCCTGCGCATCACCCAGAAAAACGACATTCCCATGGCCCGCGGGCTGGGTTCCAGCTCTGCCTGCATCGTGGCGGGCATTTTGGGCGCCAACGCGCTGCTGGGCGGCCGGCTGACCCGCCGCCAGATGCTGACGCTGGCCACCGCCATCGAGGGCCACCCGGACAACGTGGCCCCCGCCATGCTGGGCGGCTTTGTCACCAGCGTTTACGACGAGGGGCAGGTCTACACCGTCAAAAAGGACATCGACGAGGCGCTGGCCTTTGCGGCCTTTGTGCCGGATTTTCCGCTGCTGACCGCCAAGGCCCGCGCGGCGCTGCCCCAGATGGTCAGCCACAAGGACGCGGTCTACAACCTGTCCCGCGCCGCCCTGGCCACCGCGGCTTTCTGCGACGGCGACTATGAGCTGCTGGGCGTGGCGACCAAGGACGCGCTGCACCAGAGCTACCGCCTGCCGCTGATCCCCGGCGGGGACGAATTGTTTGATTTTGCACTTGACCTGGGGGCGCTGGCCGTGTATATTTCTGGTGCAGGGCCTACCATCATGGCGGTGGTTCGCCGCAGCGACAAAAACTTTTTCGAGCGCGCCGCCGCGGCACTGCCCCGGCACGAGACGCTGAAAGCCTTTACCGTTCACCGCCTGCTGGCCGACAATGCCGGCGCGGCAGTGCAGGTGACGTGAACATATCGCAAGGCGCCGCCCTGTGCGGCAGGCCCGGGCAAACGAGATGAAAAGGGGAGGACATAAACGAATGGGACTTATTGTGCAAAAGTTCGGCGGCACCTCGGTCAGGGACCGCAGCCGCATCTTTAACGTGGCGCGCATTGTGGCAAACACCCGCAATGCAGGCAACGCCGTGGTGGTGGTGGTATCCGCCCAGGGCGATACCACCGACGACCTGATCGCCAAGGCGGCCGAGATCAGCGCGAACCCCTCGGACCGGGAGATGGACATGCTGCTTGCCACCGGCGAGCAGATCTCCATTTCACTGCTGACCATGGCGCTGCAGGAGCTGGGCGTCTCGGCCATCAGCCTGACCGGCTGGCAGGCCGGCTTTGCCACCGACCGCGCCTATACCAAGGCGCGCATCCGCCGCATCAATACCGAGCGGCTGGAAAGCGAGCTGGCACGCAACCGCGTGGTGGTGGTGGCGGGCTTCCAGGGCCTGAACCGCAACGACGACATCACCACGCTGGGCCGCGGCGGCAGCGATACGTCCGCCGTCGCCCTGGCGGCCGCGCTGCACGCCGACCGCTGCCAGATCTATACCGACGTGGAGGGCGTTTACACCGCCGACCCGCGCAAGCTGCCCAAGGCGACCAAGCTCAAAGAGATCACCTTTGACGAAATGCTGGAGCTGGCCAGCCTGGGCGCCCAGGTGCTGAACAACCGCAGCGTTGAACTTGCCAAGAAATACGGGGTCGAGCTGGAGGTGCTCTCCAGCCTGAACCCCATGCCCGGTACTGTTGTGAAGGAGGAAACCAAAGTGGAAGGTATGCTGATCAAGGGCGTCGCCAAGGATGAAAACGTCGCCGTTATTTCGATTCTGGAGGTGCCGGATGTGCCCGGCATGTCCTTCAAGGTATTCAGCCTGCTGGCGCAGCGCAACATCAATGTGGACATTATCCTGCAAAGCTCCGGCCGCGGCAACAACAAGGACCTGACCTTTACCGTGCCCCTGACCGAGGCCCAGACCGCCATGGCGGTGCTGGAGGAAAACAAGAACCGCTTTGGCGGCGGCTCCATCTCGCTGAGCACCGATTACGCCAAGGTGTCCATCGTGGGCGCCGGCATGCAGAGCCATTCCGGCGTGGCCTCCACCATGTTCGAGGCGCTGTTCAACCAGGGCATCAACATCCATATGATTTCCACCAGCGAGATCAAGATCAGCGTCATCATCGACAAGCAGGATGCCGACCGTGCAGTGTCCGCCATCCATGACGCGTTCATCCACTGATTTTCTGTAACCGTACGGCAAAAAGGCCGGGCGCTCCGCAACGCTGGGCGCCCGGCTTTCTGCAGTCTCAAAGCGGCCCAAAAAACAAGAATTCATATCGCAATTAACATTTGTTATTGACAAGGGCGCGGCGCATCCCCATAATATATGCAGGAATATCTCGCAGGCTTTGCGTCCGGGCCGCATTACAGGCGGCCCGGCGGGAAGGAGGAGCGCAATGCCGCGGAAACCGCATCATCTCTACCAGACCAAAAAGGGACGCGAAGTGCTGCGCATGCAGACGATGGACATGCTGGTGCTGGCGCTGCTCAGCGGCTGTACCATGTGCGCGCCGGAGCTTCTGGACCGCATGGCCGAGCTGACCGACAATGCGCTGGCGTACGCCAGGCTGCAGACCCCGCTCAGCCGGCTGGAACGACAGGCGTTCATCTGCCGCGCCGAGACCCCGCCGGGCCGGCCGGCGGCACGGGTGTATTTTTCCATCACGCCGGAAGGCAGGCGCTATCTGGAGTACCTGACCGCCGAATACCGCCGTTTCAACCGGGCGGTGGAAGTGGTGCTGGGGCAGATCCCGGAACAGACCCTGCCGGCGTTGCAGCCCAAACCGTAATGCGGCCGCCAAAAAACAGGACCGGGCCTTTGCAGACAGCAAAGGCCCGGTCCTGTTTGAATAAAGGAAGAAATTACCTGCGCCCGGCCATGGGCCGAAGCGCGGAGAAAATGGCGATCAGGTGTTTTTCATCACGATGCTTTCCACGGCGTCGGCCACATGCTCGCAGGCGTCGGCGCATTTTTCCAGATAGATGTAGATCTCGCGCCAGGTGATGATGACGATGGGGTCGGCGCAGGTGGTGTGCAGCTTGCGCATGGCGGCGATGAACAGCTTGTCCGCCTGCTCCTCCATGGTGTTGATGTGGATGATGTGCTCCCGCAGCTTTTTGGAATGGTGGAAGTCGGAAAATTCGTCCATCAGCATGCGGACTTCCTCGCAGCAGCGGATCAGCACGGCGCCCAGCTCGATGGCGTCGGGGCGCATGACCTGGATGTTGTTGCAGTACATCCGCACCAGAACGTCCTCGATCTTGTCCACCACCTCGTCCAGGCTCTGGCTCAGCAGGATGATGTCCTCCCGCTCGATGGGGGTGATGAAGGCGCGGGCCAGCACGTTGGAAAGCTCGTGCTTTTTGCCGTCGGCGGCGTGCTCCACCTGGTGCAGGCCGTCCAGCTTTTCGTGCAGGTGCTCCGGGTCAAAGTTCTTGAAGGCTTCTTCCAGATAGTGCGCGGCCTCGCAGGCGTAGGAAGCGCAGGCGCTGAAATTCTCGAAATAAAAGGCGTCTTGCTTTTTAGACATATAAGGGACACTCCTTTGCAGTTGGCGGGATGCTCATGCGCCCCGCATTGCAGCCGGCGGAACTGCCGGGAGCCCGGCCGGCTGGATACCAGGGAAAGACTGCCGGACGGCTCAGAAGATCGCCATGAACAGTTTTGCCATCACAAAACTGATCAGGCCGCAGCCGGGGAAGGTGAACACCCAGGTCAGCATCATGTCTTTGACCACGCCAAAGTTGATGGCGCTGAGCCGCTTGACGGCGCCAACGCCCATGATGGCGCTGGTCTTGGTGTGGGTGGTGGACACCGGGATGCCGAACAGGCTGGAGAACAGCAGGCACAGCGCGCCGGAAAGGTCGGCCGCAAAGCCCTGGTATTTTTCCAGCTTGACCATGTCCATGCCCACGGCCTTGATGATCTTTTCGCCGCCCACGCTGGTGCCCACGCCCATGACGGCGCTGCACAGCAGCATCAGCCATACGGGGATCACCACGCCGGTGACGTCGCTCATGCCGTTGCTGAAGGCCACGCCCAGGAACAGCACGCCGATGAATTTCTGGCCGTCCTGCGCGCCGTGCATGAAGCTCATGGCGGCTGCGCCGAACACCTCGGCCCCGGTAAAGAACTTGTTGGTGCGGCGCCGGTCCATGTTGGCGCACAGGATGGCCAGCGCCTTGCACACCACCCAGCCGATGCCGAAGCCCATGGCCAGGCTGGCCACCAGGCCGTACAGCACCTTGACCCACTCGTCCATGTTGATGCCGCCCACGCCGTTCTGGATGGCGATGGCGGCGCCGGACAGGCCGGCGATCAGGCTGTGGCTTTCACTGGTGGGGATGCCGAACACCGACGCCGTCACACTGTACACCACAATGGAGAACAGGGCCGCGCACAGTCCGATCAGCGCCTCGTGGGTGTCGCCGCCGAAATCCACCATGTTGCTGATGGTGGAGGCGACCGAGCTGTTGATCTGCGTCATGACCAGAACGCCCAGGAAGTTGAACACCGCGCTGAGAAGGATCGCCGCGCGCGGCGCCATGCACCGGGTGGTGACGCAGGTGGCGATGGCGTTGGGCGCGTCGGTCCATCCGTTGACAAAGATGACCCCCAGCGTCAAAACCACCGTGATCAGCAGCATGGGGTTTTGCCCCATGGCGCTGATAAAGTACGAAAACGATACGTCCATTTCCATAGAATGATACCTGCCTTTGGGTCGGCCCAAAAAAAGCGGCCGCTGCTTTTGCGTGGGTGACATAGCGGCCGCTGTTTTCGGGCAGGCTCTTGCGTAGGCCGGAAGGGCATAAAAAATGCTCCCGGCCGCGAGACGTGCCGGCAGCATAAAATAAAACCGGCCCTCAGGAAAAGGGGGCCGGCCTGCGGGGTTCAATTGATAAAAATGTCCCGTCTGCAGCTGTCAACAGGGCTGCATGGCAGGCAAATCCGCTTCATCCTGACATACTCAAGGGTAACACTAAATCGGCATTGCGTCAATAGAAAATAAAAATCTGGTCAAAAACATGTAAAACTATGCAGGAAACGCCAGTAATTTGTAGAAAAAACGAAAATGAGGGAGAAAATTCCCGCCGGGGGAAGGGGGCGGGCCGGGACCGGACGTGTAAAATATGTGCAAAGGGGCCGGATTGCGCTATCTTCGATTGACGCAGAGGGAAAAATCGTGTATGATAAAAGAAAGTTCGTTGGCGAACTGGTTAGAATCGGAGGCGGCAGATGATACGGGACGATGACGTGTTTGGCCTGTACAACAGGGTTCGGCGCCTGCTGGACCACGCCTGTCAGGACCTGATGGGCCAGAGCGGGCTGCGTATGGTAGAGCTGGAGATCCTGTATTTTCTGTCCCGCAGCGGTTCCGGCGACACCGCGCGCGACATCATTGAAGCGCGCAACCTGTCCAAGGCACATATCTCCAAGTCGGTGGACAACCTGCGCCGTACCGGCTGCGTCACCCTGAAGGCGGACGCGGAGGACCGGCGCTGCCTGCACCTGCTGCTGACGCCCCGGGGCCGCGGCTACGCGGCCGATTACGCGGGCATCCTGCGCCGCGTGGGCGCGCAGATCCTGGAGGATGTCACACCGGAGGAGCGGCGGGTGATCCGCGGCGCTATGGAGAAGATCCGGCGCAACGTGGAGGCCGCCGCGGACACCATCCGAACCCCGCGGGGGAAACTGGAGGAAACACCATGAGATCGATCGCAATTGAACGTGAGTTTGGCAGCGGCGGGCGCGAGGTCGGCCGGCTGGCGGCCGGCCTGCTGGACGCGCCGTTTTATGACGGAGAGCTGCTTTTGGACGCCGCCGAGCATGGCGGGGCCAACCTGAGCCGCCTGCGCAACTTTGACGAGCGCCAGGCGGGCAGCCTGCTGTACGACCTGGCACTGGCCGGAAGCCTGAACCAGTACAGCGAGCGCACCAGCCTGCACGAGATGTTCGCCACCCTGCAGGCGACCATCCGCCGCCTGGCGGGGGAGGCGCCCTCGGTGTTCATCGGCCGGTGTTCCACCGACGCGCTGTCCGGCCGGAACGGCGGTCCCCGCGCGCTGCGGGTGTTCATCTATGCGTCGGATTTTGAAGCCCGCTGCGCCCATGTGATGGAGACCGAGCAGGTGGACGAGGGGGAGGCCCGCCGGCTGATCCACCGCAAGGACAAGGACCGGGAACAGTATTTCCGCTACTTTACCCAGAAAAACTGGGGCGACCGCGCCAATTACGACATCCAGCTGAATACATCGGTGCTGTCCGCACAGCAGTGCGCCGAGCTTCTGGCAGAGCTGGCGCGTGCGATGCCGTGACGGCTGACGGCCTGCGCCGCAGGCCGAGAACACACACAATGGAAACCGCGAACGGAAAAGGAGGCAGACATGGCAAATTACGCTGAGATCGAAAACGAAGCCAAACGATACCTGGATATTTGCGTCGACCACGACAAGATCCAGCCGGAGCTGTACGACCAGCTGGGCGTCAAGCGCGGGCTGCGCGACAAGGACGGCAAGGGCGTGCTGACCGGCATCACCCACATCTCGCGCATCGACGCGTTCAAGATGGTCGACGGCAAAAAGACCCCCTGCGAGGGCAAACTGTGGTATCGCGGCTACAATGTCTACGACCTGATCCGCGGGCTGCACGGCAAGCGCTTTGGCTTTGAGGAGGCCGCCTATCTGCTTTTGATGGGCGAGCTTCCCAACGCCGGCCAGCTGGCCGAGTTCAGCAACGTGCTTTCCAAGTGCCGGGACCTGCCCAGCAATTTCACCCGCGATGTTATCATGAAGGCCCCCACCAAGGACCTGATGAACTCGCTGACCCGCAGCGTGCTGACGTTGGCGTCCTACGACGACACCATCGGCGACAGCAGCCTGCAGACCCAGCTGGAGCAGTGCATCAAGCTGATCAGCGTGTTTCCCATGCTGGCGGTGTACGGCTACCATGCCTATAACTATTATGTGAACGGCGAGAGCATGTACATCCACCGCCCCCAGCCGGAGCTTTCCACCGCCGAGAATCTGCTGCAGATGCTGCGCCCCGACCGCAGCTACACCCCGCTGGAAGCGCATGTGCTGGATACCGCCCTGCTTCTGCACATGGAGCACGGCGGCGGCAACAACTCCACCTTTACCACCCGCGTCGTAACTTCTTCGGGGTCGGACACCTACTCGGTCATGGCGGCGGCGCTTTCCAGCCTGAAAGGCCCCAAGCACGGCGGCGCCAACATTAAAGTCATGGAGATGTGCGACGACATCCGCGCCCATGTCAAGGATGTTGCCGACGACGACGAACTGAAAGCCTACCTTTCCAAGATTGTGGATAAGGAGGCCTTTGACCGCAAGGGCCTGATCTACGGTATGGGCCACGCGGTTTACTCTCTGTCCGACCCGCGCGCCGTTGTCTTCAAAGGGTTCGTACAGCAGCTGGCCGAAGCCAAGGGCCGCAAGAAAGACTTTGATTTCTACAATGCGATCGAGCGCCTGGCCCCCCAGGTTATTGCCGAAAAGCGCCACATCTACAAAGGCGTTTCGACCAACGTTGACTTCTACAGCGGCTTTGTCTACAACATGCTGGACATCCCGGTCGAGCTGTACACCCCGATCTTCGCGGTTGCCCGCATTGTCGGCTGGAGTGCCCACCGCATGGAAGAGCTTGTCAATGTGGACAAGATCATCCGCCCCGCCTACGAAAGCATTATGCAGACGCGGGAGTACAAGCCGCTTGAAGAGCGGTAACCCCCGCGGTGAAACCGCAGAAAAAGGAAGGCGGCTCGTGTGCCTGACGGTGCGCGAGCCACCTTCCTTTTGCATTAGGCCGCATCTCCCTGCCTGGACACCGACAGCACAATCCCCATCTCGCCGAGCAGCATGAGCAAGCTGGTGCCGCCGGAGGAGAAAAACGGCAGGCTGATGCCGGTGTTCGGGATGGTGTTGGTGACAACCGCGATGTTGAGCACGGCCTGCAGAATCACCTGGGTGACAAACCCGACGACGAGCAGCGCGCCGAACTTATCCCGCGCCCGCACCGCAATGACCATGCCGCGCAAAAACAATGCCAGAAAAAGCAAAAGGACCGCCGCCGCACCGACGAAGCCGAGTTCCTCACACAAGATCGAGAAGATAAAGTCGTTCTGCGGTTCGGGCACATAGAGGTATTTCTGCCGGCTGTTGCCAAGCCCGAGCCCGACCGCCCCGCCCGAAGCGATCGCATACAGGCTCTGGATCGTCTGGTGGCCTTCGCCGAGCGGGTCGGCAAACGGGTCAAGCCAGGAGGAGAGCCGGCTTGCCGCGTAGGGCACAAGATCGGGCAGAAACAGCACGGCCGCCGCAATCGCCGCCGCGCCGCCTACCGCGGCCAGGCCAAACCACTTGAGCCCGGTACCCCCGATGAACATGAGCACCGCCCCGATGCCGAGGATCAGCACGGTGCCGGACAGATGCGGTTCAAGCAGCATGAGCACCGCCACGCAGCCGAGCACAAGAGCAAACGGCAGCACGCCGGTCGAGAAGGTTTTCATCCGGTCATGATTGAGCGAGATGATGTGCGAAAAGACGAGCACGACGCTGAACTTGGCGATTTCGCTCGGCTGCAGGGTGCCAAGGCCGGGCAGCACGATCCAGCGCTTGCAGCCGTTATACTCCGGCATGAAGAGCACGACGACGAGCAGTGCAAGCGATATGCCGAGCAGCGGCCAGGCCAGCTTGTGCCAGATGTGATAATCAATACGGGAAGCCATATACATCGCCACAGCACCGAGCGCTGCAAAGAGCAATTGCGGGCGGATATAGGTGTAGGCGTCGCCGCGGCGGTAGAGCGCGACGGCATACCCGGCCGAATAGAGCATGAGCAGCCCGAAGCTGAGCAGAGCAAGCAGAATGGCCAGAAATGGCAGATCAAACGCGGGCAGCGCCCGCACCCGCCGCTTTTGCAGCGCCGCCAGCGCGGATGATACAGACATAGAAATTCCCCCTCCCCTGCTGTAGAGATAGTATATGCAGAGGGAGGGGGAATTTTTCTATTGCGCTTGCGTGCGCTTCCCCTGCGGCAGCAGGGCCACGGCGTCGCGAAGAATTGTCAGCGGGTTTTCGCCGGTATAGACGCGCAGGGCGATGCCGGGACGGCCGGTGGCCTGGTAGCGCACGCGGTTGGGCATTGCTTCGAGCAGCGGGCCGAGCTGCGCCGGGCCGACTACGTCGGAGTAGAGCAGCAGATCTGCCCCGCGCTGCACAATCTCGGCAATGCCGGCCCGAGCCGCCGTAACCCGTACAAGGGATA
>DWVD01000033.1 GCA_019120395.1 Candidatus Gemmiger faecigallinarum
GACTGCGAGGGCGCGGGCGAGATGTTCCAGGTGACCACCCTGGACCTGGCCAACGTCCCCAAAACCGAGGACGGCGCGGTGGATTATTCCAAGGACTTCTTCAAAAAGCCGGTCAACCTGACGGTCTCCGGCCAGCTGGAGGCCGAGGCCATGGCCATGGCGCTGGGCAAGGTGTACACCTTCGGCCCCACCTTCCGCGCCGAGGAGAGCTACACCCCCCGCCATGCCGCCGAGTTCTGGATGATCGAGCCGGAGATGGCCTTTGCCGACCTGAACACCTACATGGACACCGCCGAGGCCATGACCAAGTACGTCATCCGCTATCTGCTGGAGCACTGCCCCGACGAGCTGGCCTTCTTCAACCAGTTCTTTGACAAGGGCCTGATCGAGCGGCTGCAGCTGGTGGCAAACAGCGACTTTGGCCGCATCAGCTACACCGACGCGGTGGAGATCCTGAAAAAGAACAACGACAACTTCCAGTATAAAGTGGAGTGGGGCACCGACATCCAGACCGAGCACGAGCGTTATCTGACCGAGCAGGTGTTCCACAAGCCGGTGTTCGTCACCGACTATCCCAAGGAGATCAAGAGCTTTTACATGCGGCTGAACGACGACGGCAAAACCGTCGCCGCGGCGGATATGCTGGTGCCGGGCATCGGCGAGCTGATCGGCGGCAGCCAGCGCGAGGAGCGGCTGGACGTGCTGCTGGCCCGCATGGAGGAACTTGGCCTGAAGCAGAGCGACTACGACTGGTACCTGGACCTGCGCCGGTTCGGCAGCGTCAAGCACGCGGGCTACGGTCTGGGCTTTGAGCGGCTGATCATGTACGTGACCGGCATCGCCAACATCCGCGACGTGCTGCCCTTCCCCCGCACCTGCGGCGGCTTTTGATGCCGGGCGTCGCACAAGCTCTGCTGCCCTGGTTTGAAACGCATCGTCGGGTCCTGCCGTTCCGGCAGGACCCGACGCCGTATCATATCTGGATCAGCGAGATCATGCTGCAGCAGACCCGCATGACCGCCGCCGTGCCGTATTACGAGCGGTTCGTGGCCGAGCTGCCCGACCCCGCCGCCCTGGCCGCCTGCGACCCGGAACGGCTGCGCAAGCTGTGGCAGGGGCTGGGCTACTACAGCCGTGCCGCCAACCTGCAAAAGGCGGCGAAAATCATCTGCGAACGGTACGGCGGCCGGCTGCCCGCCGATTATGACGCCCTGCGGGCGCTGCCGGGCATCGGGGACTACACCGCCGGGGCCATTGCCAGCATTGGCTTTGGCCTGCCCACGCCCGCGGTGGACGGCAACGTGCTGCGGGTGTTTGCCCGGCTGGACAACGACGACGCCGACGTGACCCGCCCCGCCGCCAAACGCCGCTTTACCGCCCGCGTGATGGAGGAACAGCCCGCAGACCGCCCCGGAGACTTCAACCAGGCGCTGATGGAGCTGGGCGCGCTGGTCTGCCTGTCAAACGGCGCGCCTCTGTGCGGGCAGTGCCCGCTGGCTGCGCTCTGCCGGGGGCGTGCCGCCGGGCGGGCGGAGCAGCTGCCGGTCAAGCCCGCCAAAAAGCCCAAACCGGAGCTGGAGTTCACCGTGACGGTGGTGCAAGGACCCAAAGGCGTGCTGCTGCAAAAGCGCCCCGAACGCGGCCTGCTGGCCGGCCTGTGGCAGCCCCTTTTGCTGGAAGGCGCCCTGGCCCCGCCGCAGCTGGCCGACGCCCTGGCCGCGCTGGGCCTGCCCGCTTGCAGCCTGCAGCCGCTGGGCGCGGCAAAGCATGTGTTCACCCACAAGGTCTGGCGGATGCAGGGGTATCTTGCCCGGACCGACGCCTGCGCCCTGCCGAACCGCTGCGTGTGGGCCACGGCCGAACAGCTGGAAACCGCCTATTCGGTCCCCAGCGCCTTTGCGGCCTTCCGGGCGGCGATGGCCGGCGGGGAGGAAGCATTCGCCCCCGCCTGTGACACAGGCGTAAAATAAACGATCAGGGGAGCCGCCCGGAATACCGGGCGGCTCCCCTTTTGGATTTTTTCAAACCGGATGCCGGCGCGCCGGCATCACTCCCTGCGGCGGCGGCCGAGAAACAGATAATATCCCAGCCAGTCCAGCCTGCCGTACAGCGGGCTTCCGGTGCGCCTGGCCTCGGCGGTGGTGTACAGCCAGTGCAGGTTTTTCCACCACACCGGCAGGTAATAGGGCGAATAGTTCTTCTCTGCCCGCATGGTGCGCAGCAATTCCCGCAGCCAGGGGCCGCGCAGCGCGGCGGACGCCTTGTCCCGCCGCTGCCCGGCAGACGCCGGGTCCCGCCGCAGAATATCGGCGATACCCTCGGCCATCACGGCCAGCTGGGCGCGGTGCAGCGGCAGCAGGTCCCCGGCCGGGGCGGCCAGCGCCGCGCAGGCTGCATTGAGTTTGGCAAAATGCCGCGGCCAGATCTCGCAGTAATCGCTGTGGTACCGCGTGGACAGGCTGGTCCCGGTCATATCGCAGTTATACCAGGTCAACGGCGCCCGCACCACCGCAAACTGCCAGCCGGGGGCTTTTTGCTGCAGCAGCGCGATATAGTCCAATACAAACTGGAGATCTTCGCCAAGAGTATACGTTTCGTCAAATTTCAGCCGTTTTGCCCAATCGGCGCGGTACAGCTTGTTCCAGGGCATGGCGATCAGGCAATCCAGATGCAGCCGCGCCAGCGCCGACGGCGGGTACACCGCCGTTTCCGGGTCGGCAGGCGCATCGTCGAGCAGGTCGGTGGAATAGCGCCACAGCACAAAGTCGCCGGGGCGCTCCCGCTGGGCTTCCAGCGCCGCTTCCAGCGCCCCGGTGCGGAGCGCGTCGTCGGCGTCCAGGAACACGATGTATTCGGCGTCGGCCTTTTCCATTCCCGCATTGCGGGCGCTGGAGACTCCGCCGTCCGCCTTGTGCACCACCTGCACCCGCGGATCCCGCGCCGCCCAGGCGTCGCACATCGCGCCCGACCTGTCCGGGCTGCCGTCGTCCACCAGCACGCAGGATACGCCGCCGGGCACCCGCTGGGCCAGGATACTGGCCACGCACCGGTCGATGGTATGCTCGGCACGGTAAACCGGCACCACCACGCAGACAGCCGGCCTCATAGACGTTCCCCCCTGTCCGCCAGGATGCGCACAAAATCATTGTAGAACGCTTCCACCGAAAACCGCTTTGCCGCCTGGGCGCCGGCGCGGCCCATCTCGGCGCGCAGCTCCGGGTGGTCGCGCAGCATCTCGATGGCCCAAGCCAGCTGGCCGGGCACGTCCCGGTTCAGGTCCACCAGAACCGCCTGGCTGCCGGCCAGGTATTCAGGCAGGCCGCCGCTGCGGGTGGCCAGCACAGGGCAGCCGCAGGCCATGGCCTCGATGGCCACCAGGCCGGCGGCCTCCTGCACCAGCGTGGGCATACAGACCAGGTCGGCCAGCCGGTAATAATCCGGCAGGGACTCGTTTTGCAGAAAGCCGGTGAACCGCACCCGGTCGCCCAGGCCGCGGGCCGCGGCCTCCAGCTTTTTCAAAAATGGGCTGGTCTGGGTGCGGCCAAAAAACGGGCTGCCCACGATCAGCAGCTTGACGCGGGGATCCTCCAGCGAGGCGATGGCCTCCAGCAGCTTGTGGATGCCCTTGTCCGGCTCCAGCCGGCCGCAGAACAGCACGACGAAATCCTCCGGCGCAAATCCCAGCGAGGCCCGCAGCGCCATGTCCGGCTCGCCGGGGGTAAACCGCCCGGTGTCGATGCAGTTGTGCAGGATGTAGGCGTTTTTGCGGTCAAGGGTGCTGGTTTTCAGGTACTCGTCCCGGATAAACTCGCTCAGGGCCAGCACGCCGCCATAGATCTCGTCCATCTCGCGGCTGCACTGGGTCAGCCCATGCAGGTGGGCCAGGCAGCGCCGGCGGCCGAACATCCGACTGATGGCTGCGCACTGGATCAGGTTGCCGCCCTCGGCAATGATCCAGTCGGGCGGGGGCAGTTCCAGCGCCAGCGACAGCTGAACTTTCTGGTACCAGGGGTCATAGGGCGCAGCCACGCCAAAACACCGCTCGACAAAAGCCATCGGCCAGTAGCGGCGGTGGCCCCGCGGGCGGGTGATATACATCATTTTGGTGTGCTGCAGGTCGGCCGCGGCAGCCTTGGCGTCCGGGTCCTGTACGCTGGCGCACAGGATGTCCAGTCTTCCCTGACGCTCGTTCTCGCGGATCAGGTGGGTGATCAGCGTCTCCACCGCGCCGCCCCGCACCGCCGGGATGGGCAGCGCGGACGGGGGGATCAGCAGCACGCGGGGGCGTTTTTCCTGCTTTTTGTCTGGTTTTGCAAGCGGCACAGCCGGGCCTCCTTTGCGGGGTTCAGCAATGCCGCCCGCTTTTGAGCGCAAAGGCGGGCGGCAGTTTGTTGCGGGCTTGGGGCAGCCTTTACTTTTTGGCGGGGCAGAGGCTTTCGGCCGGCATCATCGACCAGCGGGCGGCCGAGAGCTTCTCGGTCATTTTCAGCTGCTTGCAGTTGGGCAGGTAGCTGATCAGCCCCTGCATCAAAAACTGCTCCTTGGAGATGGCCTTGACCAGCTTGGGCTCCGGGTTCTGGCGCACCTTGGCGCACAAAAACAGGTACCGCCGCCAGCAGGCCGCGTAGGCGTTGTCGATGACGGTGCGGTCTGCGCCGTTCTCCACGTAAAAACGGTAGCGGTCGGCCAGGCCGTCCACCGCGTCAAAGGCTTCCGGCTTGATGCTGGTGCGGCAGATGCTGCCGCCGCGCAGGCGGTAGCAGTAGAGCTGCGCGTCCAGGCAGACCACCTTGTCGCACCTCCAGAACAGCCGGTGGGCCACAAAGTCGTCCTCGTGCAGGCGGCCTTCCGGGTAGTGCAGCAGCTTCCACACCTCGGCGCGGTAGAGCTTGTTCCAGGCCACGGTATAGTAGGTGCCGTTGGGCGCGTAAAAACGGTTGAGCAGCTCTTTGCCGGAAAAGACGCCGGTCTCGCTGGGCATGGTGTAGGCGGGGGGCTCGGCGCTGGAGCCGTCCTCCCGCACATCCTCCACCGCGCAGATGGACATATAGGCGTCGTTCTTCTCGCAGGCGTCGTACAGCGTCTGCAGGTAGGTCGGGCGCAGGATGTCGTCCGAGTCCACAAAGGCGTAGTACCGCCCCTGGGCGGCGTCGATGCCGGTGTTGCGCGCCGCGGACAGGCCCTGGTTTTCCTGGTGGATCACCCGGATGCGCTTATCCTGGGCGGCCATCTGGTCGCACAGCTCGCCGCAGCCATCGGTCGCGCCGTCGTCCACCAGGATCACCTCAAAGGTCTGGTCAAATTTCTGGTCCAGGATGCTCCGGATACACTCCTCCAGCCAGGGCTTGGTGTTGTAGATCGGCACGATCACACTGACACAGATACGTTCCATAAATTTAACCCCTTCCAAAATCTGCACGACCTCCTCCGGGTAGTTCTTCTCTCCGTCCGGGCACGGGCCGCGCCGGAAACTCCGGGCCGCAGGCAGCCCGCCCGTTTGTTTACAAAAACCGCTGCTTGAACAGCGTATAAGCCGCCAGCCAGCCCGGTGCGTTCAGCGCAACGCCGATGCGGTAGGGCACCGCCAAAAGCGGGTGGGCGTCCTGCCGCAGCCGGCTGCGCAGCGCATCGCGGGCCGCCGGGTCCGCCAGGATGCGGGCAAACAGCGCCCGGCGCTCGGCAAAAGACATGTCCCCCTTGCAGCCGGTCAGCAGGCCGTACTGGTTCAGCGCCGCGCGCAGGCGGCTTTCGGCCAGGTAGGGCGCAGGGTCGTAGCCCCAGCGGCGCAGCATGGCTTCCAGCGCGGGGGCGGTGTACGCCTCGGCGTCCAGCAGGTCGCCCCGCAGGCGGCGGGACAGGGACCCAGCCCGGCCATCATATTGGTAATAGTATACACCAGACAAGCAGAAAATGGAAATGGAATTTTGTAAAAAAACTGTGTTGAACAGGACGTCCTCGTTGATTTTCAGCCCCTCGTCAAAGCGCAGGCCGGCGGCGCGCAGCGCCGACAGCCGGAACAGCTTGGGGTAGGGCGCGGCCAGGTAGCCGCTCTCGAACAGCAGCGGGCGCAGCGCGTCCCCCAGGTCGGCGGGGGTGGGGTAAAAGCCGGGGGCCAGCGGGCAGGGCGCGGGACCGCTCTGCCGCGCCATGCCAAACAAAATCAGCTGCGGGTCTGCGGCAAACGCCGCGGGCAGCGCGTCCCACAGGCCAGGCAGCAGCGCGTCGTCGGCGTCCACAAACAGCACCCACTCCCCCGCCGCGGCGTCCAGTCCGGCATTGCGGGCGGCGGACGCCCCGCCGTTTTTCTGGTGGATGGCCCGGACGCGCCGGTCCCCCGCCGCCAGTTTGTCGCAGAGGGCGGGGGTCTCGTCGGCGGAGCCGTCGTCCACCAAAATCAGCTGCAAATTGTCCGGCGCGCCGTCCAGAATGCTGGCGGCCGCCCGTTCCAGCGTGGCGGCGGCGTTGTAGCAGGGCACGATGGCGGTGACGGGCGGCAGCTTTGCCGCCGCGCCGCCTGCCGGTCCTGCCGCGCCGGGGCGGACGGCGGATGTTTGCTCAGTCATGGCCGGCCTCCTGCTCCGCCTGCAATACCTGGCCGTAAATGCACAGCATCCGGGCGGCGTTGGCTGTCGGGTCGTGCTGGGCGCGGGCCAGCGCGCTTGCCTTTTTGCCCAGCGCGGCGCCGTGGTCGGGCAGCTCCAGCACCGACGCGGCCGCTGCGGCCAGCGCGTCGGCGTCGCCGGCGGGGCCGTACAGCACTGCGCCCGCGCCGCCGCCCGTCACGTCGGGGACGCCGCCCACCCGGCTGGCCACGCAGGGCAGACCCAGCAGCATGGCTTCGCCCAGGCTGTTGGGGCTGTTCTCGCTGTAAGAGGGCAGCAGGAACAGGTCCGCGTCCAGGTAGGCCTGGCGCATCTCGGCCGCCTGCAGCGGGCCGGTGTACTGCACATGGCCGGTCAGCCCGTTTTGGGCGATCAGCCGGGCGCACCAGGTCTGGTAAGGGAACATCATACGGATGACCGGGCGCAGCAGCGGACCTTTGTCCAGCGGCGGCCAGCCTGCCACCCGCAGCACCGCCCCCGGCCACCGGCGCAGCAGCGCCGGCAGGGCCAGCAGCGCGGTGTGCAGGTTTTTGAGCGGATAATTGCCCTGGCTCATCAGGATGACCGGGGCACGGCCGAACTCCCGTGCGCGCCAGCTGCCCGCCGCCTGCCAGAAAGCCGGGCGCAGTGTCTCGTTGCAGGGGTAGTAGCGGGCATGGGGGGCCAGGGCGGCCACGGCGCGGCGGTCAAAGCCGGTGCGGCCGGTCACGTGGCGGGCGTTTGCCAGCAGCGTAGCTTCGCTTTGGGCCAGGGCGTCGAACTGCCGCTGCATTTTGTCCAGCAGCGCCCCCGGCACCACCCGGTCGATGGCCCGCTGGAGGGGATTGGAATGCAGATACGGCTGCGGCACGCCGTCGCACAGGTGGGCGGCGCAGTCCGACATGACGCCCTGCATGCCCACCAGCACCGGCAGCCCCCGCCGGGCGGCCGCCTGCTGCATGACGGCCGCGGCGGCGTACTCGGTGCCCCAGATGTGCACCAGGTCCGGGACCTCCCCGGCCAGAAGCCCGTCAAAGCCGTCGGCGGCGGGCAGCACCGCAAAGCGCACGCCGTCCTTCTCGCCGGAAAGCGGCGCTTTGGCGCGGGCGTCCACGCTGGCGACGGTCAGCCGCAGCTGCGGCGCCAGCGCGTCCAGCATACCGGCCAGCCAGCCGCCGCCCACCTGGTCGGACGCCAGGCCGACGGCGGCCGCCGCCTGGGGCAGCGTGATGCTGACGAGCCACAGGATCTTGGGCATGGGAACCTCCTTGCTTGTTGCCGGGGCGCGCCCGGCCGCTTCCTCTCCCCCGCTCAACGAGACGCAACCTGCACGAACCGCCGCGCCACCGCTTCGGGGGTGAATTCCGGGAAGATGGCCGCCGCCTGGGCGTAGCTCAGGCTTTTGCCGGCGCTGCGGTGCAGCCAGGCGCGCAGGCCCGCCACCACTTCCGGCGTCGCGCCGTCGGCGGCGCGCAGCACCAGCGCCAGCGGGTAGCGTTTCAGGTAGGGCAGCGCGGCGTCGCCGTCGCTGACCGACAGGTGCAAAATCGGCTTTCCTGCGCCGAAATACTCAAACAGTTTGCTGGGGATCTGGTTGTCCACCGCGTTGCCCAGGCTGAGCAGCACTTCCGCCTGACCGGCCAGCGTCTTGGCGTGGGCGGGCGCCACCGGGCCGGACAGTTCCGCCCGGCTGCCCAGCGCACGGCGGGCGGCCTCGGCCTGGGGGGCAAAATGCTCCCAGCCGCGGCCCACCATCGTCAGGCGGACGTCGGGGTCGTCCAGCTTGGCAAACAGCTCCAGCGCAAAGTCCGGCGTGCGCAGCCTGGGGTACAGCGTGCCGCAGAACACGCAGCGGATGGCCCCGCGGCCCCGGCGGGGGTCCACCACCTCGGCGGTGGGCGGCACCAGCGCGGGGAAGGCCAGCTCAAACACCTTGTCCCGGCAGGGGGCCAGCGGGCCGGACTGGTAGTCGGGCAGCGCCTGGCGGGTGACAAAGGCGGTATCCACCGCGCGCATCAGCTGCAATTCCCGCGCCCAGCCGCCCGGCGCCTGGTAGCTGCGGTTGGCGGCGTAGGGGTCCAGCAGCCACAGCACCTTTTTGCCGGTGACGGCTGCCTGCTCCAGCGCAAAGGCGGCGCGGTAGGGCGCGGCCACCGCCGTGACAAAATCAAAGTGATAGATGGCGTCCAGCCGCTCGATCTCCAGGCGGGTGTCCTCCTGGCGGCGGGGCTTGTGCAAAACCAGCTGACGGAAAGCCGCCCCCACCGCGGTGGGGTGCACCGCCAGCCGGGCCAGCCGCAGCGGCAGCGGGCTGCCCTGCTTTGCGCCGTTTTCCAGCGCCTGGTTCATCAGGCGTTCGTCGGCAAAGGGCAGGTCATGCAGTACCACGCCGTCGGGGGTGCCGGCGCCGGCGGGCGCAGGGGGCGGGGTCTGGCCGTCCCACAGTTCCAGCAGATGGACCTGGTGGCCCTGCTCCGCCAGGCAGGCCGCCAGCCGCCGCCCCAGCTCCGGGTTGACGGCCTGGGGCGATTCGACGCTGTCAACAACAAACAAAAAGCGCATACAGCAGCTCCTAACTCTATGTCAAGCACCGCGGCCGGCGGCCGGGTGCGGAAACGCATCGGGGGAATCGCATTTTGGCCGGCCGCCCGGGCGGGACATGCCCCATCCGGGTGCTTCCGGCAAGCCAAAAATGCGGGGATCCTGTTTGGCTCCCTATCCTTCAATATAGTGCAACGCGGCAGGCCGCCCGGATTTTGCGGCCGGGCGGCTCTTTTTCACAAACTTTTCAGCGGCTTACTGCCGGTCCCGCAGCATCAGGCCAAACAGCAGCCGGGCGGCCCCCGGCGCACAGACGCTGGCCAGCGCGGCCAGGCGCACCGCTTTGGGCAGGCGGGGGTTGGCGCCCAGCAGCGGGTCCCGCAGCCCGGCGCGCAGCTCGGCCCGCAGGGATCCCAGCGGGGCGTCCAAAGCCGCGTCATGGGGGCGGCGCAGGATGCGGCTGGCCAGGTAGGCCAGTTTTTCGTAATAGAAAGCCCCGGCGCTGCCCTGCATGGAGGGCGGCGCGCTGTCCCGGACGGCGCGGGCGGCAGTCAGGTGGTCGCCGATCTCGGCAGCAGTCAGCGCCCGGTGGCTGGAGGATCCCCCGTGCTGGCGGTAATGGTAACCCGCAAAATCGCAGAAAGCGATGCCCGGCGCCTGCAAAAACGCCCGCCAGTTGGCCAAAAGGTCCTCATTGTGGGTCAGGCCGTTGTCCAAAAGGTCCGGCATCAGCAGGGCGGCGTCGTACAGTTTGTTGCACAGGCTGTAATCCACCGCATGGTCGTGCAGCAGCGCGTCCAGGTGCTGCGGGTCCAGCAGTTCCCGGTACGTTTTGGGCGGGTCGGCGTTCAGCGCCGGCGCGTCCGAAAAGGTGTCGAACCGGCAGCAGGCGATGGGCAGCAGGCTGGTCTCGGCCGCATGCAGCAGCGTCTGCAAAAAAGCCGGGTGCAGCAGGTCGTCGGCGTCGCAGAAGGCAAGATACTCACACTGTGCGGCGCGCACCCCGGCGGCGCGGGCGGCGGCAGGCCCGCCGTTGGGCAGGTGCAACACCCGGAAGCGGGCGTCCCGCGCGGCCCACTGGTCGCACACCGCGGCCGAGCCGTCGGTGGAGCCGTCGTCCACCAGGATGGCGGCAAAGTCGGCAAAGCTCTGGGCCGCCAGCGACGCCAGGCACAGCGGCAGGTATTCGCCCGCGTTGTACACCGGCACCACCACGGCGATGCGCGCGGCGCTCATGGCGTCACCCCGGCGGCGCGCCCTATGTAAAATTGCTGCAGGACCCGGGCAGAGGTGCGGATGTCGTACCCCGCGTCCACCGCCTGCCGCCGGGCGTTGGGGTTGCGGGCCAGCGCACCGCCGCAGAGGGCCTGCGCCCAGGCTTCCGGCGCGTCCAGCGGCAAAAAGTGCACGCCGTCGGCAAAGGCCGCGCCGGGGTCCACGGTGTCGGACACAAAGCAGGGCAGGCCGGCAGCTTGGGCTTCCACCAGCACCACCGGCAGCCCCTCGAACAGGCTGGGCAGCAAAAAGGCGTCCATGGCGGCGTAGCAGGCGGCGGTGTCGCCGCGCACGCCGGCAAAGATCACCCGGTCCGCCAGCCCCAGCGCATCGGCCCTGGTGCGCACCTCCCCCTCCAGCGGGCCGGCGCCCAGCAGCGCCAGCCACGCGTCGGGGTCCCGGCGGTGCACCGCGGCGAAAATGTCCAACAGCCCCAGATGGTTTTTCTGTTTGGAAAACCGCCCCACGTGCCCCAGCAGCGGCACGCCGTCGGGCACCTGCCACTGGGCGCGGATGCGCTTACGGGCGCCGGGCTCGGGTTTGGCAAAGTCGTCCACCCGGATGCCGTTGGGCAGCACGGTAAAGGGGCTTTTGCCAAACAGCGTCTCCCCTGCCTTTTGACTGCAGGCAAACCGGTCGGTCAGCAGGCGGTCGAACCGGCTGCTCATCAGCCGGTCCAGCGTGCCCACCAGATTGGGTTCGTAGGCGGTGTTGTGGCTGTGGCCCACCCGCACCGGCACGCCGCGGCGCTTGGCCGCCCGGTTGTAGAACATGCCAAAGCCGCTGTAATGCCCGTGGATGATGCGGTAAGGGTTGGCGGCGAAAAATTCGTCCAGCTGGCGCAGGTAGCGCGGGATATTGTTGTCCTGCCGGACGGTCAGCTTGGTGATCCGCCCGCCCAGCGCGGCGATTTCGTCGTCGTAAAAACAGGGCTTGTTATAATGGTACAAAAAGTCAAACTGCACCTGGGTGCGGTCGATGGTGCGGTAGACGTTCATCACAAACGTTTCCATGCCGCCGGCGTCCATGGCCGGCATCACCTGCAAGACCCGGATGGGTGCCATGCGGCGTTCCTCGCTTTCCTGTATCGGGGTGTTTTTGTCAGTTTCGCAAACGGCATCGCGTCCGCTTCAGTCCTCGGCCAGCAGCTGCCGCCGGGCTTTCTGCATCTCGGCGCGGGCGGCGGCGTCCACCCTGGGGTAGGCCGGCGCGCACTGTTCCAGCGCGTTCACCACCACCTCCGACACCAGATACCGGGTATACCATTTCTGGTCGGCGGGCAGGGCGTACCAGGGGGCGTGTTTGCTGGCCGTCTCGGTGATGACCTGGCTGTACAGGTCGTTGTACTCGTCAAAGCGGGCGCGCTCGGCAATGTCCGCCGCCGAGAACTTCCAGTTCTTTTCCGGCGTGTCGATACGCTCCAAAAAACGCTCTTTCTGCTCGGCTTTGGACACGTGCAGAAAGATCTTGACCACCCGGAAGCTGTTCTCGTACAGATATTCCTCAAAGTGGCGGATCTGGCGGTAGCGCTTGCGGAAAAACGCCTCGTCGTCGTCCTCCAGCACCCGGTCGGCCATGCGGTAGGTCTTTTGCAGGCCGTGCATCCGCACCACCAGCACATCCTCGTAATAGCTGCGGTTGAAGATGGCGATGCCCCCGCGGGGCGGCAGGCACTGCCCCACCCGCCACAGATAGTCGTGCTGCAGCTCGGCCCTGGTGGGCTGCTTGAAGTTGTACACCGTCACGCCCTGGGGGTTCAGCCCGCCCATCACGTGCTTGATGGTGCCGTCCTTGCCGGCGGCGTCCAGCGCCTGCAGCAAAATGACCAGCCCTTCCCGCCCGTCGGCGTACAAGGCTTCCTGCAAAGCCTCCATCCGCCGCAGGTTGGCGGCGGTCTTTGCGGCGTACTCGTCCTTTTTGCCTTTCTCGCCGCCCGCATCGGTGGGCAGCTTGGAAAGATCGCAGGGCGTCCGGCCGTCAAAACGGTATGCGTCAGCTTTCATTGCAATCGGCCTCCCGGGGTAAAAATCCCCAATTTCAGTATACCCGTTCAGCGCCTGTTATGCAACCGCCGCCGCATGAAAAAATTGCCTGTTCCCACCGCGCCGCAGCGGCGGAAAAACAGGCTTTGACATCGCCGCAGCGGTGGGGTACAATAGCGATACAAGAAAGAAATTTTCGCACATGCGAAAGGAACTGGAGCGGTAACCATGGCGGACAAAAAAATCGTTTTCCTTGACGTGGACGGCACGCTGGTGGATTACAACGGCAACCTGCCCGATTCTGCCGTGCGGGCGGTGCGCGCCGCGCGGGCCAACGGGCACCGGGTCTACATCAGCACCGGCCGCAGCAAAGCCGAGGTTTACCCGGAACTGTGGGCCATCGGGCTGGACGGCATGATCGGCGGCAACGGCAGCTACGTGGAGGACGGCGGCACGGTGGTGCTGGACCAGCATCTCTCCGCCCAGGACGGCCGCGCCATCGTGGACTGGCTGCACAGCCGCGAGCTGGAGTTTTACCTGGAAAGCAACAACGGCCTGTTTGCCAGCGAGCATTTTGAGGAGCGCGCCCAGCGCACCATCCAGGACTACGCCGCCGGCAAGGGCGCGCCCAACGCCGGTGAGATGACGGTGCGCAAGGTTTTCCCGGACATGATCTTCGGCGGCGAGCTGTACCGGGACGACCTGAACAAGGTCAGCTTTGTGCTGGACAGCTACCAGGATTACCTGGACGCCAGGGAGGCTTTCCCCCATTTGAAGGTCGGCACCTGGGGCGGCAAGGGCGAACACGCGCTGTTCGGCGACCTGGGCGTGGCCAACATCAGCAAGGGCTATGCCATCGAAAAACTGCTGGAGCACCTGGGCGCGTCCCGGGCGGACACCATCGCTTTCGGCGACGCCAAGGTGGACATCCCCATGTTCGAGTCCTGCGCCGAAAGCTGCTGCATGGGTTCCGGCGGCCCCGAAGCCAGGGCCGCCGCCGGCTGGGTCACCGGCGATGTGGACAAGGACGGCCTGTACCAGGGCTTTGTCCACTTTGGGCTGATCGAGGGGTAAGGGCGTCCCGCGCCCTGTCCCGCAGCCCCGTTTGAATCGTTTTTCCGCCGTCCTGCACAAAAGCGTCTGCCTGTTTTTGTGCGGGGCGGCAAACTTTTTCAAAAATCGTGTTTTTGAAATCGAGAGTATCCAAGAGCATACGCGAGAATTTGTGAGCGTGCACAGCATGAGTTAAAAAAATCGGTTTTTAGGTATTGACGAACCAGCGCCGATTTGCTATAATCACACTTGCGCGAAACGGCGCGGCGGTCCGCCGCGCTTTACCGATAAGCGGGACGGCCCCAAAAACGGCGCTGCCCCGGCGCTTTTGGAAATCAGATGGAGGTTTACACTATGAGCACTACTCTCGCAAAGCCCGCAGAGATGGC
Organism: Candidatus Gemmiger faecigallinarum; assembly: GCA_019120395.1. GTDB lineage: Bacteria > Bacillota > Clostridia > Oscillospirales > Ruminococcaceae > Gemmiger > Gemmiger faecigallinarum. Next base: position 13,822 of record DWVD01000033.1, read on the forward strand.
TGACCGCAAGTGGTATGTGATCGACGCCGCGGGCAAGCCCCTCGGCCGCGTTGCCGCCAAGGCCGCCGTGCTGCTGCGCGGCAAGGACAAGGTCACGTTTACCCCGAATGTTGACTGCGGCGACCATGTCATCATCATCAACTGCGACGAGGCTGTCCTGACCGGCAAGAAGCTGGAAAAGAAGTTCCACCGCACCCACTCGCTGTACATCGGCGGCCTGAAAGAGACCCAGTACAAGAAGCTGATGGCCGAGAACAGCGACAAGGCCATGACCTACGCCGTCAAGGGCATGATCCCCTCGAACACCATCGGCGCCAAGGCCCTCACCCGCCTGCACTGCTACAAGACTGCTGAGCACAAGCATGCTGCCCAGAAGCCCGAAGCTGTTGAACTTTGATAGGGAGGCAATCGAATATGTACGAGACTAAACCTTATTTCTACGGCACCGGTCGTCGTAAGCATTCCGTTGCCCGCGTTCGCGTCTACAATGGCACCGGCAAGGTCACCATCAACGGCCGCGACATCGAGGATTACTTCGGCCTGGACACCCTGAAGCTGCTGGTCCGCAGCCCCATGGTCCTGACCGAGACCGACGGCAAGTTTGACGTCGTCGTCAACGTGGTCGGCGGCGGCTGCTCCGGCCAGGCCGGCGCCATTCGCCATGGCCTGTCCCGCGCCCTGCTGCAGTACGATCCCAACCTGCGCCCCGCCCTGAAGAAGGCCGGTTTCCTGACCCGCGATCCTCGTATGAAGGAGCGCAAGAAGTACGGCCTCAAGGCTGCCCGTCGCGCGCCTCAGTTCTCCAAGAGATAACAGGCCCGACAAACCAATTCAAAAATGCTCAAAAA
>DWVD01000034.1 GCA_019120395.1 Candidatus Gemmiger faecigallinarum
GGGTGCAGCTCCGACAAGGGAATTTCCAGAACCTTCTCCCGCTGGGCGTCGGCACGGCTTTCCTCAGTGGAAAACAGGTCATCGACCGAAGCCAGCTCTACTTTTTTCGCGCTGCTTTTCAAGTTTCAACACCTCCTTAGTCAGATTTTTGTAACCCTCCGCTACCTTGCCATTGGGATCATGGGCGAAAATACTCTTGCCCTCGGCGCTGATTTCCTTTGCCCGGACCGAATGGGGAATCTCGGTGCCAAACACCTTGATTTTGCTGCCGTAGGTTTCGCGCAGCAGGGCGGCGATCTCCTTGGCAAAGTTGGTACGGTTGTCCACCATCGTCAGCAGGATGCCGTCGATCTGGAGCTTGGGGTTCAGCTGTCGCTTGACCTTGTTGATGGTGGACAGCAGCTGCTCCAGGCCCTTGGCGGGCAGATACTCCGCCTGGACGGGGACTATGATCCTGTTGGCGGCGGCCAGAGCGTTGACCGTAAGCATACCCAGGGAGGGCTGACAGTCGATGAGAATATGGGAATACTGCCCCTTCACAGTATCCAGGTACTGCCGCAGAATGGTCTCCCGGCTCATGGCGTTTACCAGCGACACTTCCATGCCGGAGAGCTGAATGTCGGCGGGCATCAGGTCAACGCCCTCCGAGTGGTGCAGGATACCCTCGCCGGGGCGTAGCGGTTCATCCATCAGGATGCGGCCCATTGCGTCCGACAGGGTAAAGGGCAGCTTGTCCGGTTGAGGGTGCCCCAGGCTGATAGTTAGGCTGCCTTGCGGGTCGCCGTCAACCAGCAGCACTTTCTTTCCGGCCTGCGCCAGTCCAATCCCCAGGTTGGCACAGGTCGTCGTTTTGCCGACGCCGCCCTTCTGGTTGGCAACGGCGATGATTTGAGTATTCAAAGATAAATTCCTCCTTAAAAAGAAAAGACCACTCAAGTTTCCTTGAATGGTCTTTGTAAGTTAAAAAGCCGCCTATTTCACACAAAACAAGCGGCTTTATCACATTATTCAATTATATTAGCAGGTGTGACCGTCTTTTAGCTCATACATGTGCCGTTATGCCAATGACCAGACGTTTCATCCCAGTTCCGCCGTTCCCTTCCCCGATGTTGTGTCCCGGCCGCGGCGCGGTCCGGAACTTTATTATACCGCACGGCGGGGCGGCTTGTACAGTGCGCCCGCCGCACGCCCGGAACGGCCCATAAAAATTTGCGGATAATTTTACAAAAGCCCTGGAAACTGTGATATAATGGGTTGGACCTGTGCTGCGGCGCACGCCGCCAACATACAGCCGGGAGGAGGCCCCCTCTGTGCTGAAAAAGCTCAACTACATCCTGGACAGAAGGCAGAAGATCCATTTTTTCTTTCTTCTGATCGCCTTTATCATCGGCAGCTTTCTGGAGCTGCTGGGCGTTTCCGCCATTCTGCCGCTGGTCAATGTGATCATGGACCCCGCCGTGCTGCAGACCAACGAGATCTACGCCCTGCTGGCCCGCCTGCTGCAGGCCGCCGACGCGCGGGATTTCATCATCAAAGCCTGCGTGGCGCTGATCTTTGTCTATCTGGTCAAGGACCTGTACCTGCTGTTCATGTACAACCTGCAGTTCGACTTCACCTACAAAAACAAGGCCCGCATCTCCAACGAGATGATGCAGGTGTACATGCGGCAGGATTATCTTTCGCTGATCGACCACAACGTCTCGGACCTGCTGCGCAGCCTTTCCACCGACGTGGACCTGTGCTTTGCGCTGATCCTGGCGCTGCTGAACATCCTGTGCGAGAGCTTTACCGCCCTGACGCTGGCCGTCTATCTGATGGTGCAGTCCCCCCAGACGATGCTGTCGCTGCTGGCCATCATGGCGCTGTTCATCCTGGTGTTCACCCATTTTTACCGCCGCCGCCTTGCCGCCTGCGGCGAGCGCTTCCGCGAGCGGTACGCCGCCAAGGAAAAGTGGCTGCTGCAGACCTTCCACGGCATCAAAGAGATCAAGGTGATGGGGCGGGAGTCCTTCTTCTTCCGCAATTACACCGCCGCCAACTACGCCTATGCCGACGCCGACCGCGAACAGAACCTGAACCAGATGCTCAGCCGCCCCATGATCGAGATCGCCTGCATCGGCGGCCTGCTCAGCATCGTGGCGGTGCAGATCGCCGGCGGCGCGCCGGTGCAGAACTACATCTCGGTGCTGTCGGTGTTTGCCATGGCGGCCATGCGGCTGCTGCCCTCCTTCAACCGGATCATGAGCAACGCCAGCAGCGTGATGGCGTCGCTGCCGGGCCTGGACGCCCTGTGCGAGGATATGCGCCGCGCCCGGGCCATGCGCTGCGCCGCGCCGGAGGTCTCCTCCGAGCCGATCGCGCTGGAGCGCCAGATCTCGGTCGAGGACGTCACCTTCACCTACCCCAGCAAGGAGGAGCCGGTTTTCCGCGGCGTTGATCTGGTCATCCCCAAAAACAAATCGGTGGCTTTCATCGGGCCGTCCGGCGCCGGCAAGACCACCATTGCCGACATCATCCTGGGCCTGATCCCCCCGCAGCAGGGGCGGGTCCTGGTGGACGGGGTCGACATCTACCGCAACATTTCCAGCTGGCACCGGCTGGTCTCCTACATCCCGCAGAACATCTATCTGATCGACGATACCATCCGCGCCAACGTGACTTTCGGCATGGAACAGCAGGAGATCAGCGACGAGAAGGTCTGGCAGGCGCTGAAAAGCGCCCAGCTGGACGGGTTTGTCCGCAGCCTGGAAAACGGCCTGGACACCCGCGTGGGCGACCAGGGGGTCAAGCTCTCGGGCGGCCAGCGCCAGCGCATCGGCATTGCCCGGGCGCTGTACCATTCGCCCGAACTGCTGGTCCTGGACGAGGCCACCAGCGCGCTGGACAGCGAGACCGAGACCGCCGTCATGGATGCCATCAACAGCCTGCAGGGCAGCAAGACCATCATCATCATTGCCCACCGGCTGACCACCATCCGCAGCTGCGACATCGTCTACGAGGTGAAGGACGGCCGTGTCGCGCCCCTTTCCCGGGCGGAGGTTGCCGCCCGCATGCAGGCGCAGGCCGCCGAGGCTTCCCGCCGGGCGTCCGCCCCCGGGCCGGACGCCACCTGATTGCCGCAGGACCGCAAAAAAGCAGACGCCCCGCGGGGGCGTCTGCTTTTTGTTTTTCAGATGCGGCCGCCGCGCGGCTTCAGTTCCCTTTCCTGCCGCGGCGGAGCAGAAGGCGGCTGAAAAAGCTGCGCAGGCGGAAGTCGATCTCGTGCACATAGGGGAATACCCGGCGGCCAAAGAGCTGATACATCCGCCGGTCCCGCCGGTCGCCGCGGGTCAGGTTCTGCGGCTCGGCAGAAAAAGGCTGTCCGGCCCAGGGGCTTTGGGCGTACATCGCCCGCCAAAGCTCCCCCGCCGGGTCCGTCTGCCCCTGATACCAGGGCCGGATCACCAGCTTGCAGGTGTTGAAATGATAGATCACCGCGCCCTGCGCGCAGTCGGCGACCTCCTGGTCCGAAAAGCTGCACAGCGTGGGGTCCTCCATCAGCAGGCGCAGCCCGGCCGGGGATAAGGTGCGGAACCAGACGTTGTAGTTGTAGCGCAGCGGCAGATGGCGGCAACTGTCGGCAAACATCAGGTTGATCACGTCCTGGTCCGCCATGGGGTAGACCTTGCCTTCCCGGAAGTACAGGTCCGCCCAGTTGAACGGGATGGTCCGGCGCAGCTGGGCGATGTGGAACAGCAGCACGCCTGCATTGATATAGGGCGCTTCGGGCGTCAGGCCCAGCGCGGCCCGGTACTGGCGGTTGACGCAGTCCTCCACCGCGGCGATGGACACTCCCGAAAGGTCGGTGGCGTACAGCTCCGACAAATCGCCCGCCACCAGCGTGTCGCCGTCCAGGTACAGGACCCGGTCCACCTCGGCCGGCAAAAGCTGCGGCAGAAACAGCCGCGCCCAGGTCACCAGCGAGGGGAAATCGCCCCACGCTTTCTGGCCGTAACGGCGGATGCTGTCCAGCTGGGGCAGGATGTCGATATACCGGACTTCCGCGTCATGGGCGGCGGCAAGCGCGCTCAGCGTCGCGCGGCTGCGCGGCTGGAGCCCGCCGTCCAAGATAAAAAAGCAGATTGGGCGCACGGGGGTAGCATGCAGGACCGAAAGCATACTGACGCCGGTCTGCATACTGAACTGTTCGTCCGCTGCATAGCAAAGATACATGGCGGCCCTCCCGCACGGTCGAAAATAGGCAGGTCCCCTGCCAGGGACGTCCCGGAGCCGGGCCGCCCCGCTGCCGCTGTGCCGGCAACAGGAAAACGGCGCCCCCCTGTGGCTTTCACAAAAGGATGCACCGCCCCCGGCGCGCCGGGATGGGACAAAGCCAAAGGATGCGGTGCAGGCGCCCGTCCTGCCGCCCCGCCGCGGCGCACCATTTACAATAACTGTCTCATTATACCATGAATCGGGGAAGGATAGCAACACAGGGGGCCAGAAAAATGCGCAGCGGCCAGAAAGGCAAGGCCGGCCAGAAGCGCGGCCGGCCGCAAAGCCTTGCGCGCGGTCCCATAAGCGAACAAAGCCGCAAAATCCCGACGGAAAAGCGTCTGCTGCATGATCGGGGCTTGCCATACGCCAGGTATGCCGCGCCCCCCTGCCTTGTAGCTGCCGCCTTTCCGCGATTTTGCGCCGCTGCGCAGTCCCCGCGGGACCTTTGCCTTCTCCGGTCACCCGCGCTTTGCGCCGCCTGCGTTATTCGCCCCGGCTGCGCTTGACGGTAAACCATACCACCGCGCACACTGCGCAGAACGCCAGCCCCAGGCAGGGAAAGTACAGCCGCCCGTCCAGCACCGCCACCGCCGGGTGGCTTGCCGCGCACAGCGCGCCGAACAGCGCCGCCGCCGCGGCGCTGACCAGCAGCGGCCCGGTATGGCGGGTGTCCCTGGGTTCCACGCGGCTTTCCAGCGAACTCAGCCGTTCCAGCTCCCGCAGCAGCTCGTCCCGGTCGTCCATGTCCCCGGCGATCCAGTAACTCTGCCTTGCCTCGGCGCCGTTGGGCATGCGCACAACGCACACCAGCGCGTCCCCGCCGGCCGAGGGCTTCCGGTTTTCCACCGCCAGGACCTGCGGCGCCAGCCCGGTCAGGCTTTGGGGCTGTGCCATATATTTTTGCAGAACGCCGCCGGTCAGGTTGCCCAGCACCCGCTGGGTCCGGCGCGCCGCGGCCACAAGGTTGCGGCCGTTCGCTTTCATCGGCGCGTAGCTGCGGGCGTCCACCACAAACAGCCGCCCGGCGTCGTCCCGGCAGAACACCAGCGTATCCGCCGCGCCGCGCCGCCCGATGCCGACCGCGATCCCCACTGCCAGCCCGGTGATCGCCAGCACCGCCGTCAGCAGGACCGGTTCCCGCGGCCAGTCAAACGCCATCGCGGCGGCCGCCGCGGCACAGGTCAGCGCCATGGCCAGCACAACGACGCCCGCCGTCCGGAGCAGCAGGCGGGCGGCATATCCGCCCCTTCGCCCGCTGCGGGAAAGCCAAAGTTTCATGCAGATCCTCCTCTTTCAGCAGGGCGTGCGCCCTGCCGCTTCCTGATCCCAGCATACTCCCCGGGCCGCCCCGCTGTCAATCGCCCTGGGCGCGGGCGGCCGCCGTCCGCCACAGCCACAGCGCAAACAAAAGCCCCGCGCACAGGAACATCTGCCCGGCGCCCAGCAGTTCCAGCGTAAACACGCTGAACACCACCCCGGCAAAAAACAGCAGCGTGACCACCAGATAGGTCAGGCTGATCCGCAGCTCCCGCCGCGCTTCTGCGGCGGCTTCGGGGGTGCGGGCGCGGCGCATCCGCCGCCATATCAGGGCGTGCAGCGTCAGCTGGCGGAGGTTGTTGGTGCAGAACAGCGTGGACACTGGCACCCCGTGCAGCGCCGTGAAGGTGTTGTACTGCAACGCCGCGGCAAAAAATACCGGCCACAGATACAGCGCATAGGAGACCACGGACAAAGCCTCCCGCGGGAGCAGCCCCTGCAGCGCAAAGCAGAAGGTCTCCACCAGCAGGCAGGCGCGCTGCCAGCGGCGGGAGTCGCCGCCGAACAGCCGCGCGGGCAGGACCACCGTCAGCGCAATGCCCAGCACAAACAGCGCCAGCCCGCCCAGCCGGGAGGCCACGCCCAGCCATTGCCCGGCGTACAGCTCGGACGCCATGCTGATCATGCTGCCGGTCTGCGCATTGGCGAATACATGCCCGCAGAAAACGCTGCCGAACCCGCCCGCAATGCCGCCGCTGAAGGACAGCAGCGCAAAGGCGGCTTCCTCCTGCCGGGAGGAGAGGGTGGTCAGCGCGGCGGCGGGCAGCCGGGGCAGGGTGTGCAGATTCATGGACGATTCCCCCAGGGGCGGGCGCGCTGTACCGCCGCCCGCCGGTTTATTTTGTGGCCCCAGTATACGCCCCTTTGGCTGGATTGTCAAAGATGCGTGCTGTTTTTTGTGTGATCTGCACAAGTACGGCCGATGCAGCCTCAAATCGCACGCCCGCAAAAAAATTCCCCGCCCTGACAGTCAGGGCGGGGATGCCGGTTTAACGGCCGGCTTTGTGATGCGTCCGTCTTTATTTTTTCTTTTTGACCATGCCGCCGAACACGATGCCGAACATCGTGCAGGTGGTGATGACGGCCAGCGTGTCCGCCACCGGCTCGGCCAGGAACACCGCCGTGTCCTGCGCGATGGGCAGCACCCGCGGCAGCAGGAAGATCAGCGGCACCAGCAGGATGATCTTGCGCAGCACCGCCAAAAACAGGCTGATGCCCGCCTTGCCCAGCGCCACAAAAGTCTGCTGGCAGGCGATCTGCGCGCCGAACAGCAGGCTGGCCGCCATATAGATGCGCAGCGCGCTGCGGGTGTACACGCCCAGCGCGCCGTCCGCCGGCGTAAAGATACCGATGACCAGCTGGGGCGCAAACTCGCAGATGGCCCACAGCGCGGTGGCGTAGGTCAGGCAGGAGATCAGCAGGATGCGGAAGGCCTTGACCACCCGGTCCATCTTGCCTGCACCGAAGTTGAAGCTGGTGATGGGCTGCGCGCCCTGGGTCAGGCCCTGCAGCGGCAGCATGGCAAACTGCATCACGCTGGACAGGATGGTCATGGCGCCCACGGCGATGTCCCCGCCGTAGATCTGCAGCTGGGTGTTGAAGCAGATGGAGATAACGCTCTCGGTCAGCTGCATCACAAAGGGCGAAAGCCCCAGCGCGATGCTGGGCCACAAGATCTTGCCCACCAGGCGCAGGTTGGACGCCTTCAGCCGCAGATAGCTGCGCTTGGAGCACAAAAACCACACGGTGAACGCCGCCGAAATCGCCTGGGAGATGATGGTGGCCAGCGCCGCGCCGGCCACGCCCATGTCAAAGCCGAACATCAGGATGGGGTCCAAAATGATGTTGAGCACCGCGCCGATGACCACCGTCAGCATGCCCACCATGGTGTAGCCCTGGGCGTTGATGAAGGCGTTGAGGCCCAGCGACGCCTGCACAAAGATGGTGCCCACCAGATAGATGCTGAAATACTGCCAGGCATAGCCGATGGTATCCTCTGACGCGCCGAACAGCCCCAGCAGCTGGTAGCCGAAGGCAAAGAACACCGCCGTAAGCGCCACGCCCACCACGACCAGGGCGGTGGCGCAGTTGCCCAGGATCTTTTCGGCGGTCTCCTTGTCGCCGCGGCCCAGGAAGATGGACGCGCGGGGCGCGCCGCCCATGGACACCAGCGCAGCAAAGGCCGAGATGGCGGTGATCAGCGGGAAGCAGACGCCCACGCCGGTCAGCGCGGTCTCGCCGATCTCCGGCAGGTGGCCGATGTACATGCGGTCCACCATGTTGTACAACACGTTGATGACCTGCGCCACGATGGCCGGCACGGCCAGCTTGAACAAAAGCCGGCCGACGCTGCCGCTGCCCAGGTCGGCGCCGCCCTGAGCGGCAGGGATGTTTTTCTGCTGCATGGTTAAGGGTCCTCCTTGGTTTTTTCAACAGGCCGCCGGGGCGGCCGAATACCGGATCGTATCCGATAAATCAAACGTGCCGTATTCGTGCCGGGGATTTTCGGATGCTCCCTGACACAAAAGCCGCCCGCCGGAACGCGATGGTCGTCCGGGCGGGCGGCTTTTGTTTGGGGGATACTCGGATCAGGCAGAAATGCCGGGGACAGGGGCCTGCTTTCAGCGGGCGCTGCGGGCGTCGCGGTCGGCCTCGGTCTCCTGGGCGATGTAGATGGGGCGGTGCTTGACCTCCAGGTAGGTCTTGGACAGATACTCGCCCACAATGCCCAGGCAGAACAGCTGCAGGCCGCTGCACAAAAGCAGGATGCAGATCATGCTGGGCCAGCCGGAAGTGGGGTCGCCGAACAGCAGCGCCCGCACCGCCACAAAGATGATGCCGCAGAACGCCGCGAAGCAGAACACCACGCCCACCAGCGCCGCAAACACCAGCGGCGCGGTGGAAAAGCCGACGATGCCCTCGATGGAGTATTTGAACAGGCTCCAGAAATTCCACTTGGTCTGGCCGGCCACCCGCTCGACATTTTCGTAGTCGAACCATTTGGTGCGGAAGCCCACCCAGCTGAAAATGCCTTTGGAAAAGCGGTTGTACTCGGCCAGCTGCAGCACCGCGTCGGTCATGCGGCGGCTCATCAGGCGGAAATCCCGTGCACCGTCCACGATCTCGGTGTCGCCCAGCTTGTTGATGATCTGGTAGAACTTGCGGGCAAACCAGCTGCGCACCGGCGGCTCTCCCTTGCGGGTGGTGCGGCGGGTGGCGGCGCAGTCCCAGTCGCCGGTCAGCAGCGTGTCCAGCATTTGGGGCAGAAGGGCGGGCGGGTCCTGCAGGTCGGCGTCCAGCGTGGCCACATAGTCGCCTTTGGCAGCCTGCAGGCCGGCGTAGATGCCCGCCTCCTTGCCAAAATTGCGGCTGAACGAGACATACCGCACCCGCGGATCGGCGTCGTGCAGCTGTCTGGCCACCCGCAGGGTGCCGTCTTTGGAGCCGTCGTCCACAAAAATAAATTCAAAGTCGGCGCCGTGGCTTTCTTTCATCTGCGCCGCAACGCGGGAAGCCTCCTTGTAAAAAAGGGGCATGGCTTCCTCCTCGTTATAACAGGGCACCACCAGGCTGATCAGCATATGGGCCCTCCTTCCCTGCCGTAGTTTCGCCGGGCACATTCATCCCGGCGGCATATCGCATACAATTGCATATAATGGTATTATACCGCCTTTGCCAGGGCATGGCAAGGGCGGCAGAAGGCTTTCCCCGCCGTCGCTTTGCACTTGGCGTTCAGCCCCGCATCGCCGCGTCCACCACCCACAGCGCGCCAAAGATCACCGGCTGGTGCAGCATGTAGACCAGCAGCGTGCGGCTGCCCACCGCGCACAGCGGGCGCAGCGCCGCCGGGCTTTGCCCGGCGTGGGCGGCGGCCCGTTTTCCCAGCAGTTTCCAGGCGTAAAAGCCGCACCAGAACAAAAACACCCAGGGCAGAATCGGGAAATAATCCGCCGAGGAAAACCGCGTCAGGTCGGGCAGGCCCAGCCAGAACAGGTTGGCGCTGTACAAGCTTTGCGGCAGGGCGGCCAGGTGCAGCCCCTCAAAGCCCAAAAAGCCGTAGGGCAGCTGGTTAGTCACAAAAAACAGCGCCGCGCTGCCCGCCAGGCCGGCCCACGCGGGGACCCTGCCCAGCAGCGGGCGCAAAAGCCAGGTCAGCAGCACCGCACAGGCGTTCAGGTGCAGCACGCCGAACAGGATCAGCTCCGACGGCATGGCAACGGCGGTGACCGCCGTCAGCACCAGGGCGCAGCCGGCCACGATCAGGCCGTTTTTCCAGGGCTTGCGCGCCATCGAAAAGCTGAACCCGGACAGCAGGATAAAGCTCCAGCAGATGTACTGCTGCCACACATGGCAGCCCGGCGCGCCGATGTCGTACCAGCTGTTGCCGTGCCCGAATACATACACCCAGTCGTACATGCCATGGTAGACCAGCATATTCAAAAGCGCCAGCCCCCGCAGCGCGTCCACCTGCCAGATGCGCCGGCCGCCCTGCTTTTCCATCGTCCCACTCCTTTTTCGGGGCGTTTCCGCCGTTCTCTGCCTACCATGATACCACCCCGCCCCCGCAAAGTCGAGAGGCCAAAACCCGGCATTTGCCCACCGCGCAGATTTTACCCGGATTTTGTTGCAATACGCCGCAAAATCGGATACAATCGTGAGTAGGTATGTGAAAGGACAGCGCCTTTGCAGGGCGCGGGCGGGCAGGCGGCCGCCCGAAACAGAGGGAGAGTGGGCAGACCATGCAGGATATCCGTGTGCTGGGGCTGGACCTGGACGGGACGGTGTTCGACGACCAAAAACGCATCTCGCCGCGCACCATGGCGGCCATGCGGACGGCCATCGACCGGGGCGTGACGGTGCTGCCGGCCACCGGCCGGCCGGTGACCGGCGTGCCGCAGGAGTTTTTGCAGCTACCCGGCGTGCGCTATGCGCTGACCTCCAACGGCGCCACCGTCACCGAGCTGGCCACCGGGCGCCGCATTGTGGAGCTGACCTTTGACGCGGACCTTGCCATGCAGGTCTACGACATCGTGCGCGGGTTCGACAGCGCGCTGAGCATTTTTATCGACGGCAGATCCTACACCACGGCGGACAACCTGGACAAAATGGTGGAGTTTTCGCCGCCGGAGCTGCGCCCCTACCTGCGGGACAGCCGCATCCCGGTGCAGGACATGCACGAGCTGATGCGCCGGCACGCCCGCGGCATTGAGAAATTCAGCATCCTGTACCCGGACTATGCCACCCGCGACGCCGCCCGCGCGGCGGTGCTGGCCGCCTGCCGGGTGGAGGCCACCGCCAGCCTGGGCGCCAACCTGGAGCTGAACGCCCCCGGCGTGACCAAGGGCCGGGCGCTGGTGGCCCTGGCCGAAACGCTGGGCTATACCCGCGAAAACGTGATGGCCTGCGGGGACTCGGACAACGACCTGGCCATGATCCGCATGGCGGGGCTGGGGGTGGCCATGGGCAACGCCCAGCCGGAGGTGCTGGCCGCCGCCGCCGCCGTGACCGGCGACAACAACCACGACGGCGTGGCCCAGGCCATCGAAAAGTACATCTTGCAAGGCGCCGGGAGCGGGGCCGAGCGTTATTAAAAGGAGAATCACAAATGGCATGGACAAATGTTCTGGTCGGCCAGTCGGGCGGCCCCACCGCCGTCATCAACGCGAGCCTGGCCGGCGTGTATGAGAGCGCCAAGGCGTTTGGCGCGGCGCATGTTTACGGCATGCAGTACGGCATCGAGGGCCTGCTGGAGGGCCGCATCGTGGATCTGGACGATCATTTCGCCGACAAGATGCAGATCGAGCTGCTCAAGCGCACGCCGTCCAGCTTTTTGGGCAGCTGCCGCTACAAGCTGCCCGACCCTGACGTGGACGACCGCCCCTTCCGCCAGCTGTTCGCCCTGTTTGAGCAGCACGCCATCGGCGCGGTGTTCTACATCGGCGGCAACGACAGCATGGACACCATCGCCAAGCTGGCCCGCTACGGCGCGGCGGTTAACAGCCCGGTGCGGTTCATCGGCGTGCCCAAGACCATTGACAACGACCTGACGCTGACCGACCACACCCCCGGCTACGGCAGCGCCGCCAAATATGTGGCGACGATCCTGAAAGAGGTCATCTGCGATTCCAGCGTCTACAACATCCGCAGCGTGACGGTGGCCGAGATCATGGGCCGCAACGCCGGCTGGCTGACCGCCGCGGCCGCCCTGGCCAAGGGTGCCGACTGCGACGGCCCCGACCTGATCCTGCTGCCGGAGCGCCGCTTTGACGAGGCCGCCTTCCTGAGCAAGGTGGCCGAGCTGGAGCGCACCCGGCACAACGTCATCATTGCCGTCAGCGAGGGCGTGCGCAATGCCGACGGCGTTTTCCTGTGCGATCTGGTCTCCACGGCCGGCCAGCTGGACGCCTTCGGCCACAAGGCCATCCTGTCCGGCACCAGCCGTTATCTGGCCGAGCTGATCCGGGTCCGGCTGGGCTGCAAGACCCGCGCCATCGAGTTTTCCACCCTGCAGCGGTGCGCCAGCCACCTGGCCAGCCGCACCGACGTGACCGAGGCCTACCAGGTGGGCGGCGCCGCGGTGGAGGCCGCCTACAACGGCGAGACCGGCCGCATGGCCGCCATCCGCCGCGTGTCCGACCAGCCCTACCGCATCGCCACCGAGATGGTGGACGTGACCGCTGTGGCCAACCAGGAAAAGCGGGTGCCGCTGGACTGGATCACCCCCGACGGCATGCAGGTCACCGACGCTTTTGAGCGTTACGCCCGCCCGCTGATCCAGGCCGAACTGACCCCCATCTACATCAACGGCGTGCCCCGCCACATCCACCTGGAGGAGCCCGCGCAGTAACCGCGCCTTGTTTGGGGGCTGCCGCCCCTTTTGCGCGTGCCGAGAAACCCGACACGCCAAAGCCGCCTGCCCCGCGCAGGCGGCTTTTTTGTTTGGCTGCACCGCAATTTTTGCAATGCCGTCCCCTGTCTTTTTGCGAAAATTTTCACACCCGATTGTTCCGCATCCCGGAACCTTTTCCCCGGCTGTATGCCGCCTTGTCGCCGGTTTGGTTCCGCATTGCGGAACATTGGTGTCCATATAGCGGCAAATGTGTCCGCAACAACTGCAATTTGCAAAACCGGCCGGTTATGATACACTAAATACAACGAAACAGCGCGGAGCTTTCCGCAGCGGGAAAGCCGCGCCCACAGCGACGACCGAATCAGACAGGGAGGATGTACACATGGCAAAAAATGCGATCGTGGGCCAGTCCGGCGGCCCGACTTCCGTCATCAACGCAAGCCTGGCGGGCGTGTATGAAAGCGCCAAACGCCGTGGGGCCGGCAAGGTCTACGGCATGATGCACGGCGTGGCCGGCCTTTTGGAGCGCCGCGTCACCGACCTGGGCGAGCATCTCAAGACCGCCATGGACATCGAGCTGCTCAAGCGCACGCCGTCCAGCTACCTGGGCAGCTGCCGTTACAAACTGCCCGACTGGCATACGCCGGAGGGCGAGGCCGTCTACGTCAAGCTGTTCGACATTTTGAAAGAGCTGGACATCGGCTACTTCTTCTACATCGGCGGCAACGACAGCATGGACACCATCGGCAAGCTGGCGGACTACGGCCAGCATGTGGGCAGCGACATCCGCTTTATGGGCGTGCCCAAGACCATCGACAACGACCTGATGGTCACCGACCACACCCCCGGCTACGGCTCGGCGGCCAAGTACATCGGCGTCGTCATGAAGGAAGTCATCCGGGACGCCACCGTTTACGGCACCAAGTACGTCACCATCGTGGAGATCATGGGCCGCAACGCCGGCTGGCTGACCGCCGCCGCCGCCCTGGCCAAGGGCGACG